>JAFMQY010000151.1 GCA_017354415.1 Nocardioides sp.
ACGCCGGCCACTCGCTGTGCCAGGCGCCATCCGGACGTTCGTCCACGGCCTGCGCCGCCGCGAGGTGGAGCTGGGCCGCCAGCAGCGGGGCCTGGAGCGCGCCGGCCAGCACCAGCACGCTGAGCACCGGGTTGCGCTTGTGGGGCATCGTGGACGACCCGCCGCGACCGGGCACCGCGCCCTCGCGGACCTCACCGATCTCCGGGCGCGAGAGCAGCGCGACGTCGGAGCCGATCACGCCCAGGGCGTCACAGCTCGTCACCAGCGCATCGCCGATGCGCGTCACCGGACGGCGCTGGGTGTGCCACGGCAGACCGGGCCACACGAGGTCCAGCTCGGAGGCGAACGCGCGGGCCGCGGCCACCGGGTCCTCGGTCAGCTCGCCGACCAGAGCGAGGGTCCCGGCCGCGCCGCCGCACTGCACCGGCAGGGTGGGCACGACCGCGTCGACGTCATCGACCGCGTCGAGCACACCTGCCAGCCACCGGGCGCAGGTCAGCCCGAAGGTGACCGGTACGGCGTACTGGGTCAGCGTGCGTCCCACCATCACCGAGCTCCAGTGCTCGCGGGCGAGCATGGCGAGCGCCGCCGCCACGGCGTCGAGCGACTCGCGCACCCGCACGAGCGCGTCCTTGGCGAGCAGCATCATCGCGGTGTCCAGAGTGTCCTGGCTGGTCAGACCTCGGTGGACCACGTCCGCGCACGCCGGGCCGACCCGTTCCTTGATCGCGCGCACGAGCGGTACCACCGGGTTGCCGGCGTCCTCCGCCTCCTCCGCGAGCTCGAGGCTGTCGGCGGACCAGTAGACGAGCTCCGCGGCCACTTCGTCCGCCTGCTCGCGATCGACGGCGCCGACCTCGACCAGGGCCCGGAGCCACGCCAGCTCGACTCGCACCATCGCCTCGGCCACAGCGTCGTCGTCGGCCATCCCGGCGGCGCGCCGGGAGCCTGGGACGAGCAGGCCGTGGTCGGTCATGAGCGTGGCGGGTAGCTGAGGAAGACCGTCTCTTCGTCGCCCTGCAGGTGGATGTCGAAGCGCAGCCCCCCGTCGTCCCGCACCGCCACCAACGTGGCCCGCCGGTCCTCGGGGAGCCCCGCGAGGAACGGGTCTGCGTCCAAGGCCGGGGAGGGGAGGTAGGCGCGAGTGGAGAGCCGGTCGAGCAGGCCCCGCGCGAAGACGGTCACCGCGAAGAAGGCCGCCTCTCCGTCGCGTTCGGGTCCGGGCTCGATCGTGGTGAAGACATACCGCCCGCCGGGGTCGGTCGCCGCGCGTCCCCAACCGGTGAACACGCCGTCCCGGGCGATGGAGCCCTCGACGCGGGGCACCACCCCCGAGGCGTCTGCCTGCCGGATCTCCACCAGCGCGTCGGGGATCGGGCCCCCGGCCCCGTCGTAGACCGTCCCGTGCAGGCGGATCGCGCCCGCGCTGCCGGGCGGCACCAGCCGGGAGTCGCCCGGGTAGGGCAGTGCGAAGCCGAAGAACGGACCGACGGTCTGGCCCGGGGTGGGCTCGAGGTCAGGCATCTGCTCGCTCCATCGGGGTGGAGGTGTTCCCGGTCAGCACGATGTCCCATCGGTAGCCCAGCTGCCACTCGTGCTCGGAGAGGCCGTGGTCGTACGTCGCGAGCAGGCGGTCCCGGGCGCGGGGGTCGGTGATCGACTGGTAGATCGGGTCCAGGGGGAAGAGTGGGTCGCCCGGGAAGTACATCTGGGTGACCAGCCGCTCGGTGAAGTCGGTTCCGAACAGGGAGAAGTGGATGTGCGCCGGCCGCCAGGCGTTGTGGTGGTTCCGCCAGGGGTAGGGGCCGGGCTTGACGGTCACGAAGCGGTACCTCCCCTCGTCGTCGGTCAGGCACCGCCCGGTGCCGGCGAAGTGCGGGTCCAACGGCGCGGGGTGCTGGTCGCGCTTGTGCATGTAACGGCCGGCCGCGTTGGCCTGCCAGATCTCGACCAGCTGCCCTCGGACCGGACGTCCCTCGCCGTCCAGCACCTGCCCGGTGACCACCATCCGCTCCCCGATCGGGTCCCCGGTGCCTTGGATGGTGAGGTCCGCCTCCACGGGGGCCACGTCGGAGTGTCCGAACACCGGGGCGACCAGCTCGGCCGCCTCCGGATCGGCCGGGCAGAGCGCCTTGGTCGGATGGCGCAGGAGCGAGCTCCGGTACGGCGGGTAGTCCAGCAGGGGCTGGGCCTCACCGGGTCGTGCGGTTGCCGCGATCTCCTCGATCTCCCGCGTGATCTGCGCCTGGTCGAGCGGCTCGTCCGCCGGCACGGCGGACACGTCCGTGGACGACGTCATCTGTCACCTCGGTCCTCGGTGCGGCGAGGGAGCGGCACCGGTGCGAGTAGGTCGGGTAGAGCGTGCGTTCCCGGGATGACCCGGTGTTCGTTCTGCGAACGACTGTGCGTTGTGGGAACCGTAACGCCGGATCCCCTGCGTCGGCAAGGCTCTCCCGTCCCGAGCATGGCTCAATGGCGCTGCACCAGCGCCAGGTCGTGCTCGAGCGCGTGGGCGGTGGACAACAGAGGGGGCAGGAGCTCGGTGCGGATCGAGGTCTTCGTGCCGCGCCGGGCGCTCGCCGAGATGTTCATCGCGGCGCACACGGTCCCGGAGGCGTCGCGAATGGGGGCGGCGATCGAGCGCAGTCCGAGCTCGAGCTCCTGGTCGACCATCGCGAAGCCCTGGCCGGCGATCCGGCGCAGCTCCCCCCGCAGCCTGGCCTCGTCGGTGATCGTGTGAGGTGTCACCGGCTCGAGCTCCACACGCGAGAGGACCTCGTCGAGATCCGCGGGCGGCAGCGCGGCCAACAGCACGCGGCCCATCGACGTCAGATGGGCGGGGAACCTCGTGCCGACGTGGATGGCCACGGTCATGATCCGGCTGGTCGCCTCGCGCGCGACGTACACCACGTCAGTGTCGTCCAGGACGGCGACCGAGCACGACTCGTGCACCTCCTGCCGGAGACGTTCGAGATGCGGGGTGGCGACGTCGGGGAGCCCGAGCGCACTCAGGTAGGCGTGACCGAGCTCGAGGATGCGCGGCCGGAGCGAGAACTCCTTGCCGTCGGTGGCGACGTAGCCGAGCGCGACCAGGGTGTGGAGGACGCGGCGTGCGGTGGCACGGGAGAGATCGGCTCTGCGGGCCACCTCGCTGAGCGTGAGGTGCGCGTGGTCGGCGTCGAAGACCCGGATCACAGCCAACCCACGCACCAGCGACTGGACGGAGTCTGCCACCGGGGCCTGCGACCCGCTCACCTCACTCACCCTAGTGCCGACCTCCCTTCGCGACCGGGATCGCCTCTGGCCCTTGACACTCGGTTCCGGGCGGGCCTATGTTCGCAACGCCAACAGATGTTCGCATAGTGAACACAGAGAGGGCAAGGGGATCCCGCAAGGACTCCCGCCGAGGAGGCGCCACCGATGACCGCTGTGCAGGACGAGGGCCAGGCCGACTGGGCCGGCCGCATCTATCTCGACGGAGCCTGGGTCGAGGGCGCCGGCGGTGATGCGCCAGTGGTCGAGCCCGCGACCGGGGAAGAGCTCGGTCGCACCGGTCGGGCAACCGCCGACGACGTACGTCGTGCGGCGCAGGGCGCGGTGGCCGCCCAGCGTGAGTGGGCCGCACTCCCCCACACCCAGCGCGCCGCGGTCCTCCGTCGGGCCGGTGACCTGTTCGGGCAGCACGCCGACCTGATCGCGGGTTGGAACGTGCGCGAGGTGGGCGCGATCCCGGGCCTGGCCGGCTTCGCACTCCACGTCGCCGCCGAGGAGTGCTACGCGGCTTCGGCCCTCCCCGGCACGGCGTACGGCGAGCTGCTCCCGAGCGAGGAGCCCCGGCTCTCGTTCGCACGACGGATGCCGGCCGGCGTGGTCGGGGTGATCTCGCCCTTCAACGTGCCGCTCATCCTGAGCATCCGCTCCGTGGCCCCGGCGCTGGCCCTCGGCAACGCCGTACTCCTTAAGCCAGACCCGCGCACCGTGGTCACCGGTGGGGTCAACATCGTCCGGATCCTCGAGGAGGCCGGCCTGCCGCCGGGCCTGCTCCAGCTCGTCCCCGGGGGAGTCGACGTCGGCCAGGCGCTGCTCGCGGATCCCGACGTCCGGGTGATCTCCTTCACCGGATCCACGGCGGCCGGCCGTGCGGTCGGCGAGGCGGCGGGACGCCACCTCAAGCGGGTGCATCTCGAGCTCGGCGGCAACTCCGCGCTCGTCGTTCTCGATGACGCGGACGTCGAGAAGGCCGTGAACCTGGCTGCGTGGGGGTCGTTCTTCCACCAGGGCCAGATCTGCATGACCACCGGACGTCATCTCGTGAGCGAGCGGCTGTACGACGACTTCGTGACGGCGCTGGCGGACAAGGCCGCGCACCTCCCCGTCGGCAACCCCGCCACCGACCAGGTGGCACTCGGCCCGGTGATCGACGCCGCTCAGCGGGACAAGATCCACGGCCTGGTCACCGCGACCAGCGACCGAGGAGCCGAGGTCCGCGCCGGCGGTGAGTACGACGGCCTCTTCTACCGGCCCACCGTGCTCGCCGGAGTCGGCCTGGAGGATCCGGCCTTCGCCGAGGAGGTGTTCGGGCCGGTCGCCCCGGTGACCCGGTTCTCGAGCCTGGATGAGGCCGTGGCCCTGGCGACGCACGGCGACTACGGCCTGTCGCTGGGCATCATCACCCGCGATGTCATGCGCGGTCTCGCGCTGGCGGACCGGATCCCGACCGGGATCGTCCACATCAACGACCAGACCGTCAACGACGAGGCCAACGCACCCTTCGGCGGTCTCGGCTCGTCCGGCACCGGCTCGCGCTTCGGCGGGGCTCCCGCGAACATCGACGCCTTCACCGAGACCCGCTGGGTCACGGTCCGGTCCGAGCCGCCCAGCTTCCCCTTCTGATCCGACCCTTCTGATCCGACCCCTTGTGACCCGGACCGTCTGATCCGGCTTGTCGCCACGACCCGAGCTGTGCCCCTCGAGAGGAGAACCGCATGAACGACCAACTCCGCGGCCTGGACCGACGGTCCGTGCTCAAATGGGCCGGCCTCGGTGCCGCAGCGGTCGGGGGCTCGTCGTTGCTCTCCGCGTGCGGCGGGCTCAAGGGCTCGTCGTCCTCGTCCAGCGACACCTTGAAGATCGGGCTGGTCTCGCCCCAGACCGGCCCGCTGGCGTCGTTCGCGTCCTCGGACGGCTTCGTGGTCCAGACGATCCAGAGCGCGCTCCAGGGCGGCATCACGTCCGGGGGCAAGAAGCGCTCCATCGAGATCGTGGTCAAGGACTCCCAGTCCAGCCCTACCCGGGCCACGGAGGTCACCAAGGAGCTGATCAACAGCGACCAGGTGGACCTCGTCGTGAGCTCGGGGACCCCCGACACGTCGAACCCGGTCGCCGACCAGTGCGAGGCCTCCGGGATGCCCAACGTGACCACCATCGTGCCGTGGGAGGCGTGGTTCTTCGGCCGAGGAGGCAAGCCCGGCAAGGAGTTCACCTACTCCACGATGTTCTTCCTCGGGATGCAGGAGTTCGCCGACTGCTTCTTCCCGATGTGGGAGCGGATGGACGTCAGCTCGAAGAACGTCGCCGCCCTGTGGCCGGACGACACCGACGCCAACGCGTTCCGCGAAGGACTCGGCCCGATGATGGAGAAGGCCGGCTACACCGTCGTCGACGGTGGCAAGTACCAGGACGGTACGACGGACTACAGCTCGCAGATCAGCAAGTTCAAGCGCTCGGGCGCCGAGCTGTTCACCTGCACACCGATCCCGCCGGACTTCCAGACCTACTGGCGGCAAGCGGCCCAGCAGGGCTACCGGCCGACCCTGGCCACGGTGGCGAAGGTGATGCTGTTCCCCTCCGAGGCCGAGGCGCTGGGCAAGCTCAGCAACAACATCGCGACCGATGTGTGGTGGAGCCCGTCGTACCCCAATGAGTCGAGCATCGACGGCACCACCGGGCAGCAGCTGGCCGACGACTTCGCGTCGAAGACCGGCAAGCAGTGGACGCAGGCGCTCGGCTCGGTCTACTCCCTGTTCGAGGTCGCCGTGGAGGTGTTCAAGAAGGTGAGCGACCCGAAGGACAAGAACGAGGTCGCCGCGGCGTTGCACAACCTCGACTACACCGGGATGAGCGGCCAGCTGAACTTCGCCGGCGGTCCGCAGCCCGGCATCGCGATCCAGAAGCCGTGTGGGGGTCAGTGGCGGCCGGGCAAGAAGTTCCCGTGGGACATCTTCATCGTCGACAACCACGCCAACCCGAACATGCCGCTCACCGGCGACCTCCAGCCGACCTTCAGCTGAACCCTGCCGGCCGATGACCGATCCGACACATCACCTCCTCGAGCTGCGCGGAGTCACCAAGCGGTTCGGGAAGGTGACGGTCGCGACCGATCTCGACCTCGTGGTCTCCGCGGGCGAGACCCTCGGGATCGTCGGGCCGAACGGGGCCGGGAAGACGTCGCTGTTCGCGATGATCTCAGGCGACCTCCACCCCGATTCCGGCGCGGTCCTGTTCGCCGGTCGTGACATCACCGGCGTGAGCGCACATCGACGGGCCCGGCTGGGCCTGGGACGCACCTACCAGGTCCCCCGGCCGTTCGAGAAGATGACGGTCTTCGAGAACGTCCTGGTGGCCGCGACGACCGGCGCCGGCACCCGCGGCCAGGCGGCCGCCACCCTCGCCGGGGAGACCCTGGACCGGACCGGCATGTACGACGTGGCCAACCGCGTCGCCGGGTCACTCACCCTCCTGCAGCGCAAGCGCCTCGAGCTCGCCCGTGCACTGGCGACGAGACCGCGGCTCGTGCTGCTCGACGAGGTCGCCGGCGGCCTGACCGATCCCGAGGTGGCCGAGCTGGTCACGTTGGTGCGGTCGCTCCACGACACCGGCATCGCAGTCGTCTGGATCGAGCACGTCGTACACGCCCTCACCGCCACGGTCGACCGGCTCGCCTGTCTGGCCGGAGGCCGCGTGGTCGCCGACGGACTCCCCGCCGACGTCCTGGCCGACCCGACCGTCCGCGAGCTCTACCTCGGGCAGGCGGTCGCCACCGACGAGGACGTGGCATGAACTCCCCACAGACCTGCCTCGAGATCCGCGGACTCGACGTCCATCACGGCCAGCTGCGGGCCGTCACCGACCTGTCGCTGACGGTCGCCGAGCGGCAGGTGGTGGCGGTGATCGGAGCGAATGGGGCCGGCAAGTCCACCCTCCTGCGTTGTGTCGCGGGGATCCTGCCGGCGAGCCGCGGCGAGATCCTGCTCGACGGCGTCGACGTCACCCGGCTTCCGACCCACCGCAGGGTCGCGCTCGGCATCGCCTCGGTCCCCGAAGGGCGACGGTTGTTCGGATCGCTGACCGTCGAGGAGAACCTGCGCACCGGCGCCTACCGACACCGGGCGGGGCCGTGGGACCTCGCTGCCGTCACGGAGCTGTTCCCCTGGATGGCCGACCGCAGGAGGCAGCGGTCCTCGCAGCTGTCCGGAGGCGAGCAGCAGGCGGTGGCCATCTGCCGCGCCCTGATGTCCAACCCGCGTGTGCTGCTGCTGGACGAGCTCTCCCTGGGTCTCGCCCCCGTCGTCGTGACCCGGATGTACGAGGCCCTGCCGCGCATCCTGGAGTCGGGCTGTGCCGTCCTCCTGGTCGAGCAGGACGTCTCCAAGGCCCTGGCCATGACCGACCAGGTCCACTGTCTGCTCGAGGGCCGGACCGTGCTGTCGGGCGCGCCGGCCGACCTCGACCGGAAGAGCGTCGAGGCGGCGTACTTCGGCATCGACCGACGGGAGGCGGGCTGAGCATGGGCCTTCTCAACGCGGTCGTCCAGGGCGTGCTCCTCGGCGGCCTCTATGCGTTGTACGCCGCCGGACTGTCCCTGATGTTCGGGGTGATGCGGATCGTGAACCTCGCGCACGGCGACCTCGGCGTCGTCGCGGCGTACGTCGCGCTGGTCCTGGTCACGCACACCTTCCTGCCGGTGTGGGCTGCGGTCGTGGTGACGGTCCTGCTCTCCGCGGTCGCCGGGTATCTCCTGCAACGCCTCCTGCTGCAGCGCAGCCTGTCGTCGGGCCCGTTGGCGACGCTGCTGGTGACGTTCGGGTTGTCGGTGATCCTGCAGAACGTGCTGCAGGAGCTGTTCAGCGCCGACACCCGCTCCCTCGACACCGGCACCTTCGCCACGGCGGCGATCCACCTGGGGGAGATCTCCGTGTCCTACCTCGGCCTGCTCGGCCTCGGGCTCGCCCTGGCCACCATCGTCGGGGTCCAGCTCTATCTGAGCCGCACCGCGACCGGCCGGATGATGCGCGCCGCCTCCGACGATCCCGAGGTCGCCACCCTGGTCGGCGCGGACGCCCGGCACGTGTACGCCGTGGCCACGTCGATCGCGCTCGCCAGCGTGGCCCTGGCCGGGATGGTGTTCGCGATGCGGTCGTCGTTCAGCCCGACGATCGGTTCGATGAGCCTGATCTTCGCGTTTGAGGCGGTCGTGATCGGTGGGCTGGGCTCGCTGTGGGGGACCCTGCTCGGTGGTCTCGGTCTCGGGCTGGCGCAGAGCATCGTCGGCTACTACGACCCGGCGGACTCCATCCTGGCCGGCCACCTGCTCTTCCTGGCCGTGCTGGCCCTCAGACCCCAGGGGATCCTGGCTGCGAGGGGAACATGAGCACCACGCGCGAGACCGCTCCACGGGTCTCCGGCGGCTTCCGGGTACGTCGGGACAGCCGGCTGTCGCGGTACGGCATGCTCGGCCTGGTCGCGGTCTGCATCGGGCTCGCCGGCCTTCCCTACGTCGTCTACGAGTCGGTGACCAGCAGCCTGGTCACGCTGTTCGTGCTGATCGCGATGGCCTCGATGTGGAACCTGCTCGCGGGCTTCGGGGGGATGGCCTCGATCGGTCAGCAGGCGTACGTCGGCATCGGTGGGTACACCGTCATCTGGGCCGCCGATCAGGGCATCAACCCCTTCCTCGGGATCGCCGTGGCCGCGCTGTTCTCGGCCGTCCTCGCCGTACCGACCTCGCTCCTGGCCTTCCGGCTCCGTGGTGACTACTTCGCCGTCGGCACCTGGGTCATCGCCGAGGTGTACCGACTGCTGGTGATCAAGAGCGACTCCCTCGGCGGCCCGAGCGGACGGGCCCTGACCGGGCTCTCCGACATGGGCCTCACGGCCCGCAATGCTGCCACGTACTGGGCCGCGCTCGTCGTAGCCGTCGTATGCGTGGCGGCCGGTTACCTCCTGCTGCGCGGACGGGTCGGGCTGTCGCTGACCGCCGTCCGGGACGACGAGATCGCGGCCCGAGCCGCCGGCGTCGACGTGACCACGGCCAAACGGATCGTCTACCTGGTCTCGGCCGCCGGGTGCGGCGCCGCGGGCGGAGTGGTCGTGGTGGACGCGCTCAGCATCCAGCCGACCGCGATCTTCAGCGTCCAGTGGTCGGCGTACATGATCTTCATCGTCGTGATCGGGGGCATCGGCTATCTGGAGGGTCCCCTGCTCGGTGCGGTCGTGTTCTTCGCGCTCCAGCAGTACCTCGCCGACTACGGCACCTGGTACCTGATCCTGCTCGGTGTCGTGGCGGCCGCGTCGGCCGTCTGGATGCCCCGCGGCCTGTGGGGCCAGGTGGTGCACCGAACCGGGCTGCGACTGTTCCCCGTCGGCTATCGGCTGGACCGGACCGACCAGCAGTGACCTCACGGAGTCGGCCCGGACTCCTGGCCCTCGACCTCGTCGCCGCCTCGGCTGCCGTGCGCTCGGGACGGGTCGATCCCGTGGCCCTGACGATCGCGCACCTGGACCACGCCGTCACGTCCACCCTCAACGACTGGTTCACCCTCGACGGCGACGGCGCGGTGGCGGGCTCCCACC
>JAFMQY010000274.1 GCA_017354415.1 Nocardioides sp.
CGACGCGCGCCGGCTCGCCCGTGACCTCGACCTGGGTACGCCGCCCCCGTCGCCCGCCCCGTCGTACGACGAGCAGGTGCTGGCGGCTGAGCACGTCACCGTCGTGCGCGGTGGGACCGTGGCGCTGCGCGACGCGTCGGTCGCGCTGCGGCGCGGGGCCGTGACCGCCCTGATGGGACGCAACGGATCGGGGAAGTCGACCTTGCTGTGGACCCTCCAGGGCAGCCGAGAGCGCCTCGCCGGAGCGGTGTCGGTCGACGGCACTGACCCGGCCGGGCTTCCTGCCGCTCGGCGTCGTGACCTGGTCGGCCTGGTGCCGCAGACTGCTGCCGACCTGCTCTATCTCGAGACGGTGGCCGAGGAGTGCGCCGCGGCGGACGGGGGCACGGGGGAGTGCCGCAAGCTGCTGGACCGGCTCGTGCCGGGCGTCCCGGACGACGCTCACCCGCGTGACCTCTCGGAGGGCCAGCGGCTGGCGCTGGCGCTCACGGTCGTCCTGGTGTCATCACCCCCGGTGCTGCTGCTGGACGAGCCGACCCGTGGGCTCGACTACCTGGCGAAGGCCGAGCTGGCCGACGTGCTGCGGCGGCTCGCGGACGCCGGCCATGCGGTGATGGTGGCGACCCACGACGTGGAGTTCGCTGCCGCGAGCGCTGACGAGGTCGCCGTACTGGCGGAGGGGGAGGTCGTCTCGTCAGGCTCGACCCGCGAGGTCCTGGCAGCCTCGCCGGCGTTCGCGCCCCAGGTGACGAAGATCCTCGGACCCGGGTGGCTGCGGGTCGACGAGGTCCGGGTGGTCTCGCGATGAGCCAGGCTGTACCGCTGTCGCGACGCTCGACCCTGGTGCTGACCGCGGCCTCCGTGGCCGGTCTGCTGATGCTGATGTGGCCACTCCTGGTCCGGGAGCCCTCGGGCGGCCAGGTCGGCCCGCCGTTCGTCTTCCTGGCGCTGCTGCCGGTCGTGATCGTGGTGGTCCTGGCGGAGGTGACCGAGGGCGGTCTCGACCCACGGGTGCTCGCCGTGCTCGGCGTGCTCTCCGCCGTGAACGCCGTCCTGCGCGGGATCTCCCCCGGCACGGCCGGCGTGGAGCTGGTGTTCTTCGTGCTGATCCTGGCCGGGCGCGTGTTCGGACCGGGTTTCGGCTTCGTGCTGGGGTGCACGTCGCTGTTCGCGTCGGCCCTCCTGACCGGCGGCGTCGGGCCCTGGCTGCCCTACCAGATGCTGGTCTCGGCCTGGGTCGGGATGGGCGCCGGGCTGCTGCCGCGGCGGGTCGCGGGCCGCCGGGAGATCCTGATGCTGGCGGCGTACGGCGTGGTGGCGGCGTACGCCTATGGGCTCCTGCTCAACCTCTCGTCCTGGCCGTTCGTCCTCGGCATCGCCGCGCCGGGGCACACCGGGCTGGCGTTCGTGCCCGGCGACCCGACGATCGAGAACCTGCACCGCTTCCTCGTCTACACGCTGGTCACGTCGACCGGCTCGTTCGACACCGGGCGGGCGATCACCAACGCGGTCGCGATCGTGCTGCTCGGTCCGGCCGTGCTCACCACACTGCGCCGCGCCGCGCGGCGGGTTGTGGTGGTGGGCGTCGTCGAAAAGGCGTTGCCCGCTGGAGAGCGCGGTCCTGGCGTCGGCACGCACGAGCCCGGCGAGCAGGGAGAGGAGGTTGCGATGTCCACCATCGACTCCGGCCTCCGGGATGAGGCCGGTTCCCAGATCTGAGGAGCCCATGACCACTCTGCAGCTCTTCCGTCCGGCCTCGACCGATGAGGCCCGCGCCCTGCTCCTGGCCGGCGTACCGCCGGTCGACTCGCCCACCCAGCGCCGCTTCCGGACCGCTCCCAATGTGGACGACACCCTCGCCTCCGGTCGACGCCGGCCCGAGTGGGTCTGGTCGGTACGGCGGGGCGACGCCCCGCCGTTCGGGAGTGGTCGCCGGCCTCGGGACGGCATACCCCGACGGCCGCGTGGCCGTCCTCGACTACTTCTCGATGCCCGACGACCCCGAGGCAGCGGCAGCCCTGGTCGCGCACGCGACCGACGAGGCCGGGGCCCAAGATGCGGCGATCTTCGCGCCGACCGGGGCAACCGTCGATGACGCCTCGCTGAGGTCTTTGGTGACGCCCCTGCGGACAGCCGGGTGGCGCCTACTGGTCGAGCGACGACACTACGAGTTCGAGCCGCCGGCCGATCTCGGCGCCGACTGCCCGACCAGCCTCACGTTCGAGCGGCTCAGCGACCCCGACCCTCGGCTCGAGGCGTGTCACCGCGGGGTCATGCGCGACACCCTGGATGCCCACGACGAGGCGCTGGTACGCCGGGTCGGCTTCGACCAGGCGTGCCGCGAGAGCCTCGCATACCTGCTCGATGCGGATCGGTCGACTGCATCCACCTCGCGACGGACGTGTCCGGGACCGTCGTCGGCATGGTCTCCGGGCTCGTGCTGCCGATCGGCCGCGCGTACGTGCTCTTCGTCGGCGTACCCGCTGACGCCCGCGGGCACGGATATGGCCGCCAGCTATTGGCCTGGCAGACCCGAAAGCTGCTGGACGACGAGGCCACCCTGCTGATCGCGGACACCGACAACGACAACCTGCCCATGGCGGCGGCGTTCGCCGACGTCGGCCGGCCACAGACCGAGACCCCTCGACGGCCCGGCTCAGCCCGGCACCGGCGCGGCGAGGCGCGACTCGGACCGGGTGGCACCCACGCTGGCGGCGATCACGCACGCGACCGCGAGCCACTGCGCCGCGGAGAGGAACTCGTGTACGACGAGCATCCCGGCCAGAGCGGCCGCCGCGGGCTCCAGGCTCATCAGGATCCCGAACACCGAGGGCCGGATCGTCCGGAGCGCGGTGATCTCGCAGGAGTACGGGATCACCGAGCTGAGCAGCCCGACGAGAGCGCCGAGCGCGACGACTCGCGGCTCGTCGATGCCGCGGCCGCTGAACGCCACCAGGAACGGCGCCATCCCGACCGTCGCGACCACGCTCGCGACGGTGAGCCCGTCGAGCCCCGGCCACCGGCGACCGGTCGACGCACTCAGGAGGATGTACGCCGCCCACGAGGCCGCTGCCAGCAGCGCGAACGCCACACCCGCCCAACTCAGGTCGGCCGGCTCGAGCCCGAGCACCGCTACGCCGATCCCCGCGAGACCGACCCAGAGCAGGTCGCGGGGACGGCGGCTGCCGGCCACCGCCAGCCCGAGCGGGCCGAGGAACTCGATCGTGACCGCGATGCCGAGCGGGATCCGGGCCATCGACTCGTAGATCGCCCAGTTCATCGTCCCGAGCACCACGCCGAACGCGATCGCGACCCGCCAGTCCTCCGGCGTGCGACCGCGCAGACTCGGCCGCACCACCAGCCCCAGCACGATCGCGCTGGTCAGCAGCCGCAGCCAGACCAGGGTCATCGGGGCCGCGTCGTCGAAGACGCTCTTGGCGATCCCGGCGCCCAGCTGAACCGACAGGATGCCGAGCACCACCAGCCACACCGGCGGGATGCGCGACACCACCCCCGCAACCTACCCACCGCTGACCCGGCGGTTGGGTACGCCGTATGGACGCTGACCCGGCAGTTCCGTACGCCGTATGGACGCTGACCCGGCAGTTCCGTACGCCGTGTGGATGCTGACCCGGCGGTTGCGTGCGCCGTATGAACCCTGACCCGGCGGTTGCGTGCGCCGTATGAACGCTGACCCGGCACTTCCGTACGACGCAAGCGCCAGGTCGACGTCTCGTGGGGTGTCGCAACTGCCAGGTCAGCGCCCGGACGCGTGACGCAACTGCCAGGTCAGCGGGAGACGTCGTACCAGAGGGAGGTGCCTGAAGTGTCCTCGGTGGACTCGCGCCTGACCAGGTCGACGCTGTGGCCGCCGGACCAGTCGTAGAGGCGGGTGCCGTCCCCGAGCAGCACGGGCACGATCCACACCAGGATCTCGTCGAGCTCCCCGGCGCCGAGGC
>JAFMQY010000152.1 GCA_017354415.1 Nocardioides sp.
ACCGAACCCGAAGCCGAACGTCTGGAACCCCATCGACTCCAACGCACAGTTGCCGGCGAAGACCAGCAGGTCGGCCCAGGAGATCTTCTTGCCGTACTTCTGCTTGACCGGCCACAGCAGCCGCCGCGCCTTGTCCAGGCTGGCGTTGTCCGGCCAGCTGTTGAGAGGGGCGAAGCGCTGTGCACCCTGGCCACCACCACCACGGCCATCGGCGATGCGGTAGGTGCCGGCGGCGTGCCAGCTCATCCGGATGAACAGCGGGCCGTAGTGGCCGTAGTCGGCAGGCCACCAGGGCTGGGAGTCCGTCATCACCGCCATGACGTCGCTCTTGAGTGCGTCGAGGTCGAGGGACTTGAACTCCTCGGCGTAGTCGTAGTCCTCGCCCAGCGGGTTGCTCCGCGAGGAGTGCTGGTGGAGCACCTGCAGATTCAGCTGGTTGGGCCACCAGTCCTGGTTCGTCCGCGGTCGAGGGGTCGTCGGCGTCGGCGACTCGATGACCGGGTTCTCGCTCTCGCTACCGTGTTCAGACACGTCGCTGCTTCTCCTGTCTCGGTGTGGGGTCCGGGTGGTTGGTTTCTGGCCCCGCCGAGTCGGCGGAGCAGGCGGGGCACAGGCCCCAGTAGATGACCTCTGCCTCGTCGATCACGTAGCCGTGGTCGTCGGAGGCGGTCAGGCAGGGGATCTCGCCGACAGCGCAGTCGACGTCGGTGATCTCGCCGCAGGAGCGGCAGACGAGGTGGTGGTGGTTGTCGCCGACGCGTACCTCGTAGCGCGCCAGGGACCCGTTCGGCTGGATCCGTCGTGCGAGTCCGGCCGCGGTCAGCGTGCGCAACGAGTCGTACACCGCTTGGTGCGAGACCTCCGGAAGGTCGCGGCGTACGACGCCGATCACGGACTCCGTGTCGGCGTGCGCCAGCTCGACCAGGGCGTCCATCACCGCCAGCCGCTGCCGGGTGACACGCAGGCCCGCATCTCGGAGCATCTGCGGAAAGTCCGGCGACGACGTCACGCCACGATCCTGCTGCCCTTTCTTGAATGAGTCAAGACAGCCGTGAACCGAGTCAACAATCGAGGATGAACTCGTCGAAACCGCCGCCGACGACGTCCGCGACCGCGCTCAGCCGTGCTCGGGTGACGTCGGAGACCCGCGTGTGGCCGGCGAGGTCGGCGTTCGAGCCGGTGCGGACGGGCTCCGGGGAGTTCACCGACAGGCAGGTACGACGTCCACCGTCGGCGGCGTTCTGGAGCGCGACCGCGTGGCCCGTCGTACCGCTACCGGCGAACGGGTCGAGCACCCGTGCGTCGTCCGGCATCGTCTCCAGGATCCGCCGCAGCAGCCCGGTCGGCTTCGGCGACTCGAAGAGATGCCCCACGAGGGCCTTCAGCTCCACCACCGCGGTGTCGGTGGAGCCGACCTCCTCGGCCAGCCAGATCGTGCGCAGCTTCTTGCGCCGCCCGGCGTGCAGCCAGTCCCGCTGGAAGACGTCGGCACGGCGCCGGTCGCCCCGACCCACCCAGCGGCACACGAGGTCCTCGGGCTGGGCGTCGATCTTCGCCGCGGACCAGCGCCAGACCGCAGGCGCGCCGTCGCCGAACACCGGCTTGATCTCGAGGGCGCCCGGGAACGGCGCGGTCGTGACCCAGCCCGTCTCGGGGGATCCGTAGATCGCGAAATGCATCGTGGGCGCGGTGACCGGGTTGAACTTTTTGTTGGTGTTGCGCAACGGCAGGCGCCGGTAACGACGGCCGTCCTCCGCGACGAGCGGGAAGTCGCCCGGGTCGACCTTCGACGTGATGGACGCCTCGAGGACGCACGTGGGCAGGGCCCTGGCGTACACCAGCAGGTACTCGTGGGACGTCGCGAACCCCCACCCGAGCTGGCGGCCCTTCGGGTTGAGATTGACGACGATCTGCGCGACGAAGTTCTCCTCGCCGAACACCTCGTCCATCAGCAGGCGCAGACGAGCCGCCTCGTGGTCGTCGATGCTCGCGAACACCGCCCCGCGCTCGCTCGTCGCGTCGCGCACGACCTCCAGCCGCGGCCGGATCATCGCCGCCCAGGCGCGGTGGCGGTCGGCTCGGCGGCCGGCCACCTTGTCCTGGTAGGCGAACGGGTTGCCGGTGTTGTACGGCGGGTCGAGGTACACGACGTCGAACGGTCCGTACGCCGGGGCCAGCAGGGGTACGACGTCGAGGTTGTCGCCCTCGGCGAACGTGTTCCACGGCTGCACGCCCTCACGCTAGGCCAGCACGGCCCGTCCCTTCAGCGACACGTCGACCGAGGCGACGTGCCGAGAAGGAGCACCCTGCCGACCTACGGTGGCCGGCATGCCGACACGTCCCCTTCGGCACGTCGTACGCGCCCTGATGTCTTGCCTTCTGGTCCTGACGACCATGGGCCTCGCAGCGGCGGCGCCCACCGAGGCAGCCACCACCGAAAGCAGGTCGTGGAGGGTCGCGCCCGGCGTCACCTACCGGCAGTGGCACTTCACCTCTCGTGGAGGTGTTCCGCAGCGGGTGCACGTGCTCGAGGTCAATCCGGCGAGGCGCGGTGTCTCGCTCAACTACCGCACCAATGCCGTCCTCCAGCAGCGGGCACGGACGAGACAGATCGTCGCCGCCCACCGGAGGGCCGTGGCCGGCACCAACGCCAGCTACTTCGACATCTCCGACACGGGGGCACCGGACGGGATCGGCCGTGGCCGGCAGCGAGGGCTGCTACATGCCCCGGCGACCGGGTGGAACAACGCGTTCTACCAGGCGGCTGGCGGCGGCTACCACGTCGGCACCCTCACGTTCCGGGGCAGGATCGCCCAGCACCCGACCTGGCCGGTGACCGGGCTCAACCTCCCGCACGCTCGGTCGAACGCCATCACGATCTATACGCCCGTGTGGGGCGACGCAAGCGGGCGCGCGGTCGTCGACCGACGTCGTACGCCGGTCCGTGAGGTCCACGTCAGGGGTGGTGTGGTCCGGCAGAACACGCACACCCTCCGGAAGGGCCATCGTTTCCGGGGGTCCCTGCTGATCGGCCTCGGCCGCGGAGCACGGCTGCTCCGGACTCTGGGGGTCGGGTCCCGGATCGGCCTTTCCTGGGGGCTCGACCCGAAACCGCGGATGGCGGTCACCGGCAGTCAGGTCCTGGTGCGTGGCGGGAGGGTCGTGGCGACGAGCGACCACGAGCGGGCGCCGCGGACCGCGGTGGGGATCGACCGCAGCACCGGCCACGTGCTCCTGGTCGCCCTCGACGGGCGGGAGGAGCGGGCGAAGGGGATGGGGGTGATCCGCTGGGCACGCTTCCTCGCCTCCCTGGGCATCGACGACGCGGTCAACCTCGACGGCGGCGGGTCGTCGACGATGGTGGCGCGCAGCGCCGACGGCAGCAGGACCGGCGTGGTGAACCGCCCCTCACTCGGCCACCAGCGTCGGGTGCCGGACGCGCTCACGGTCGACTACGCGCCCCGGGGCTGACTCACGCTCAGTCCGCACCGGGCACGGTGGCGATCGCGACCGTCGTCACGGCCGCCAGGCACTCCGGCAGCGGGCTCACGACCTCCCGCGGCGTGATCAGGACCCGACCGTCGGCATCGAGCGACACATCCGCGCCCGGCGGGCGGTCGCAGCCGATGGCGACGACGGCTCCGTAGACCGGGTACCCGCTCGTCGCGGCGTTGGCCGCAGCATCGGTGACACGTCCAGCCAGGGCCGGCGCCCGGAACTGGGACGCGAACCGCTGCATCTGAGCGTCGGAGTTCAACGGTGACGCGCGTAGAGAGACCCGGCCGCCGCCTCCGGTCATCGAGATCAGCGGCAGCACGCGTGCGCCGTGAACCGGGCCTGGCCCCGGGGAGTCGGGCTCGCCGACCGACGGAGGCGACATCTGCGAGCCGCACCCGGCGCTCGCCATGAGTGCGGCGACCGCGACCACCGTTCCGAGGCGTCGTCGCATGGCGATGGGACGACAGCGGTGGCCCGGGGGTTCCACGGGAAAACGCGGAACAGATTGCCGACACGCCCGAGGCAACGTCGTGTCTGTTCCGCGGTTTCCCGTCACCCGTCCGGGAACCGCTGGCCCTTGCCGAGCACGGTGAGCCCGTCCTCCACGATGAAGCCGCGCTTCTTGTCCAGATCCTGGTCGACCCCGATCTCGGCTCCGGGGGGCACGGTGACTCCCTTGTCGATGATCGCGTTGCGGACGACGGCGCCCTCCCCGACCCGGACGCCGTGCATCAGCACCGCGTCCTCGACCAGCGCGCGCTGCTCGATCCGGACGGCCGGCGACAGCACCGACCGGCGTACCTGCCCGCCTGAGACCACGACTCCCGGCGAAAGGAGCGCCTCCTCCGAGACCGGCATGGTGCCGTCGGCTCCCTTGGCGAGCTTCACCGGAGGCTGCGGGCCGTAGTCGGTGTAGATCGGCCACTGCGAGTTGTAGAGGTTGAAGACCGGCAGCGGGGAGACGACGTCCATGTGGGCGTCGTAGAAGGAGCGCATCGTCCCCACGTCGCGCCAGTAGCCGCGGTCGCGGTCCGTGGCACCCGGCACCTCGTTGTCCTTGAAGTCGTAGACGCCTGCGTCGTTCCGACGGACGAACGCCGGCACGATGTCGCCGCCCATGTCGTGCGTCGACCCCTGCATGTCGGAGTCGCGGGTGACGGCCTCGACCAGGGCCTGGGCGTCGAAGACGTAGTTGCCCATGCTCGCCAGCACCTCGTCCGGGTTGTCAGGCAGGCCCTGCGGGCTCGTCGGCTTCTCCAGGAACTCGCGGATCGCGCGCGGGTTGTCCTTGTTGACGTCGATCACCCCGAACTGGTCGGCCAGCGAGATCGGCTGCCGGATCGCCGCGACGGTGCACCCGGCCCCGCTCGCGATGTGCTGGTCGACCATCTGGCTGAAGTCCATCCGGTAGACGTGGTCGGCCCCGACCACGACCACGATGTCGGGCCGGTCGTCGTTGAGCAGGTTCAGCGACTGGTAGATCGCGTCGGCGCTGCCGAGGTACCAGTGCTTGCCCACCCGCTGCTGGGCCGGCACCGGCGCGACGTAGTTGCCGAGCATCGTCGACATCCGCCAGGTGGTGGTGACGTGCTTGTCCAGGGAGTGGGACTTGTACTGCGTCAGCACGACCACGTGGAGGTAGTCGCTGTTGACGACGTTGGAGAGCGCGAAGTCGATCAGCCGGTAGATGCCCGCGAACGGCACCGCCGGCTTCGCTCGGTCTGCCGTCAGCGGCATCAGCCGCTTGCCCTCGCCGCCGGCCAGGACGATGGCCAGGACCCGCTTCCTACTCGTCCCCTTCATTGCGTCACCGTAGCGACGCCTCCGGTCACGGGTCGAGGGTCGTCCTGTGGTTGAGGCGGGCGTTCCACCCCCGTCTCGATACCACCCGCGGGATCGCCGGGCCCCCGACCGGAGTCCTACGTCGCCGGCGGCCGCGCACAGCCACGTGCGCCTCCACTCCGGAACCCCGCCGGGCGCGGCGTGACCGCCTCAACGGGCGGGACGAGGCTCCTCGGCACCGGCGCCGGCGATACCGTCCGGGGGTGCGCGTCGACATCCTGACCAAGGAGTACCCGCCCGCGATCTACGGCGGGGCGGGGGTGCATGTTGCAGAGCTCGTACGAGCGCTGCGCGGGCTGGACGGGCTGGACGTCCGGGTGCAGGCGTTCGGCGAGCCTCGTGCCGAGGCCGGGGTCTCGTCGTACGCCGACCTCCCCGAGCTCGCGGACGCCAATGCCTCGCTGCAGACGCTGGGCGTCGATCTCACCATCGCCGCAGGCTGTGCAGGCACCGACCTCGTGCACTCACACACGTGGTACGCCAACCTCGGCGGGCACCTCGCCGGCCTGCTGTACGACGTCCCTCATGTCGTGACCGCACACTCGCTGGAGCCGCTGCGGCCATGGAAGGCCGAGCAGCTCGGAGGCGGGTACGCCGTGTCCTCCTTCGCCGAGCGCACGTCGTACCTCGGGGCAGGCGCAGTGATCGCGGTGTCGGCGGCGATGCGGGACGACGTACTGCACGCCTACCCGGACGTCGACCCCGACAAGGTCCACGTCGTGCACAACGGCATCGACACGGACTCCTGGTCGCATGTCCTGGACCCTGACCGGGTGCGGTCGCACGGCGTCGACCCCGACCGGCCGTCGGTCGTGTTCGTCGGCCGGATCACCCGGCAGAAGGGGCTCCCGCTCTTCCTGCGTGCCTGTCGGTCGCTGCCGCCCGACGTCCAGCTGGTCCTGTGCGCCGGCGCACCCGACACCGAGGAGATCCTGGCCGAGGTCGAAGGCCTCGTGCAGGAGCTCGCGAGGACCCGTGACGGGGTGGTCTGGATCAGGGAGATGCTGCCACGCGCCGACGTGGTCGCCCTGCTCTCGGCGGCAACGGCGTTCGTCTGCCCCTCGATCTACGAGCCGCTCGGCATCGTCAACCTCGAGGCGATGGCGTGCGAGACCGCGGTCGTCGCGACGGCCACCGGTGGGATCCCCGAGGTCGTCGTCCACGGCGAGACCGGCCTGTTGGTGCCGATCGAGCAGGCCACCGACGGCACGGGGACGCCGCTGGACCCAGACCGGTACGTCGCGGACTTCGCCGCGGCGCTCACCTCCGTGGTCCTGGACCCCGACCGAGCCCGGGCGATGGGCCGGGCCGGGCGCAAGCGGGCGATCGAGGCGTTCTCGTGGGCCGCGATCGCCGAGCACACCAGGGCGGTCTACGACGCGCTGGTCTGAGCGCTCCGCTCAGTCCCTCGGGGGGAGGTCCTTCCAGTCGTTGTACTGGATGCCGTCCGCACGGCTGTGGGCCTGGTCCGGGGCCTTGCTGTGGCTCAGACGCTGCCGGAAGGCCGGTGTCCGCACGAACCAGATCACGAAGGCGACCACGGCCGCGATGACGACGATGTAGAAGACCACGGGCGTCCCTTCTCCGAGTGCTGCCAGGGATCGTAGACGCTGTTCCGCGCGTCCAGATCCAGCCGCTCCGGGGAAGCGGGTCCGTGGGTCGCGGAACAACGGTCCCGTCGTACGGCGGACTCGTGCCGGGTCGACGCCAATCGCTCCCCGCGGGCGATACCAGCGGCTGGGATGCCTCAACGATCGAGATGCGAGGGGGACGCCATGAGCGCACACGACACCGAGCAACAGCTGGCATCCGTGGACCTCTTCTCGGGTCTGTCCAAGCGGCAGCTCGGCAAGCTCAGACACCGCGCGCACGACGTACGACACACAGCCGGTCAGGAGGTCGCGCGGCCGCCGACCAGACACGTATCGCGGACTCTTGCCTGTCGTCACGAACAGGGCATACGTTGTCGCGCATGGAGCTGCTCCCGTCGGCCCACGTCGACACGTTCTGCCGTGACCATCTCCCGCCGGCCGACCAGTGGCCCGTCCTGACCTTCGACCTCCCGGAGCTCGGCTTCCCGGACCGGCTCAACTGCGCCACCGCCCTGCTCGACGACGTGATCGCGCGTCTCGGCGGTGACCGCCCGTGCCTCCACCAGCCCGGCGTCCCGACCTGGTCGTACGACGAGCTGATGGCCGCCGCCAACCGGGTCGCGCACGTGCTCGTGGAGGACCTCGGCATCGTCCCGGGCAACCGGGTCCTGCTTCGGGGACCGAACAACCAGTGGCTGTCGGCTGCGTGGTTCGGCGCACTCAAGGCCGGCGCCGTGGTGGTCACCACGATGCCGTTGCTGCGCACGGGAGAGCTCCGGACGATCCACGAGATCGCGCAGGTCGACGGCGCCCTGGTCGACCACCGGTTCCTCGAGGCTGTGGAACCGCTCGGCATCCCGACGATCGTGTTGGGTGACGACGCCTGGGCCGAGCGAGTGACGGCCGAGCCGGCGACGTTCGACGACGTGCAGACCTCCAGCGACGACGTCTCGATGATGGCCTTCACCTCCGGCACCACCGGCCGGCCCAAGGCGACCATGCACTTCCACCGCGACGTGCTGTCGATCTGCGAGACGTTCTCCCGACACGTGCTGCAGCCGTCGGCCGACGACGTCTTCACGGGAACTCCGCCGTACGCGTTCACCTTCGGTCTCGGCGGGGTGCTGCTGTTCCCGCTGCACGCGGGCGCCTCGACGCTCCTGGTCGAGAAGGCGTCGCCGACCGAGCTCGCGGACCTGATCGACCACCACGGCGTGACGGTCTGCTTCACCGCGCCGACGGCGTACAAGGCGATGCTGGCCGCCGGGAAGAGGGTGCCGAGCCTGCGCAAGGCGGTGTCCGCAGGCGAGCACCTGCCCAAGGCGACCTGGGAGGCGTTCCGAGATGCGACCGGGGTCGAGATCATCGACGGCATCGGCTCGACCGAGATGCTGCACATCTTCATCTCGTCGTCTGGCGCGGACATCCGGCCGGGATCGACCGGGCGGGCCGTGCCCGGATACGCCGCCACCATCGTCGACGATGACGGGCACGAGCTGCCTCCGGGTGAGCCGGGCCGGCTGGCGGTGCGCGGCCCGACCGGGTGTCGCTATCTCGACGACCCGCGGCAGGCGGCGTACGTGAAGAACGGCTGGAACCTGACCGGAGACACCTTCACTCGCGACGACGACGGCTACTTCTGGTACCGGGCCCGCAGCGACGACATGATCGTCAGCTCCGGCTACAACATCGCGGCGCCGGAGGTCGAGGAGGCGCTGCTCAAGCACCCGGCGGTGGCGGAGTGCGCGGTGGTGGGGGTGCCCGACGAGGCGCGGGGGAACATCGTCAAGGCGTTCGTGGTCGCCGCCCGTGAGGTGCCGGCCGCAGAGCTGCAGGCCTTCGTCAAGGCCGAGATCGCGCCGTACAAGTACCCCCGCGCGATCGAGTTCGTGACCGAGCTGCCCAAGACCGCGACCGGCAAGCTCCAGCGCTTCCGGCTCCGTGCCGAGGCTGCGGCGACGGTAGGGGCTGTCGAGACCACGGATGCCTGAGCAGTCGCCGCGACACCTGATCCTCTCGCTGTTCGGGCTGTACGCCCGAGCCGAGCAGAACTGGCTGTCGGTGCGCGCGCTGATCGCGCTGATGGCCGACCTCGACGTCGACGCGGCGGCCACACGGTCATCGGTGTCACGGCTGAAGAAACGGGGAGTGCTGGAGCCCGCCCGGGTCGACGGCCGGGCCGGCTACGCGCTCTCGGAGAGCGCGCTGGCGGTGCTGCGCGAGGGCGACGCCCGCATCTGGTCGCGACCGCGCGCCTCGGTCGCGGACGGTTGGTTGGTGGTCGTGTTCTCGGTTCCCGAGTCCGAGCGCGGCAAGCGGCACGAGCTGCGATCGCTGCTGACCCGGCTGGGGTTCGGCACGGCTGCGCCGGGCATGTGGATCGCGCCCGGCACGGCGTACGACGAGACGCTCGCGGCGCTCGACCGGGCGGGGCTGACGTCGTACACGGAGCTGTTCCGCGGCGAGTACCTCGGCGCCGGGTCCGCCGCTGCCCGGCTCAGCGAGTGGTGGGACCTGCCGGCGATCGCCACGCTGTACGACGCGTTCATCGCCGACCACCGTGGCCTCATCCGGCTGCGCGAGCCCGACCCGGCACGTGCCTTCGCGGCGTACGTCCCCATGCTGACCGCCTGGCGGCGACTGCCGTACCTCGACCCCGGGATCGCGCTCGACCTGCTGCCCCCCGGCTGGCCTGGCGTGCGCGCCGGGGACCTCTTCGCCGAGCTCGACGCGCGTCTGCGCGATCCCGCCGCGAAGCACGCGCGGACGCTGGTCGGGGAGCGTTGAGTTGGCCCTCGCGGCCCGTTGAGTTGGCCCTCGCGGCCCGTTGAGTTGGCCCTGGCGGCCCGTTGAGTTGGCCCTCCGGGTCCCACC
>JAFMQY010000275.1 GCA_017354415.1 Nocardioides sp.
CCGCGGAGCCGCGCCAGCTGTACGGCGGACAGCCCGACCCCGCCGGCCGCGCCGTGGACGAGAACGGTGTCACCGGAGCCGACGGCGGTCGCCTCGAGTGTGTGTACGGCGGTCGCCCCCGCCAGCAGCAGACCCGCGGCCGGCGCCCAGTCGAGCGACGGGGGCTTGCGCGTCAGTACCGAGTCGTCGACCACCAGGTCGGTCGCATAGGCACCCGGGGCGCGGAAGGCGATGACCTCGTCACCGACCGACAGCGAGCCCGCATCGTCAACAGCGCCGGACCCGACCGC
Organism: Nocardioides sp.; assembly: GCA_017354415.1. Taxonomy (GTDB): domain Bacteria; phylum Actinomycetota; class Actinomycetes; order Propionibacteriales; family Nocardioidaceae; genus Nocardioides. The sequence goes on from JAFMQY010000275.1 coordinate 291, forward strand.
GGTCATGACGCCGGCAGCCTCGAAGCCGGGTCTCACCGGCAGAGCCGAAGGGTCGCCAGGACCGGCGTACATCTTCACGTCCACCGGGTTCACGCCGGCGGCCCGCACGGCGACTCGTGCCTGTCGAGGACCGGGGTCGGGGAGCCCCACCTCCTCGACGGTGAGGTTCTCAGGGCCGCCGAAAGCGGCCGCCACGACACGTCGGGTGGTGGTCACGTGAGGCGCAACCCGAAGGCCGGGGCGCACATTCCGTGACCTCTGGTGGCCCCGCTCGTTGACCCGACCAGCGCCGCCTTGGCAAGGAGCGGTGCTTCGGAAGGTGACCCGGCCTCCCGGCTGCACGCAGCTGGGGCATGGGGACGGTGGGCCATCGGCTCTCAGGGCTCGGTGGCCCACCGTCGCGTCCGGATGCCGTCGTCGGTGCGGGCCGGAGGGCACGCGGGCCGTACCCTTGACCGGTGAGTGTTCCCGACCTGGCGTCCCTGCACGCCCTCGGCCCGTCGCAGCAGCCGGATTACCCCGATCGCGCCGCTGTCGACGTGGCTGTGGCGCGGCTGCGGACGCTGCCGCCCCTGGTGTTCGCCGGCGAGTGCGACGAGCTGACCGAGAAGCTGGCCGATGTCGCGCACGGCAAGGCCTTCCTGCTCCAGGGTGGTGACTGCGCCGAGACCTTTGCCGGCGCCACGGCCGACAACGTTCGCAACAAGCTCCGGGTCCTCCTGCAGATGGCCGTCGTGCTGACGTACGCCGCCTCGGTGCCGGTGGTGAAGGTCGGCCGGCTCGCCGGCCAGTACGCCAAGCCGCGCTCGTCCAACAGCGAAACCCGCGAAGGCGTCACGCTTCCGGCGTACCGAGGCGACGCGGTCAACGGATTCGACTTCACCGAGGCGGCGCGGACCCCCGACCCGCAGCGGCTGATCGAGGCCTACCACTCCAGTGCCTCCACCCTGAACCTGGTCCGGGCCTTCGTCACCGGCGGCTACGCCGACCTGCGCCAGGTGCACACCTGGAACACCGACTTCGTCTCGACCTCGCCCGCGGGCCGCCGCTACGAGCAGATCGCCAACGAGATCGACCGGGCGATGCGGTTCATGTCCGCGATCGGCGCAGACCCCGACGAGTTCCACCGGGTCGACTTCCACACCTGTCACGAGGCGCTGGTCCTGGAGTACGAGCACGCGCTCACCCGGATCGACAGCCGCACCGGCAACCCGTACGACGTCTCCGGCCACTTCGTGTGGATCGGCGAGCGCACCCACGAGCTCGACGGCGCCCACGTCGAGCTGCTGAGCCACGTGCACAACCCGATCGGAGTCAAGGTCGGGCCGGCTTCCACCGCCGACGACCTGATCGCGCTCGCGGGAAAGCTCAACCCCGACAACAGGGCCGGCCGCCTGACATTCATCAGCCGGATGGGGGCAGGCCGGATCGCCGACAGCCTGCCGCCTCTGGTGGACAAGGTCACCGCCGCCGGCATAGAGGTGGCCTGGGTCTGCGACCCGATGCACGGCAACACGTTCGAGTCCTCCACGGGATACAAGACCCGTCGCTTCGAGGACGTGATCAGCGAGGTGCAGGGCTTCTTCGACGTGCACCGCTCACTGGGCACCTGGCCCGGCGGCATCCACGTCGAGCTCACCGGCGACGACGTCACCGAGTGTGTCGGCGGCGGCGAGCCGGTCACCGAGATCGACCTCAACTCCCGCTACGAGTCGGTCTGCGACCCGCGGCTCAACCGCGTGCAGTCGCTCGAGCTCGCATTTCTGGTCGCGGAGATGCTGCGCACCGCCTGACCCGCCACACTGTCTCGCGTGGACCTACGCGAGGCCACCGGTGCGCCAGTGGTGGTGGACGTAACGTCGATCGCCTGGCGGCGGATCGCTCCCCCCGCAGCCGTTGTTGTCGTGCTGCTCTCGGTGTTCAGCACCCGCTACGGGTTCGAGCGCGACGAGCTCTACTTCTCGATGCTGCGACCCGCCTGGGGGTACGTCGACCAGCCGCCCTTCGTCCCGGTGGTCAGCCACGCGCTGACCGCGCTCGTGAGCAACAGCCCGTGGCTTCTCAGGGTGCCCGCCACCCTGTTCGCCGCGGGGCTGGTGCTGCTGACGGCCCTGCTCGCTCGGGAGCTCGGTGGCGATGCCAAGGCCCAGACCTGGACGGCCTGGGGGATGGCGACCACCTCGGCAGTGACGGTCTTCGGGCACGTCTTCCTCACCTCCACCCCGGACCTCGTGTTCTGGCCGGCGGTGTGTCTGTGCGTGCTCCGGGCCGAGCTGCGTGAGCAGCCCCGCTGGTGGCTGGCTGCAGGAGCGATCGCCGGCGTGGCGACGTACAACAAGCTGCTGGTCGGTGTCCTCCTCGGCGGGATCGCGCTCGGGCTGGCGCTGGTGGGTCCTCGGCGTCGTCTCGCCTCGCCGTACGTCTGGGGCGGTGCGGCCATCGCACTCGTGGTCGCACTGCCGAACATCCTCTACCAGGTCGTGAACGGCTGGCCCGAGCTCGACATGGGCCGGGCGCTGTCGGACAACAACGCCGCCGACGTGCGGGTCTCGATGTGGTCGCTGTTGGTCCTCCTGCTCGGCCCACCGATGCTCGTGATCTGGGGGGCCGGGCTGTGGGCGCTCGCGCGCGACCGCCGGCTGCGCTTCTTCGTCGTCGCCTTCGTCGTGATCGTGGTGTTCACGTTCGTCAGCGGCACCCAGGCCTACTACCCGGTGTTCCTGTTGCCGCTGCCGTTCGCCGCCGGGATCGTGGCGATGGAGCGTCACCTGGGGCGGGTCTGGGCCGCCCTCTTCGCCGTGAACGGCTTGGTGACCTTCGTGCTCGGTCTCCCGGTGGTGCCGGTCGCGGCCCTCGGCTCCACGCCGATCCCCGGGATCAACCAGTCGGTCCAGGACTCGATCGGGTGGCCGACGTACGTCGGCCAGGTCGGTCGGGTGTACGACGAGGCCCGCGGCGGCCAGGACCCCGGCACCGTCATCGTCTACACCTCCAACTACGGAGAGGCGGGCGCCGTACACCGCTACCGACCCGACATCCCGGTCTACAGCGCCCAGAACGCGCTGTACGACCAGGCCGTGCCCCCGGCCGACGCCGCGACCGTCGTGGTCGTCGGTGGCCAGTGGCAGCAGGTGCATCGGCTTTTCGACTCCTGCCGGCTCAGTACCCGGCTCGACAACGGGGTCGGCGTCGACAACGAGGAGCAGGGGGAGCCGGTCGGCGTGTGCCACGGGCCGCGCCACAGCTGGGCGACCATGTGGCCGCGGCTGCGTCATCTCGACTGAGCGAGCGATCGCCTAGCGTGGAGCCGTGACCATCGACCTGCGCTCCGACACCATCACCCGGCCGACCGACGCGATGCGGAAGGCGATGGCGTCGGCCGAGGTCGGCGACGATGTCTATGGCGAGGACCCCACGGTCCTCGAGCTGCAGCGCCGGGTGGCCTCCCTGTTCGGGAAGGAGGACGCGCTGTTCACGCCCACCGGCTCGATGGCCAACGTGCTGGCGGTCGCCTCCCTGGTGCAGCCCGGGCAGGAGGTGCTGTGCGAGGCCGCGGCCCACATCGCCCGCGCCGAGCTGGGCGCCCACGGTGCGTTCACCGGCCTGACCATGCGCACCTGGCGCCACCCGCGGGGG
>JAFMQY010000153.1 GCA_017354415.1 Nocardioides sp.
TCGGGCAGCGCCGCAGGCTGGGCGTTCCCGACGACGACCGCGTCTGCACCCGCCTCCATCGCGGCGCGCGCGTGCTCGACGACCCGGAGCGGGTCTGCTCGCAGCTTCGCGAGCAGCAGCACGCCGCGGGGCAGGTCACGCCGGCACGCCGACACGGTGCTCGCCGCCTGGAACGGCTCGCGAACGTCGGATACCCCGCTCCCCTCCGGGTCGGGTGCGGAGAGGTTGAGCTCGAGGGCGGTCACGCCATCGGTGCGGCCGAGGGTGCGCGAGAGCTCGGCGTACTCCCCCAGCGAGTGACCGGCGATACTCGCGACGACCGTCACGCCGAGCTCGAGCAAGATGGGCAGCTCGTGACTGATGAAGGCGGTGACACCGGGGTTCTGCAGGCCGATGGCGTTCACGAACCCGCTCGGGGCCTCGACGAGTCGCGGAGCCGGGGCTCCCGCGCGCGGCTGCAGGGTGAGCGAGCGGGTGACGAAGCCACCGAGGGTGCGCAGGTCGCCGTACGCCGCGAGGTCGCGGCCGGTGCCGGCGCAGCCGGCCGCGGTGAGGACCGGGGAGGCGAAGGGCCACTCGGTGACAGGGCTCTCGGGCGTGCTCACGACACCTCCTCCCAGACCACTCGATCCGCACGGAACACCGGCCCGTCGACGCAGTCGCGAACCAGATGGGTCGCACCGTCCTCGTCTGCCACCGGCACCGGACAGCCCTGGCAGAGTCCCGTGGCACAGGTGAGCGGACGTTCGAGGGCGACCTGGCACGAGACGCCGGCCGCGCGAGCCGCCTCGGCGCAGGCTGCGAGAGTGCCGGGCCCGGCGGCGGCGTACACCACTTCTGCGTCAGGGATGGCCGCGGTGAGCGCCTGGGTCAGGTCTCCGGTGAGCACGTCGACGCGCCCGACCGACCGCCGCGCCTCCAGGGCGCCGAGGACATGCGCGTCGTCCTCGCCGCCGAGCACGAGACGTACCGAGCATCCACGCTCGCGGAGGCGCTCGGCCAGGATCGTCAGGGCCGCCGCGGCATGATCCTCTCCCACGAGCAGGCACCGGGCCTGATCGCGTGGCAGCGCGAACGGCCTCCCGAGCGGTCCGGTCACCCAGACTCGCGAGCCAGGAGGCAGGGTCGCCAGCGCTCGGGTGCCCGTGCCCCGGGGCTCGACGACGACCTCGAGCACAGCCCGGTGGCCGCCCATCGGGGCGACCCGGTGGACCCACAGCGCCCGCCGGGCCAGGTGTCCCTCGCCGACCGTGAGCGCGATGAACGACCCGGGCCGCGTCCGCTCTCCGATGCCGGGGGCGGCGAGGTTGAGGTGGGTGAACGCCCCGACGGTCCGCGCCGCCAGCACCTCGGCGGTGGTGTGGAGCGGGCCGAGGGGCGACGTCATTCCTTCGGCTCCAGGAGGGCCCGTCGCGGCCACAGCGGGCCGCCGTAGACGAACGCGGTATAGGCCTGGACCAGCGTCGCCCCCGCGCGGAGCCGCTGCTGCACGTCGTACGCGCTGGACACGCCGCCGACCGAGATGATCGTGATCCGGGGGTCGTGGGCGCGGAGGAGCCGCAGCACCTCGGTCGACCGGCGACGAAGAACGGGGCCGGAGAGCCCGCCGGCCCCGAGCGCGGCGACGGCCTCCGTGGCCGTGCGGAGACCCTCCCGGGAGGTCGTGGTGTTGGTGGCGATCAGCCCCTCCAGGCCGCGGTCACGCGCCAGCTCCCCGACGGCGAGGACGTCCTCGTCGCAGAGGTCGGGGGCGATCTTGACGCACAGCGGCACCGGTCGTCCGGCTGCGTCGTCGGCCACGCGACGTACCTCGTCGACGAGCGGTGCGAGCCGGTCGACCGTCTGCAGGCTGCGGAGCCCTGGGGTGTTGGGTGAGGAGACGTTGACCACGAGGTAGTCGGCGTACGGCGCGAGGAGGCGTGCGCTGAACGCGTAGTCGGCGAGGACGCCCTGCTCGTCCTCCTCGGGCACGACCTTGGACTTGCCGATGTTGATGCCGAGCACCGGTCGGGTGGTACGGCGCTCGATGTGTCTGACGTTGACGCTCGCGCGGCGGTCGCGACCGTCGAGCCTGCGCTCACGCTTCGCCAGCCGCTTGGCCACCGCCTCGGCGCCGTCGTTGTTGAAGCCCATGCGGTTGACGACCGCCCGGTCCTCCGGCAGCCGGAACAAGCGGGGCCGCGGGTTGCCCGACTGCGGTTTCGCGGTCACCGTCCCGACCTCGACGAAGCCGAAGCCGAGGGCGGCCAGTGCGTCGATGCCCTCGGCGTTCTTGTCGAACCCGGCCGCAAGCCCGAGCGGGTTCGGGAAGCTCAGCCCCATCGCCTGCACCGGCCGTCGCGGCACCCGCACGAGGCTCCGCGACAAGGGCCTCCCCAGCCGGACCGCTCGGAAGCCGAGCCGGTGGGCCCTCTCCGCGTCGACCTTCGCGAGCAGTCGTTCGAACAGGACGTCGTACGTCGTCATGGTTCCTGACGAGGTTGCCCAGCAACCGTCTCGAAGGGCCGGGCGGCCCAGTCCTGCAACGATCGCACTCCGATCTCACCGCGGATCCTGGCCTCGATGCCCTGGACCGCGGCTCCGAGCCCCTGGACGGTGGTGATGCAGGGGATGTTGGCGCGGACCGCGGCGGTGCGGATCTCGTAGCCGTCGACCCGGACCGAGCCGCCGCTGCCCGAGGAGCCGTGCGGGGTGTTCACGACCAGGGCCACCTCGCCGGTGGAGATCAGCTGCACCGTCGTCGGCTCGCCGTGAGGGCCGGGCCCGTCGAAGTGCTTGCGTACGACGGTCGCGTGAACGCCGTTGCGCCGGAGCACCTCCGCGGTGCCCTGGGTCGCGAGGATCTCGAACCCGAGGTCGGCGAGCACCTTGACCGGGAAGATCATCGACCGCTTGTCGCGGTTGGCCATCGAGACGAACACCCTGCCCGCCGTCGGCAGCGACCCGAACGCGGCGGCCTGCGCCTTGGCGAATGCGCGCCCGAAGTCGGCGTCGAGGCCCATCACCTCGCCGGTCGACTTCATCTCCGGGCCGAGCACGGTGTCGACGTAGCGGCCGTCCGGCTGACGGAACCGGTTGAACGGCATCACCGCCTCCTTGACCGCTATCGCTGAGTCGCCGGGCAGGGTGCCGCCGTCGCCGGTCGCGGGCAGCAGCCCCTCGGCGCGCAGCTGCTTGATCGAGTCGCCGAGCATCACCCGCGCGGCCGCCTTGGCGAGCGGTGTCGAGGTCGCCTTCGACACGAACGGCACGGTTCGGCTGGCACGCGGGTTGGCCTCGAGCACGTAGAGCACGTCGGAGCCGAGGGCGAACTGGATGTTGATGAGCCCGAGGACCCCCACGCCGCGCGCGATGGCCTCGGTCGCTGCGCGGATGCGCCCGATCTCACGGTCGCCGAGGGTGATCGGCGGCAGCGCGCACGCAGAGTCGCCGGAGTGGATGCCGGCCTCCTCGATGTGCTCCATCACGCCACCGAGGAACAGCTCCTCGCCGTCGAACAGCGCGTCGACGTCGATCTCGACCGCGTCGTCGATGAACCGGTCGACCAGTACCGGGTGCTCCGGGCTGATCGCGGTCGCCCGCGCGATGTAGCCCTCGAGCGCCCCGTCGTCGTACACGATCTCCATGCCGCGGCCGCCGAGGACGTACGACGGCCGCACCAGCACCGGGTAGCCGATCTCGCGCGCAATCGCCGAGGCCTCGTCGTACGACGACGCGAGGCCGTGCATGGGCGCGGTGAGTCCCGCCTCGTGAAGCACGCGCCCGAATGCGCCCCGCTCCTCGGCGAGGTGGATCGCCTCCGGAGTGGTGCCGACGATCGGAACGCCCGCGTTCTCCAGGCCCTGGGCCAGCCCGAGCGGGGTCTGCCCGCCGAGCTGGCAGATCACGCCGGCCACCGGGCCCGCCTGCTGCTCGGCGTACACGACCTCGAGCACGTCCTCCAGCGTGAGCGGCTCGAAGTACAGCCGGTCGCTGGTGTCGTAGTCGGTCGAGACCGTCTCGGGGTTGCAGTTGACCATGACGGTCTCGAAGCCCGCTCCGCCCTCGCCTTGTCCGAGGGCCATCGAAGCGTGCACGCACGAGTAGTCGAACTCGATCCCCTGGCCGATCCGGTTCGGGCCGGAGCCGAGGATGATCACCGCAGGCGTCTCGCGCGGCTCGACCTCGGTCTCCTCGTCGTACGACGAGTAGTGGTAGGGCGTGGCCGCGGCGAACTCGGCGGCACACGTGTCGACCGTCTTGAAGACCGGTCGGATGCCCAGTGCGTGGCGGATGCCCCGCACGACGTCCGCTGTCATGCCGCGGATCTTGCCGATCTGCGCGTCGGAGAAGCCATGCCGCTTGGCGAGCCGGAGCAGGTCGGGGGTGAGCTCGGGTGCGGCCGTGACCTCGGCCGCGACCTCGTTGATCAGTGCGAGCTGGTCGACGAACCACGGGTCGATCCGCGTCGCCGCGAAGATCTCCTCGGCCGTCGCGCCGGCCCGGATCGCGTCCATCACCAGCTTGATCCGCCCGTCGTGCGGAGTGCGGATCTCCTCGAGCAGGGTGTCCTTGTCCAGCTCCACCCACTCGCGGTGCCAGTCGAACGCAGCGTCCGGGCGCTCGAGCGAGCGCAGCGCCTTCTGCAGCGCCTCGGTGAAGTTGCGGCCGATCGCCATCGCCTCGCCGACCGACTTCATGTGGGTGGTCAGGGCCGCGTCGGCGCCCGGGAACTTCTCGAACGCGAACCGCGGCACCTTGACCACGACGTAGTCGAGAGTCGGCTCGAACGACGCGGGCGTGCTCTGTCCGCCGGGCCGGGTCGTGATGTCGTTGGGAATCTCGTCGAGGGTGTAGCCGATCGCGACCTTCGCCGCGATCTTCGCGATCGGGAACCCGGTCGCCTTGCTGGCCAGTGCGCTGGACCGGGAGACCCGGGGGTTCATCTCGATCACCACGACCCGCCCGTTGTCGGGGTTGACCGCGAACTGGATGTTGCAGCCGCCGGTGTCCACGCCGACCTCGCGGATCACGCCGATCGCGATGTCGCGCAGCCGCTGGTACTCGCGGTCGGTGAGCGTGAGCGCGGGCGCCACCGTGATCGAGTCGCCGGTGTGCACGCCCATCGGGTCGACGTTCTCGATCGAGCAGACGATGACGACGTTGTCCTTGCGGTCGCGCATCACCTCCAGCTCGTACTCCTTCCAGCCGAGGATCGACTCCTCCAGCAGCACCTCGGAGGTCGGGCTCAGCGAGAGTCCGAGGCCCGCGATCCGGTGCAGGTCCTCCTCGTCGCACGCCAGGCCGGAGCCCGCGCCGCCCATCGTGAAGCTCGGGCGGACGACGACCGGGTAGCCGAGGCTCTCGACGGCGGCCAGGCAGTCGTCCATCGAGTGGCAGATCGCGGAGGCGGCGACCTCGGCGCCCCACGCCGCCGGGAGACCCTCGACGATCCGCTTGAACGACTCGCGGTTCTCGCCCTTCTCGATCGCGTCGATGCTCGCTCCGATGAGCTCCACGCCGTACTTCTCGAGGACGCCGTTCGCAGCCAGGCTCATCGCGCAGTTCAGGGCGGTCTGGCCGCCCAGGGTGGCGAGAAGCGCGTCCGGGCGCTCCGCGGCGATCACCTGCTCGACGAACTCCGGCGTGATCGGCTCGACGTACGTCGCGTCGGCGAACTCGGGGTCGGTCATGATCGTGGCCGGGTTGGAGTTCACCAGGACCACCCGCAGACCCTCCTGGCGGAGCACCCGGCAGGCCTGGGTGCCGGAGTAGTCGAACTCGCACGCCTGCCCGATGACGATCGGCCCCGACCCGATCACCAGCACTGAGGAGATATCACTGCGCCGAGGCATCAGGCCACCGCCTTCCCGAAAGAGCACGAAAAGGCGGGTTCATCGAGCACTCTCCATGAGGTCGAAGAACCGGTCGAAGAGGTAGGCGGCGTCGTGGGGGCCGGCGGCGGCTTCGGGGTGGTACTGCACCGAGAAGGCCACCAGCCGCCCGTCCCGTCTCAGCTCGAGGCCCTCGACCACGTCGTCGTTGAGGCAGACGTGCGAAACCGTCGCCTCGCCGTACGGCGTGCTGGTGGCGGCATCGAGGGGGGCGCGGACGGCGAACCCGTGGTTGTGCGCGGTCACCTCGACCTTCCCCGACGTACGGTCGAGGACCGGCTGGTTGATGCCGCGGTGGCCGTAGGTGAGCTTGTAGGTGTCGAGGCCGAGCGCCCGGCCGAACAGCTGGTTGCCAAAACAGATCCCGAAGTAGGGAATTCCAAGCGCTAGGGCTTCCCGGAGCAGCTCGATCTGGCGGATGGTCGCCGCGGGGTCCCCCGGACCGTTGGAGAAGAAGAGGCCGTCGGGCTGCACCGCCTGCACGTCCTCCAGCGAGGCGGTGGCCGGCAGGACGTGCGTCTCGATGCGGCGCTCGGCCATCATCCGCGGGGTGTTGGCCTTGATCCCGAGGTCCAGCGCCGCGACGGTGAACCGCCGCTCCCCGACCGCGGGCACGACGTACGGCTCGCTCGTCGAGACCTCGGCGGAGAGGTTCGCACCCTTCATCTGTGCCGACGACCGGACCCGCTCGAGCAGCGCTTCCGGAGAGCGCTCGGTCGAGGAGATCCCGACCCGCATGGCACCACGCTCTCGCAGGTGCCGGGTGAGCGCCCGGGTGTCGATCCCCGAGATGCCGACGACCCCCTGCTCACGGAGCGAGTGGTCGAGCGAGCGCTGCGACCGCCAGTTCGACGGGACGCGCGCGGGGTCGCGCACGACGTACCCGGCGACCCAGATGCGGTCGGACTCCGGGTCCTCGTCGTTGAGTCCGGTGTTGCCGATATGGGGAGCGGTCATCACGACGACCTGACGGTGGTACGACGGGTCGGTGAGGGTCTCCTGGTAGCCCGTCATCCCGGTGGCGAACACCGCCTCGCCGAACGTCTCCCCCTCGGCGCCGAACGACTCACCCCGGAACGTCCGGCCGTCCTCGAGGACCAGCAGAGCGGGCGCATTCGTGACATGACGGGGCACGCCGTACCTCCTTCTCCGCCTCACGGGACGGATCGTTAAAGGATGTCGAGCGAGACCGACCCTACCAGCGCGGGTTCCACACGTCGGATTCCGCGCCGGACCCGGCGACGGGATCGCGGCCTCAACGAACCGTGATCCATCTCGACGCCGCGGGTCAAACGTCGGATCGTGGTCGTCACTGGCCGCTGACGAAGGCCGCGATCTCGGTGAGGGTCCGCCGGTCCCCCTCCAGATGGGGCAGGTGCGCGACCCCGGGCAGCTCGACGAGCCGGGCGTCCGGAATGGCGGCCGCCGCGCGGGCGACATAGTCCTTGAGGTACTGCAGGTCGAGGTCACCGACGATCAGCAGCGTCGGGACCGAGATCTCCCCGAGCCGGTCCCACGCGTTCACGTCGTCTCGCTCCTCACCCGTCTCCTCGGCCTCGAGCGCGATCCGGTTCATGTCGAAGAAGAGCTCCCGCGCCGCTCCGCCGACCCTGCCCTCAGGCGCCAGCGGGCCGTCGAGCCAGACCCGGGCGTCGATCCGGTTGACCTCGTCGAGGTCGCCGCGCTCCCAGGCGGCGTCCTGGGCGTCGCTGAGAGCCTGGACCTCCGGCTCGTACACGTGCCCGGGCCCCCCGCTGATCGCGGGCGCGATCAGGGCCAGGCCCCTCACTCGCTCGGGATGTGTGAGCGCGAGGTGCAGCGACACCCGACCTCCCATCGAGCAGCCCACCACGACGGCCGACTCCACGTTGTAGGCGTCGAGGACCGCCACGGCGTCGTCGACCTTCGACCAGCCGTCCTCGGGCTGGTACGTCGTACTCCCGTATCCGCGCTGGTCGTAGGTCAGGCAGCGATGGTCCGGCAACACGTCGACGACGTGCTGCCAGCTGCGCTGGTCGGTGACGCCGGCGTGCACGAGCAGGACGTCGGGTGACCCGGAGCCGTGCTCCTGCGCGGCGAGCAGTGCTTTCCCTGAGGTGACCTCCATGGCACCGAGTCAACCGAGCGGCCGGGAGTCGCTCAACGTCTTTACGTCGATGGACTCCACTAGCGTCCCGACCATGGAGGCGCACCACTTGAGCCGGCAGGAGGCGCGGCAGATCGTGCTGCGCGCGACCCGCCTCGACGCGCACCGCCCGTCCGACCTGCTCACTCTCGTCGAGCATCTCACCGCACTGCCGGTCGAGCCGACCGCGGCGATCGCCCCGAGCTTCGACCTGGTGCCGTGGTCGCGGATGGGGGCGGCGTACGAGCCGGCCGACCTCGTCGAGCTCCTCGAGCAGCGTGAGCTCTACGACGACGGCAACGGCATCCGGCCGATGACCGACCTCCGGCTCCACCTGGCCGAGATGGATGTCTGGCCGCCCTGGGAGGGCGCGCGTGACTGGCTCGAGGCCAACGAGCTGTTCCGCAACGAGGTGCTCGACATCCTCGACGCCGACGGTCCGCTCCCCTCCCGCGATGTGAAGGCCACCGCTCAGGTGCCGTGGAAGTCGTCGGGATGGAACGTCGACCGCAACGTGCGGATGATGCTCACCTGCCTTCTCGCGCGGGGCGAGGTGGCGGTGAACGGCCGGGCAGGCGCCCAGCGCACGTACGATCTGGCCGAGCGGGTCTATCCCGAGGGCGTGGAGGCCGTGCCCCTCGAGGAGGCGCGAGCGGAGCGCAACGCCCGACGGCTGCGCGCGCTCGGCCTCGCCCGGGCGAAGGGCACCGAGCTCCCCGGCGAGCCGATCCACGTCCGCGACGCGGGCGAGCCGGCGGTGGTCGAGGGCACTACGGGGGAATGGCGGGTCGACCCGGCGCAACTCGGGCTCTCGTTCGAGGGGCGCACGGCGTTGCTGTCGCCGTTCGACCCGGTGACCCGTGACCGGGTGCGGATGGAGGACCTGTTCGAGTTCGAATACATCCTCGAGATGTACAAGCCCGCGGCCAAACGCCGGTGGGGCTACTTCGCCCTGCCGATCCTCCATGGCGACCGGCTGGTGGGAAAGGTCGATGCGACCGCCGACCGCAGGGCGGGGCGTCTCTTCGTCGACGCCGTCCACGAGGACACGCCGTTCACCACGACGATGACCAAGGCGGTCGACGCCGAGATCACGGCGCTCGCCGACTGGCTGCGGCTGGCTCTCGACCGCTGATCGTCGCAGCAGGTCTTGCCGCATCGGCGCTGCGGGCACACGCTGACCAAGGGGCTCCGGCATCCGACCGCAGCCCGCCAGCGAAGGAGTCGCCATGCCCAAGTACGCCGTGTTCTTCACCTTCCGCCCGAAAGCGGTGAACTCGCTCATCGCCACGCCCAGCGACCGAGCCGCCGTGGTCCGGACGTTGTGCGAGTCGGCCGGCGGCCGCATGGAGAGCTACTACCTGATGCTGGGAAGCCAGTACGACGGGTTCATCGTCATCGAGGTACCCGACTCGGCGACGTTGACCGCCCTGAGCCTGGCGGTGACCAGCAGCGGCTCGTTCAGCCACGTGGAGAGCCATGAGCTGGTGGAGTCCGGCGACCTCGCCGGGATCCTGAGCAAGGCGTCCGGGCTGACCTACACGCCACCGGGCGACGAGTGATCCAGCCCGAGCTCCGCTCCGTCCCACCGGCGCCGTAGCCACCGGTCGTGGGTGGCGACCACGACGGTGCCCGGCGTGGTGTGGAGCGCCTCCTCGATCTCCCCAGCGAGGGCCAGAGACAGGTGGTTCGTCGGTTCGTCGAGCAGCAGCAGGTCGGGCCGGCCGGCGATCGCCACCGCGAGCCCGAGGCGCCGGCGC
>JAFMQY010000276.1 GCA_017354415.1 Nocardioides sp.
CGCGGGTGCGGCGCACCACCTGGCTGCCGTCGCTGCGGACCGTGCCCCGGCGCAGGTCGCCGGCCTTGACCCGGCCCAGCTCGCGTTGCGCGCGCTCCCTGGCGATCTGTGAGGAGTGCAGCTGGTAGGGCACCGAGGTCACCATGACCCCTGGCGTGAAGAGCAGCCGTCCCTTCAGCCGGAGCGCTGTCTGGTTGTGGAGCAGCTGCTCCCACCAGCGGCCCACGACGTACTCGGGGATGTAGACGGCGACCACGCCACGGGGGTTGTCCTTGCGCACCTGCGACGCGTAGTCGACGATCGGCCGCACGATCTCGCGGTACGGCGAGTAGAGGACCTTGAGCGGAACCCCGAGGTTCCGGTCGTCCCAGTCCTTGACCAGGGCCTTCGTCGAGGCATCGTCGGAGGACACGGAGACGGCCTCGAGCACGTTGGGCCGGGTTGCCTTCGCATAGGCCAGCGCCCGCAGTGTGGGCTTGTGCAGCTTCGAGACCAGGACGATCGCGTGCACCCGCGTGGGCATGACGCGGTCCTCCTCGTCGGCCGCCAACTCCCGGGACACGTTGTCGTAGTGACGACGGATCCCCTTCATCATCGCGAAGAACACGCACATCGCCAGGATCGCGATCCATGCGCCGGCCAGGAACTTGGTGAGCAGGATGACGACGAAGACGACGGCAGTCATGCCGAGGCCGAAGGTGTTGATGACCCGCGACCGGATCATGTGCCGCCGTACCTGAGGATCGGTCTCGGTCTTCAGGTGCCGGGTCCAATGCCGGATCATGCCGAGCTGGCTGAGGTTGAAGGAGACGAAGACGCCGATGATGTAGAGCTGGATCAGCCGGGTGGTCTCGGCGTTGAACGCGACGATCAGGACACAGGCGAAGGTGGCCAGGACGAGGATGCCGTTGCTGTAGGCCAGCCGGTCTCCCCGCGAGCCCAGTGCTCGTGGCATGAAGCCGTCGCGGGCCAGGATCGAGCCGAGCACCGGGAAGCCGTTGAACGCCGTGTTCGCCGCCAGGATCAGGATGATCCCGGTCGCCGCCAGGACGAAGTAGAAGCCCGGGGTGAAGTTGTTGAAGACCGCCTTGGAGATCTGCGCCATCACCGTCGGCTGGTCGTAGCCGGCGGGCATCGGGTTGCCGTTCTGGTCGCGCAGCCGCGAGACGTCGTCGACGTACTTGATCTGCATGTGGTGGGCCAACAGGATGATGCTCATCAGCATCGTGACCGCGATCGTCCCGAGCATCAGCAGGGTCGTCGCGGCGTTCCGGCTCTTCGGCTTGCGGAACGCCGGGACGCCGTTCGAGATCGCCTCGACGCCGGTCAGCGCGGCGCAGCCGGACGAGAAGGCCCGGGCCAGGAGGAAGATCAGGGCGAGCCCGGTCAGGTTCCCATCCTCGTAGCCGGGCGCTGGGATGATCGTGAAGTTCGCGCTCTCGACGTTGGGCAGACCTCCGCCGCTCGCTCGCAGGATGCCGACGAGCGCCATGCCGAGCACACCCACCATGAAGCAGTAGGTCGGGATCGCGAAGAAGGCGCCCGACTCGCGAACGCCTCTGAGGTTCATCGCTGCCAGGACCACGACCAGGGCCACCGCGACCACCACCTCGTGGTGCGAGATGGCGGGTATCGCCGAAGCCGCGTTCTGGACGCCGGACGAGACCGACACCGCCACGGTCAGGACGTAGTCGACCAGCAGCGCCGAGGCGACGGTCACGCCGGCCGTCTGCCCGAGGTTGACCGTCGCCACCTCGTAGTCGCCGCCGCCGCTCGGGTAGGCATGGACGTTCTGCCGGTACGACGCCACCACCGTGAGCATGACGACGGCGACGGCGATGCCGATCTTCCACGACCAGATGTAGGTCGAGGCACCGGCCAGGCCCAGCATGATGAAGACCTCGTCGGGTGCGTAGGCCACCGACGAGAGGGCGTCACTGGCGAACACTGGAAGCGCGATCCGCTTCGGGAGAAGCGTCTCACCGAGCTGCGAACTCCGTAGCTTGCGACCCAGGAGGATCCGCTTGGAGACGTCTCCGACACCCACGAGTCGACAGGATACGGTTTCCCCGTGCACGTGGTGATCATGGGATGTGGCCGGGTCGGGTCGACCCTGGCGCGCAGTCTCGAGGAGCGCAACCACACCGTCTCCGTCATCGACAGCCAGCCGGACAGCTTCCGTCGTCTCGGGCCAGGCTTCAACGGCGACAAGGTGACGGGCTACGGCTTCGACCAGGAGGTCCTGGAGAAGGCCGGCATCCGTCGCGCGGACGCCTTCGCGGCCGTCTCCAGCGGCGACAACTCCAACATCATCGCCGCCCGCGTCGCCCGGGAGACGTTCGGGATCGACCAGGTGGTCGCCCGCATCTACGACCCCGGCCGCGCCGAGGTCTACCTACGACTGGGGATCACCACGGTGGCGACCGTGAAGTGGACCGCCGACCAGATCCTGCGCCGGCTCCTGCCCGTGGGTGCCGAGCCCGACTTCCGCGACCCGTCCGGCACGATCCGCGTCGACCAGGTGCCGGCGCCCGTCGCCTGGGTGGGTCACCGCACCGTCGCGTTCCAGTCCGCCAGCCGGTCCCGCATCGCCTGGATCGACCGGGTGGGCGAAGGCATGCTGCCGACCGCCGAAAGCGTGATCCAGGAAGGCGACCTCCTCCATCTGGTGATGCGCGAGGAGAACGCCGCGCATGCCTACCATGCGATCCACCAGGGTCCCGAAGAAGCCTGAGGAGGCACGACCCATGCGGGTAGCCATCGCCGGGGCCGGCGCCGTCGGACGCTCCATCGCCCGCGAGCTGATCACCAACGGCCACGAGGTGCTGCTGATCGACAGGGACCCTCGGGCGATCAAGCCGGAGCGGGTGCCGGACGCCGAGTGGCTGCTGGCCGACTCCTGTGAGCTCTCCTCACTCGAGGAGGCCCATCTCGACGACTGCGACGTCGTGATCGCCGCCACCGGGGACGACAAGGTCAACCTGGTGACCTCTTTGCTCGCCAAGACCGAGTTCGCCGTCCCGCGCACGGTCGGCCGGGTCAACCACCCCAACAACGAGTGGCTGTTCACCGAGGCCTGGGGAGTCGACGTCAACGTGTCGACACCCCGGATCATGTCGGCTCTGGTCGAGGAGGCGGTGACGGTCGGCGACCTCGTGCGGCTGTTCACGTTCCGTCAGGGCAACGCCAACCTGGTCGAGCTCACCCTCGCCGACGACTCGCCGTACGTCGGGAAGCCGTCGGGGCTGATCCCCTTCCCCGAGAACGTCGCGCTGGTGACGATCCTGCGTGACGGCCAGGTCTATCCGCCCGACAGCGAGCAGCCGATCGAGGCCGGCGACGAGCTGCTGTTCGTGGCCTCGTCCGACGTCGAGGCCGAGCTCCAGGAGCTGCTCAGCCCTGATCACCCAAAGGACTGACCCGGCCGCCCGCCTGGAGCGGCGTGTGATTGCGTCCCAGCATCCATGACATCGCCGCGAGGGCAGCCAGCTGCAGCGGCCAGCCCATGGCGACCTTGAGCACACCCAGCGCGGCCACGGCCGCGTCGACCGAGACGCTGCCGGAATGTCCGGCCAACCAGATCGGACCCTGCACCAGCGACCGGGCGGCGCACGGCAGCACCAGCAGCCACGTCAGCCGTGTGCACAGCCGGACGATCTGCGGGTCGCGGTGCCAGGCCGTCGGGTCACCGGTGACACTGCCGATCATGAACCCCACCAGGGGCCACTTGGTGACGCAGGTGAGGCCGAAGGCGATCGCGTAGCCGGTGTTGTAGAGCAGCCCGGGGAGGAAGTACGCGAGCGCCTGGTCGTCCGCGCTGCCGCCGCGGCTGGCCGACAGATGCACGAAGAACCAGCCGATCGCGATCCCGACCAACGCGTTGACGCAGAACTTGACGGTCTGGCGCT
>JAFMQY010000277.1 GCA_017354415.1 Nocardioides sp.
CGTCGCGTGCGCGTTCCTCGAGCAGACGACCGGCGCACGCGTCGTCTCGCACGTGATCGAGCTGGGCGGCGTCCGGGCCCCTGCGGGCGTTGTTCCCGGCCCGGACGACATCGGCCGGCTCGACGAGGACGAGGTGCGCTGCCTCGACCCGGACGCGAGCGCCGAGATGTCCGCCGCGATCGACCGGGCGCAGAAGGCCGGCGACACCCTCGGTGGCGTCGTCGAGGTGGTCGTGCACGGTCTCCCATCCGGCCTGGGCTCGCACGCGCACTGGGACCGGCGGCTCGACGCCCGGCTGGCCGGCGCCCTGATGGGCATCCAGGCGATCAAGGGGGTGGAGGTCGGGGACGGGTTCGAGCTGGCCGCGACTCCAGGCAGCCTCGCCCACGACGAGATCGTCCCCACGGACGGCGGCATCCGCCGGACCAGCGGCCGATCGGGCGGCACCGAGGGCGGCATGTCCACCGGCGAGGTGCTGCGGGTGCGGGCCGCGATGAAGCCGATCGCCACGGTCCCCCGTGCCCTGCGCACCGTGGACGTCGCGACCGGCGAGGCCGCGGTGGCGCACCACCAGCGCTCCGACGTCTGCGCCGTGCCCGCCGCGGGGGTCGTTGCGGAGGCGATGGTGGCACTCGTGCTCGCCGATGCGGTGCTGGAGAAGTTCGGCGGCGACGCGGTCGCCGAGACACGCCGCAACGTCGAGGGGTACCTCGCCGCCTTGGCGGTCCGATGAGTCCCCGGGTGGTGCTGGTCGGGCCGATGGGTGCGGGCAAGACCACGGTCGGACGGCTGCTCGCCGAACGGTGGGGCGTGTCCTTCCGGGACACCGACGACGACGTCGAGCGGGCCGAGGGGCGGACCATCTCCGACATCTTCGTCGACTCGGGGGAGGAGCACTTCCGGACACTCGAGCGGGCAGCCGTGGCGCGGGCCGTTGCCGACCACGACGGTGTGCTCGCCGTCGGCGGGGGTGCGGTGATGGCCGAGGAGACCCTGGCCGTGCTCCAAGGGCAGCCCGTGGTCTTCCTCCGGGTGGGGCTCGCCGACGCCGCGGAGCGGGTCGGGCTCGGTGTCTCGCGTCCGCTGCTGCTCGGCAACGTGCGCGGCACCATGAAGGCGCTGCTCGACGAGCGGACCCCGGTCTACGAGGCGGTCGCGGTCGCAGTGGTCGACACCGACGGGCGTACGCCGGACGAGGTCGCGGAGGCGGTCGTGGAGGCGCTGTCGTGACGGAGCCCGCAACGGTCATCCGGGTCGCCACCGCCTCGCCGTACGACGTGGTGGTGGGGTCGGGGCTGCTCGACCGGCTGCCAGATCTGCTCGGGCCCGGCGTCTCCACGGTGGGTGTGGTGTTCCCGGACGGCCTCCCGGGGCCGGCGGGACGGGTCAAGAAGCAGCTCGGGTCGGCGTACAAGGTGACCGCCCTGCCCGTGCCTCCCGGGGAGCGGGCCAAGACCGCCGAGGTGGCGTCGTACTGCTGGGAGGAGCTCGGTGCGGCCGGCTTCACCCGGAGCGACGCCGTCGTGTCGGTGGGCGGGGGAGCGACCTCCGACCTCGCGGGGTTCGTCGCAGCCACCTGGCTCCGCGGGGTGCGCGTGGTGCACGTGCCGTCGACCGTGCTCGGCATGGTGGACGCCGCGGTCGGTGGCAAGACGGGCATCAACACTGCGGCCGGCAAGAACCTGGTCGGCGCGTTCCACGAGCCGGCCGGCGTGCTCTGTGACCTGGACCTGCTCGCCACCCTGCCCGAGGGCGAGCTCCGGTCGGGGCTCGGCGAGGTGGTCAAGTGCGGCTTCATCGCCGATCCCGAGATCCTACGGCTGGTGGAGGAGCACGGCGTTCCACGCGTGGGCTCGCCGGTGCTCCGCGAGCTGGTCGAGCGGGCGGTCCGGGTCAAGGCGGAGGTCGTCGCCGAGGACCTCCGCGAGACCGGCGGCGACGAGGGCCATCCCGGTCGAGAGGTCCTCAACTACGGCCACACCATGGGCCACGCGGTCGAGCTCGCCAGCGACTACT
Organism: Nocardioides sp.; assembly: GCA_017354415.1. GTDB lineage: Bacteria > Actinomycetota > Actinomycetes > Propionibacteriales > Nocardioidaceae > Nocardioides. The sequence goes on from JAFMQY010000277.1 coordinate 2,017, forward strand.
CGCTCCGGCACGGTGAGGCGGTCTCGATCGGCTGCGTCTACGCCGCCGAGCTGGCTCGCGCCGCCGGGATGCTCGACGACGCCGTCGTCGACCGGCACGCGTCCGTCCTGGCCCGGGTGGGGCTGCCCACACGCTGGGCCGGCGCGTCGTACGACGACCTGCGGGACCGGATGGCCGTCGACAAGAAGGCGCGCGGATCGACCCTGCGGTTCGTCGTACTCCGTGACCTGGCCCGTCCGGAGGTCCTCACGGGCCCCGACGAGGAGCACCTGCGGGCGGCGTACGACGCCATGGTGAGGGGTGCCTGATGCGGGTGTTGGTGCTCAACGGCCCCAACCTCGGCCGGCTCGGGCGGCGCCAGCCGGAGATCTACGGCTCCACGACGTACGACGAGCTGGTCGCGCTGTGCGCGGAGTGGGGGCGTGCGCTCGGGCTCGACGTGGACGTGCGGCAGACCAACCACGAGGGAGAGCTGCTCGACTGGCTGAACACCGCCGCCGACGACGAGACCCCCGTGGTGCTCAACGCCGGCGCCTGGACCCACTACTCGCTGGCGCTCTACGACGCCTGCGCCCAGCTCAGCGCGCCGCTGGTCGAGGTGCACCTGAGCGACCCCGCCCAGCGGCCGGAGGAGTTCCGCCACCACTCGGTGGTCACCCCCCACGCAGTCGGGGTGATCGCCGGAAAGGGCGTCACCGGCTACCGCGAGGCCCTCGAGCTCCTCGCCTCCACCGGGTCGTCCGCCTGACACCGGCTTCTAAGCCGTCCTGGGGCGGACGACCGGAAAGCGAACACTGGTCGTCCGCCTGACACCGGCTTCTAAGCCGTCCTGGGGCGGACGACCCGGAATCGGAGGCGCCGGAGCGCGTGTGACCGGTTCGTGATGGGTACGGGTCGGATCGTGACGGGGCGCCGCGGAACCCCGGCTCCCGATGCCACGTCCGACCTCCATGGACGCCACTTCCGGCCCCGCCGCGGACCGTTCGCCCCGCCACCGCTCTCTGCGACTGCTCGCCCCCGGGCTCGCCGTCCTCGTGCTCGTCACCGCAGGCTGCAGCTCGAGAGGATCCTCCGACGCGCCCACTGCCAGCGCGGGCGCGGCCCACCCGGACAGCACCGGCAGCCTCGACGCCCGCAGCCCCGCAGCCTCGCAGGCGGCCGCACAGGCGGCCACGCAGGCGATTCCGGCCGTGCAACAGCGCGCAGTCATCTCAACCGGCCAGGTGACCCTCACCAGCGGCGACGTCGGCCGGGCCCGGACTCGAGTGGACGAGGTCGTGACGCGTGAGGGCGGACGGATCGCGGACGAGAACACGACCACGAACCGCCACGGCACCGTGACCAGCAGCCACCTCGTGGTCCGGGTTCCGAGCGCCCGCTTCGACGAGGCGATGCAGGCGCTCGAAGGCGTCGCAACCCTGCGCAGCTCGTCCCGCAAGGCGCAGGACGTCACCACCGAGGTGATCGACCTCCAGGCGCGGGTGGCGGCCCAGCGGGCCGGTGTCCAACGGCTCCGGCAGCTGGTCTCGGGGACCGGCAACCTGCGCGCGCTGCTCGCCGTCGAGAGGGCCCTCACCGACCGGCAGGGCGAGCTGGAGTCGCTGCAGCGCCAGCAGGCCTACCTGGCCGACCAGACCAGCCTGGCCACGATCACCGTCGACATCACCCCGCGTACGACGCCGCCTCCGCCCGTGACGCACACCGGCGGGTTCGTCGGCGGGCTCCAGCAGGGCTGGAGCGCCCTGACCGCCATGGTGAACGGCGCGCTGCTCGGGTTAGGGCGTGTCTCCTTATTGACGAAGCCAGAGGGTGATCGCGCGCAGGACGACGCCTCCTCGGTAAACAGCGGCGAGCTTGTCGTAGCGGGTGGCCAGACCACG
>JAFMQY010000046.1 GCA_017354415.1 Nocardioides sp.
CGGAACAGCTCGGCGCCGTCCTCGGGCGCGAGCTGACTGAGCGGGAACACCCGCTCCGCGGCGATCCCGAGCGGCGCGCGGCTGGTGGTGACGACGCGCAGGTCGCGTGTCGTCACCAGCAGGAACGCCACCAGCGACGCAACGGCGTCCAGCACGTGCTCGCAGTTGTCCAGCACCAGCAGGGTCGGCACCGAGTCGACCTCCTGGGCGATCCGGGCCCGGACGTCCGCGCGCTGCGCGGGCGTGAGGGTACGGCGTCCGGTCACCGAGTTGCGGACCCCGAGGGCCGAGCCCACCTCCGAGACCACGTCGTCGGGAGACGAGATGCTGACCAGCTCCACGAAGTGCACCCGCGGCTGCGTCGCCTCCCGCGCGAGGACGTGCGCCACCCGGGTCTTGCCGAGCCCACCGGGGCCGATGATGCTCGTGAGGCGACCCGCGCGGACCAGGCCGCGCAGGCCGGCCAGGTCGTCGTCCCGGCCGAGCAGCTCGTCGGCGTCGTACTGCACGCCACTGCGCACCGGCTCGTCGGCGACCAGCAGCTCGCGGTGGACCCGCTGCACCTCGGGGTCGGGATCCACGCCCAGGCGGTCCGCGAGGTCGCGCCGGTAGGCGTCGTACCGGGACAGGGCGACGGCGGCGGAGACGGCGGCCGCCTCGCTGTGGAGCAGCGCCACCAGGACCTCGGTGTCGTCGGGGTCGCGCTCGTGCGCGCGGGCCAACGGTCCGACCGCCTCGGCGTCGCGACCGGTCCGCTCCAGGGCCAGGGCTTGAAGCCGGGCCAGCACCGGCTCCGCCGCGCGAGCACGTCGACGTACGTCGGCGACCGGGCCTCCACCCGTCACGCCGGCCAGCCCGTGCAGGAGGACGTCGCCCTCCTCGACGGCCCGGAGGGCCTGAGACGGATCGCCGTCGGCCAGGGCCGCCCGCGCCTGCTCCACCTGCGACTCGAGGACCCACAGATCCACCGCGTCGCCGGGCAGCCCGATCCGGTAGCCGCCGTCGTACCGCTGGACGACGTCGGAGCCGCACTGCGCCCGCACCCGGGAGACCTGGACCTGGAGCGCCTTCGCCGACGCGGGTGGATGGTCGGCCCACACCTCGTCGACCAGTCGGCTGTCCGAGACCCCACCGGGATGGAGGACCAGCGCCGCCAGGAGGTCAGCCGAGCGCGACCCGGCAACCGGCTCACCGTCGTAGGACACCCCGTCCAGGAGGCGGAGCGCGATCGTCACCTGGCCAGCATAGGAAGCCCGTGCGCGTGGGCGTGGACGGGACACGTGCGCGGCGCCCGGCCCCGGTAGAAGATGGGGGTCGTCGTCGCCCGCAGCGCAGCACCGACCCGAGGAGCCCCCGTGAAGAGCACCATGCAGGACGCCCAGCTGACCATCGGCTCGGTGATGAAACACGGCACCACCGTGCATGGGGACTCCGAGGTGGTGACGGCGACCGCAGACGGCACCCGCACCCTGTCGTACGCCGACCTCGGTCGGCGCGCCTCTCGTCTCGCGCACGGGCTGCGGAGTGTGGGGATCACCGGTGACCAGCGGGTGGCGACGTTCATGTGGAACAACGCCGAGCACCTCGAGGCCTACCTGGCGATCCCGTCCATGGGCGCCGTGCTGCACACCCTCAACATCCGGCTCTTCCCCGAGCAGCTGGTCTACATCGCCAACCACGCCGAGGACCGCGTGGTGATCGTCGACGACTCCCTGGTGCCGCTCTTCGCGCAGGAGCTCCCGCAGCTCACCTCCGTGACCCACGTGCTGGTCTCCGGCCCCGACGCGGCAGCTGCCGACCTCGACGCGCTCCGCGCGTCCGGCAAGGAGGTGCTCCTGTACGAGGATCTGCTCGCCGACCAGCCCGAGGAGTTCGACTGGCCGGAGGTGGACGAGCGCGACGCCGCGGCCATGTGCTACACGAGCGGCACGACGGGCAACCCGAAGGGCGTCGTCTACGGCCATCGGTCGGCCTGGCTGCACTCGCTGGCGGTGAGCACCGGCAACGCCGCTGGCCTCGACTTCCACGACCGGGTGCTGCCCATCGTGCCCATGTTCCACGCGAACGCCTGGGGCCTGGCCTATGCCGCGGTGATGACCGGGGCGTCGTTGTGCATGCCGGACCGCTGGCTCCAGGCCGAGCCGCTCGTCCGCTTCATCCAGGCCAGCCGCCCGACCGTCTCGGGCGCGGTGCCGACGGTCTGGAACGACGTCCTGGCCTTCCTCGACGGGCACGACGGCGTACGCCTGGACTCCCTGCGGCTGATCCTCTGCGGCGGATCCGCCGTACCGGTGTCCCTGCAGCGGGGGCTCCAGGAGCGGCACGGCCTTTACATCCGGCAGGCATGGGGCATGACGGAGACCTCCCCCGTCGCCTCTGCCGGACTCGTGCCGATCGGCATCGAGGGTGAGGCCGAGTGGAGCTACCGGGCCAGCCAGGGGCGCCTGCTCTGCGGAGTCGAGGGCCGGATCGTGGGCGACGAGGGCACGCCGTTGCCCTGGGACGGCGAGTCCGTCGGCGAGCTCGAGGTCCGCGGACCGTGGGTGACCGGTGGCTACTACAACCCCGGCGACACCCTCAGTGAGGACGCGGACGAGAAGTTCCACGACGGCTGGCTCCGCACCGGCGACGTGGGCACCCTCGACCCGCTCGGCTACATCCGGCTCTCCGACCGGGCGAAGGACGTGATCAAGTCGGGTGGCGAGTGGATCTCGTCGGTCGACCTCGAGAACGCCCTGATGGGCCACCCGGACGTGGTGGAAGCCGCCGTCGTCGGGATCCCGGACGAGAAATGGCAGGAGCGGCCGCTGGCGACGGTCGTGCTCCGGGAGGGCGCGACGACGACCCCGGAGGACCTGCGCACGTACCTCGGCCGCAGCTTCGCCAAGTGGCAGCTCCCCGACGCGTGGGCGTTCACCGACCAGGTGCCGCGCACCTCCGTCGGGAAGTTCGACAAGAAGGTCGTCCGCCGCGGCTTCGCCGAGGGACAGTACGACGTGCACCGCGTGGGCGGGTGACCGTCAGCCGACCGCCTGGCGCTTGGCCGCAGCCAACCGGGTCAGCGAGAACTCCGTGATCCGGATCAGGGCCCGCTTCGACGACTCGCGGTCACGCGCGTCAACGGTGATCAGCGGGACGTCCTCCGGCAGGGCGAGAGCCTCGGCGACCTCGAACAGCGGGTACCTGGCGCCGCCCTCGAACTCGTTCACGGCCACGATGAAGGGGACGTTCTTGCTCTCGAAGTAGTCCAGGGGCGCGAATGCCGCGTCGAGCCGGGCGGTGTCGACGAGCACGATCGCCCCGATCGCGCCGCGCACCAGGTCGTCCCACATGAACCAGAAGCGCTTCTGGCCCGGGGTGCCGAACAGGTAGAGGACCAGGTCCTCGGCCAGCGTGATCCGGCCGAAGTCCATGGCCACGGTGGTGGTCGACTTCGCGGGCGTCTGCGCAAGGTCGTCGACACCGAGGGACTCGTTGGTGACCAGAGCCTCCGTGCGGAGCGGGACGATCTCGGAGACGGAGCCGACGAGGGTCGTCTTGCCCACACCGAACCCGCCGGCGATGACGATCTTCGTCGACGCCGCGGCACGGTTCTCACTAGAGGGCACGAAGTCCACGGAGGGTCCTTTCGAGGAGGTCATAGCGTTCGTCATCGGAGGAGTTCTCGGTCAGCGTCGCCTGCACGTGGACATAGCCCTGTTGGACGAGGTCTCCCAGGAGCACCCGGACCACGCCGATCGGCGACTTCACGAGGGCCGACACCTCGGCGACGGACCGGGTGTCGCAGGCCCCGATGATCCGTCCCTTGAGGTCCTCGCCCCACGCACGGCGCGTCGCCGAGGCGTCCAGCCGGAGGGTGGCCTCCAGCGGGAGGTCGACCACCGACCGGGTACGCCCGGCGGTCAGCGCGTACGGTCGGACGATCCGGGGCGCTGGAGGGTCGGCCTGTGTCTGCTCGCGCTCGGGCTCGTCTGCCATGGCACGTCTTCCTACTCCCCGAGCACCCGGGCCTGGGCCTGGACCATCTGGCCGACACGCTCGACGAGCAGGGCCATCTCGTAGCCGACCTGCCCGATGTCGGCCGTGGCGTGGGTCAACACCGCCAGGTGCGATCCGTCACCCACGCTCATCAGGAGCAGGAAGCCGTTCTGCATCTCCACGATGGTCTGCATGACGGCGCCCCCCTCGAAGAGGCGGGCGGCGCCGGTGGCCAGGCTGGCCAGACCGGACGACACGGCCGCCACCTGCTCGGCTCGCTCGGCGGGCAGCCGGCCGCTGGCCGCCATGAGCAGCCCGTCCGAGGAGACGAGCACGGCGTGGGCCGCGCCGGGGACCTTGTCGACGAACCGGGTGACGACCCAGTCGAGCTCGCGGGCCTCGGTCCCGACGGTCGTCCCTGCCGGCGTCCCTGCTGTCGTCATGGTCTGGCTCTCCGTCATGACGGGCCGTTCTCCTTGTGCGCGTAGTCGTCCTTCGTGGGTTGTCCCGTTGACGCAGCACGGCCGCGGGACACGCCGGCCGCGTGGGCGGCAAGGCGGTTGCGAATGGCCTCCGGGTCACGGACGACCTTCGCCGGCTCCTGCGAGACGCCGCCGGGCACCAGGCGTTCACCCGGACGGCGTACCGGAAGACCGGCGCGGGTGGTGCCGTCGGACTCGGTGCTCTCGGCGCGCTCGGCGGCGTCCCAGCCGCGGTCGACCTCGTTGCCCGACCACGACGCGTCGCTGTCACCGTGAAGCCAGTTGGACCGCAACTGGCCGAAGATCGGCGCTGCCTCGGACTGGACGTCATCGGCCACGTAGTCTCCCTCGAGTGCGGCCGCCGCTGCTCCGGCGGACAGTGGACGGCGGATCCGGAGCCGCACTGCGGGCTCCTCGGCTTGCGGTCTCCCGGACACCGGCTGCCCGGCCTGCGGACCCGTGGGTGGCGAGTCGTCCTCATGGCCGTGGTACGCCGGCGCGGGGGTCTGTTCGTCGGGCACCTCCCACGAGTGGAAGTCGTGGCGCGCCGGCGGCTCGTGCCGCGTGGCCTCGGCCTCGGGCGTCTCGGCGAGCCCGTCGGCGGTCTCACGCCGGACGCCGTCGCCGTGGGCGCTCACCACCCAGGCGACCGTCTCCGGCTCGGGTTCGCGGCCCGCGCCCGCGTCGTCCTGGCCCGACAGCGGGACCGGGTTGGTCAACGGGTCGAACATGCTGAAGCCGGCGGCCGGGGTCGGCACGGGCTCACGCCCGGGTGACGTCTGGCCGGGACGGCGCCGGGGCAGCCCGGTGACCGCGGAGATCGCCTCCTCGATGCGCTCGAGGTAGGGGTCGTAGTCCTCGTCCGGCTCGTCGTGCACGACCGGCGCCACGGTCTTGGGCAGCTCGGAGGTGTCCATCGCCGAGACGTGCTGGACCGGCCCGTCGGACACCAGGACGTCGAAGGGCAGCCGGACCGTCGCGATGATGCCGCCACCGCCGGCGTTGCGGCGGAGGCTGACCTCGAGGCCGTGCTCCTGCGCCAGCCGGCTGACCACGAACAGACCCATCCGGCGGGCCGTGTCGACGGTGACCTCGCCGCCAGTCCTCAGCGAGTCGTTGGCCGCGGCCAGGGCGTCGCCGGCCATGCCGAGGCCGTTGTCGAGGATCTCGATCACGACCCCACTGCCCTCGTCGGCCGCGTGGATCGTGACCGGGCTGCCCGGCGGGGAGTACTGCAGGGCGTTGTCGATGAGCTCAGCCATCAGGTGCACGAGGTCCGAGCCTGCGCGACCGACGATCATCCGGTCCGGCGCTGCGTCGATGCGCACCCGCTGGTAGTCCTGTACCTCGGAGACGGCGGCGTGGATGACGTCGGAGACGCTGAGCTCCTCGAAGCTCGCCGTGCGGCCGGACGTGCCGCCCAGGATCACCAGGCTCTCCGCCGTACGACGCATCCGGGTGGCCAGGTGGTCGAGGTTGAACAGCTGCTCGAGACGCTGCGGGTCTTCCTCGTCCTGCTCGAGCGACTCGATCAGGGCGAGCTGCTGGTTGACCAGGGTGGTGTTACGGCGCGACAGGGTCACGAACATGGCCCCGACCTGAGAGCGCAGCTGGGCCTCACCGCTGGCCAGGTGGACCGCCTGCCGGTGCATGTCGTCAACCGCGCGGGCAAGCTGCCCCAGCTCTTCACCGGTGTGCACCGGGATGGGCGTGATCTCCTCCGGCTCCTGGCCGTCACGGATCCGGGCAACGGTCCTCGGAAGCTGCGCGTTGGCCACCTCGAGAGCCCCGACACGCACCTTGCGCAGGGGGCGGATCAGCGTCCGCGCCACCAGCAGCGCGAGCAGCAGCGAGGCGAGGATCGCGAGGATGATGACCCCGGCGTCGACCAGCGCAGTCCTCTTCGAGTTGGAGGCGTTGGCGGCGAGCTTGTCCTCGACGCCGGTGAGCATGTGCTCCTCGAGCCGGTCGTACGTCGTGAACATCCGTGGCGTGGCGGCCAGGTCGCCCGCTTTCCTGTCCGTCGCGAGGCCGAGGCGGGTGCCGTTCAGAGCGATCAGCCGGTGGGTCCGGCTACCGCCGACCAGCGCCTTGATGTTGTCCAGGGCCTGCCCCTCGACCCCGATCTCGGCCGCCAGCCACATCGACCCGAGCAGGGACGACCGCTGGTCCGCGCTCTGGATCAGCAGCTGCTGCTTGACCAGCGACAGCCGGCTGTTGAGCGACTGGATCAGCGCTTGGACCGTCGTGTCCGGCGTGCCGCGGGCGTTCAGGGTGGAGTTGATCACCTGGGTTGTCAGCCGGTTCATGTCGCCGAGCTGCACCGGCGCGGTGGCGGTGATGCCCGTGCCGGTACCGGTCGCCAGGGTGTCACCGATCTGCATCATCGAGTCGATCAGCCCGGCCTGCTGGTCGGTCAGGTTCGCCTCTGACGCGGCCTTCTTCAGGTTGCTCGAGGCGGCGGCGTAACTGTCCTCCGGGCTCGTCGTGCCGTCGCCGAGCCGGTCGGCCAGGCTGGACGGGAGAGCGAGCCGCTCCGTGGCGTTGAGGTAGTCGATCGTGGGGCCGAGGACGGTCGCCCGCTGCTGGTTGGTCGAGTAGTCACCGGCGGCTCTGAGCGCAGAGGACACCCGCAGTGCCCCGAAGACGGTCGCCAGGATGACGGGGATCGCGAGCACCGCCACGACCTTGCGGCGTACCGGCCATTCGGAGATGTGGAAGACGGAAAGGAACGCGCCCGGGGGGGCATTTTCACGCGTGTTCGGCAAGGGAACTCCAGACATTCGAGACCAACCCGCACCTCCGACGCGGCCAGTAATGGTCGGGCCGATGGCGCCCGGCGCAGCCACGATGCATACCGGATGCGTCCCCCGACGGGCGTTTGGCAAAGAACGCGTGGAAATTACCACAACGGCCGGCGGGAGTGGTCCGGACGGACTAGTTCACCCCCGACCGCGCCCGTGGATGCGCTGCCGCGAAGACCTCTCGGAGGTTGTCGACCGTGACCAAGGTGTAGATCTGCGTCGTGGTCACCGACGCGTGCCCGAGCAGCTCCTGGACGACGCGCACGTCCGCTCCGCCTTCGAGCAGATGGGTCGCGAACGAGTGCCGTAGCGTGTGCGGCGAGACGTCGCGGGTGACCCCCGCCCGGTCAGCGGCCTTCACCAGGACCGCCCAGGCCGACTGCCGTGACAGCCGTCCGCCCCGTGCGTTCAGGAACAGCGCGCCCGCCCGCTCGGTGGTCCCGACCGCTGCGAGCTGCGGCCGGGCCCTGGTCAGGTACGCGTCGACCGCCTCGAGGGCATACGTCCCGATCGGGACGATCCGATCCTTGCCGCCCTTGCCCCGGAGCAACACTGTCGCGTCGACCCGGTCGACGTCGTCGACGTCGAGCCCCACAGCCTCCGAGATCCTCGCGCCGGTGCCGTAGAGGACCTCGAGCAGGGCCCGGTCACGCAGCGCCAGCGACGTGCCCGCGGAGCCCGCGGCGTCGAGGATCGCCTCGACATCGGCCAGCGGCAGCGCCTTGGGCAGTCGGCGCGCCGGAGCCGGTGGCCGGACCCCCGCCGCCGGGTCCTGGGCGGTCAGCCCGTCGGTCACGCAGAACCGGTGGAACCCGCGGACCGCGACCACGGTCCGGCCCGCCGAGGTCGCGGAGAGTGGCGGGTGCTCCGCATCGCCCTCACGCAGACGCACCAGGAACGCCGACACCGTCGCCTCGGTGATCTGGTCCAGGCCGGAGATGCCCGACTCGGCGAGGAAGGCGCGGTAGCGCCTCAGGTCCCGCCGGTACGACGTGAGAGTGTTGGCCGCGAGCCCGCGCTCGACGGCGAGATGGTCGAGGTAGGTGCGCAGGGCGGGCCCGATGTCCCCCAAGCTGCGAGCCCTCTCAGAGCCCCGCCAGGACCTCGTCTGGATCCACGGCGTCGATGCCCGTCGCCTCGCCGACCGGGCGGTTGGTGAGCGTGCCGTCGTGGGTGTTCAGGCCGAGCGCCAACGAGTGGTCGTCGCGGCAGGCCTGCACCCAGCCCTTGTTCGCCAGCGCGACGGCGTACGGCATCGTCGCGTTGGTGAGGGCGTACGTCGAGGTGTTCGGCACCGCGCCCGGCATGTTCGCCACGCAGTAGAAGATCGAGTTGTGCACCGGGTAGGTCGGGTCCGCGTGCGTGGTGGGATGCGTGTCCTCGAAGCAGCCGCCCTGGTCGACCGCGATGTCGACCAGCACCGAGCCCGGCTTCATCCGCGAGACCAGCTCGTTGCTCACCAGCTTCGGCGCGGCCGCACCGGGGATCAGCACGGCGCCGATGACCATGTCGGCCTCCATCACCTGCTGACGGATCGCCAGCTGCGACGAGGCGAGCCCGTGGACCCGGTTGTTGTAGCGCCAGAACGACATCCGGAGCTTGTCGAGATCGGTGTCGAGCAGGGTCACGTCGGCGCCCATGCCCAGGGCGATGTTCGCGGCGTTCTGTCCGGAGACCCCCGCACCGATGATCACGACCCTCGCGTTGGCGACGCCGCCGATGCCACCCATCAGCACTCCGCGGCCACCCTGTGCTTTCATCAGCGCGTGCGCCCCGACCTGGGGAGCGAGGCAGCCGGCGACCTCGGACATCGGATAGAGCAGTGGAAGGCCGCCCGAGGGCAGCTGGACCGTCTCGTAGGCGATGCCGGTGACCTTGCGCTTCAGCAACTCCTCGGTGAGCGGCTTGTCCGCGGCCAGGTGCAGGTAGGTGAAGAGCGTGAGGCCCTCGTGCATCCGGTGGTACTCCTCGGCGATGGGCTCCTTCACCTTGAGCACCATCTCCGCGTTGCCCCAGACCTCGTCCGCGCTGTCGAGGATCTTCGCCCCTGCCGCTTCGTACTCGCTGTCGTCGATCTGAGAGCCGCGACCGGCGCCCCGCTCGACGCACACGTCGTGGCCGTGCGCGGTCAGCTCGTGGACAGCGATCGGGGTGATGGCGATGCGGTACTCGTGGTTCTTGACTTCCTTCGGAACGCCAATCTTCACGGTGCACCCTCCTCACTCACGGGCCTACCGGTGTGGGCCCTCTCCGACAATAGCCACTGTGTGACCTGACCCACTCCACGGGGCGGTCACCGGGCCGTCAGCCGCGAGCGACGTCCTCGGCGGCTCGCAGCGTGCGCAGGACGTTGCGGCAGGTGAGCTTCGCCAGGTCGTCGTCGGACCAGCCCCGTGTGCGCAGGGCCGCGAGCAGGCGCGGGTAGCCCGAGACGTCCTCCAGTCCCCGTGGCATCCAGTCGACGCCGTCGTAGTCACCTCCCAGCCCGACGTGGTCGATGCCCGCGACCTCGCGCACGTGCTCGAGGTGCGCGACCACGTCGTCCAACGTCGCCGGCGGGTGGGGCACCTCCTCGCGGTACGTCGCCTCGACCTGCATCAGGGCCGGGATGTCGCGCGGGTCGACGCCCTCCGACTCGGCTCGCTCCTGGGCGGCGGCGGCCCAGTCTCGGACCGCCTGGTTCACGAACCGCGGCACGAAGGTCACCAGGCAGGTGCCGCCGTTGTCCGTGAGCCTGCCGAGCACGTCATCGGGCACGTTGCGCGGGTGGTCGCACACGGCGTATGTCGAGGAGTGGGAGAACACCACCGGGGCCCGGGCGACGTCCAGGGTGTCACGCATGACGTCGTGGCTGACGTGCGAGAGGTCGACCAGCATGCCGATCCGGTTCATCTCGTGCACGACGTCTCGGCCGAAGTCGTTGAGGCCTCCGAGCACCGGCTCGTCGGTCGCCGAGTCGGCCCAGGGCACGTTCTCGTTGTGGGTGAGCGTGAGGTAGCGGACGCCGAGCCGGTGGTACATGCGGAGCACGGCGAGCGACTCCACGATCTGGTGGCCGCCCTCCGCCCCGATCAGGCAGGCGATCCGACCCGACCGCCAGGCCGCCTCCACCTGGTCCGCGGTGGTGGCGAGCGCGAGGTGGTCGGCGTACCGGCCGATCATCGTGTACGCCGCGTCGATCTGCTCGAGCGTGGTGGTGACGGCCCGCTCCCCCTCCCGGCACGGCACGAACACCGACCAGAACTGCGCGCCCACTCCCCCTTCCCGCAGCCTCGGGATGTCGGTGTGGGTCGTGGTCTGCGGCTTCGCGATGTCGACCCGGTCGAAGTCGTATCCGACCTGGTCGCGCAGCTCCCAGAGCAGGTCGTTGTGCCCGTCCATCACCGGGTGGACGGCCAAGAGGTCGGACAGGTCGGTCACAGGTCACCTCTCTGGCGAAGGACGGCATAGGCGAGCACGCAGGCCGCGATCGGGGACTGACTCACGCGCCCGTCGAGTACGGCCTCGATGAGCTCGTCCACAGCGACCAGCAGTCGCTCCATGTCAGCCTCCTCGTGCTCGGGGGCGAAGTCGCCACGGCTCACGGATCTCAGGTCGCGGGCGAGGTAGCACACCTGGCGCTCGTCGGTGATGCCGGCGGACGGGTAGAGGTCCATCAGGCGTCGCCACTCCCCCGCCTCGAGCTCGACCTCCTCGCGCAGCTCCCGCTTCGCCGTCTCGAGCGGGTCCTCGTCGCCGGCGTCGCGGAGCCCCGCGGGCAGTTCCACGAAGCGCCCTCGTGCCGGATGGCGGTACTGCCGGAGGCAGTGGACACGCTCGGCGTCGTCGACCGCCAGCACGACGACGGCGCCCGGGTGCTCGAACACCAGGCGCTCGAACGGCTCCTCCTCGTCGGCTCCGGGCCGGCGCACCTGGTCGGCTCGCAATGCCATCAGCCAGTCGGTGCGGTAGAGGTCGCGGGTTGCGAGAACGTCCCAGGACTCCTCGGCGTCGCGCAGCTCCGTAGGCACGCCCCGACGCTACTCGAACGCCGAGCCGTCTCAGAGGCGGCCGGACTTCACGACACGGCTGAGGAACTGCTGGGTGCGCTCCTCGCGAGGCTGCTCGAAGATCTGCTCCGCCGTGCCGCGCTCGAGGATGGACCCGTTGTCGAGGAAGCACACCTGCGAGGCGACCTCCTTGGCGAAGCCCATCTCATGGGTGGCCAGCAGCATGGTCAGGCCGCCGTTGGCGAGCTCCCGCACGATCTCGAGCACGTCGCCGACCAGCTCGGGGTCCAGGGCGGCGGTGATCTCGTCGAGCAGCATGACCCGTGGCTGCATCGCCAGCGCCCGGACGATCGCGACGCGCTGCTGCTGGCCGCCGGAGAGCCTGTCCGGGTAGGACTTCGCATAGTCCTGCATCCCCACCGAGGCGAGGAGCGTCATCGCGCGTTCGCGGGCCTCACCCTTGGCGACGCCGGCGACCCGGATCGGTGCGAGCATCACGTTCTCCAGCACCGACATGTGGGGAAACAGGTTGTAGCTCTGGAACACGATGCCGACGTCGCGGCGCAGCGCGTTCAGGTCGACGCCGGCACCGGTGACGGTGTCGCCGTCGATCCGGATCTCGCCGCCCTGGATCTCCTCGAGCGCGTTGACGCAGCGCAGCAGCGTGGACTTGCCGGATCCCGACGCCCCGATCAGGCACACGACCTCGTGCCGCTCGACGTTCAAGGACACACCCTTGAGCACCTCGTGGTGCCCGTAGGACTTGTGGACCTCGTCGATCTCCAGGAACGCCATCAGTGAGCTCCTCGTCGGGCGGCGTCGCGCTCGATCAGGTAGTCGACGAACCGCGCCTGCGGGATCGTGATCACGATGAAGAAGGCCGCTGCCAAGGTGATCGGCGAGAGGTTGAACAGGTTGCTCTCCCACAGCTTCGAGACGAGCACGACCTCGGCGATGCTGGCGGTGGAGAGGAGCGCGGTGTCCTTCTGCAGGCTGATGAAGTCGTTCAGCAGCGGCGGGATCACCCGGCGCACCGCCTGCGGCACCAGGACCGTGCGCAGGGTCTGGGTGTAGCTCAGGCCCAGCGACCGCGCGGCAGCGCTCTGGCTCGGGTGGATCGAGGACAGCCCCGCCCGGTAGACCTCCGCGACGTACGCCGAGTACGTCATGGTCAGCGACACGATGCCCAGCCACTCCGGGGGCCAGTTCGCGGTCGTCGGAAATGCCAGCGGGGTGCCGAACACGATCAGCAGGATCGTCACGATCGCCGGGATCGCTCGGAAGATGTCGCAGTAGACCAGCGCGATCAGGCGCAGCGGCGCGCCCGCCCGACCCGGCAGCATGCGCATGATCGCCAGCAACAGCCCGACGATCAGGACCAACACTTGGGAGACGCACGCCACCCAGATGTTGGTCCAGAAGGCGTGGATCATCTCGTTGAACGACGCGTCCCACGCGCTCTTGGTGAAGAAGGTCTCTGCGACGCCGCCCCCGTTGGCGAATGCCATCAGCAGGAGCCCGGCCACGATGACCGCCGCGGCGGCGTACCCCATCGCGATCTGCGCCTCTTCCCGCGCCGCCGCGGCGGCACGGCGGGCGGGGACCAGCTGGTCCTCCCTCAGCAGCCGGGAGCGCTTCCGGTCACCCGCGAACGCCTTGAAGGCCGGCACGAGGGGGTAGAGGCTGCCCACGACGAGTACGGCGCCGACGATCGTCGCGACGAGGCCGCTGCCGTTGTAGTCGCGCAGCCGGAGGGCCGCTGCGACCATCATCGCGATTCCGACCAGGGCCAGGACCAGACCGACCACGGCCAGCCCCCCCACGCCACCGGGGGGGGCTGGCTCGGGGCGGGTGAGGGCTGGAGCTCGTCGCTGACGAGGTCGGAAGCGCTCATGGCTACGCCTTACGTGATGCCTGCTTGATGCCTTACTTGATGGTCCAGATCGGCACCGATGACGGGTCGCCACCGAAGGCAGGACCGAGGTAGGTCTTCGACAGGTTGTCGAGAGTGCCGTCGGAGATCAGGGTCTGGATGCCCTTGTTGAACTGGTCCTCGTTCGACGAGCCCTGCGGGTAGATCGCGCCGTACTTCTCACCGGTCTTGTACTGACCCACGACCTCGAGCTTCCCGCCGGTCGACTTCGCCTCGGCGAGCACGATCGCGGTGTCCAGGAAGTCCGCGTCGACCTGGCCCGACAGCAGCCCCTGGTAGAGCGTCTGGGAGTCGGGGTAGATCTTGTTCTGCGCGCACTTGAGCTGGTCCTCGATGAACGGCACCGACGTGGTGCCTTGGTACGCCGCGCAGGACTTGGACTGGATGTTGTCCTGGGTGATGCCCGAGCCCTTCTGCACCAGCACGCCGATGTTGGAGTCGAAGTACGGCGTGGAGAAGTCAACCACCTTGTCCCGCTCCGGGGTGATCGAGATCTCGGCCAGCGCGATGTCGAAGCTGTTGGTGCGGCCCGCCACGAGCTGGTCGAAGGAGACGTTCTTGACGGTCACCGAGTTCAGGCCGGCCATGTTCGCGAGCTCTGCCGCCATGCAGTACTCGTAGCCGCTCTTGATCGACTCCGGGGTGGTGCCATTCCACCAGCCCTGGGCCGGGAGAGTGGTCTCGACGGTCAGTGTTCCCGACTGGACGGGGGTGATGTTGATGGAGTTCGGCTTGCTAGTGATCTTGCAGTCGCCGTAGCTGCCGCCGCCCCCCGACGCCGAGCTCGAGGAGTTCGACGAGCCACAGGCGGCGAGGGCGGTGGCGATGGCGAAGGCGCTCATCAGTCCGATGGTGCGCTTGAAAAGCATTACGTTGGGTCCTTCCGACAGCGAAGCCCTGATGGCTTGGGTTGCACAGTGTCGGCCGAGGGCCTTCAAGTCAAGATCGCACGGCTGTGATTCCGTACCGATCCGGCATCGATCTGGGCCGGACTACGTCAGCGATAACGTGACGCCATGACCGACATCTCCAGCCTCACTCGGGAGGAGGCCGCAGAGCGCGCTGCCCTCATCAGCGTCCAGCGGTACGACGTACACGTCGAGCTGCGCGGGCTCTTCGAGGGAGAGGTGTGGGCGGCCACCTCGACCGTCGCGTTCACCTGCCACGAGCCGGGGGGCGCCACCTTCGTCGACTGCGTGGGCGACGTGTCTTCGGTCACACTGAACGACCGTGCGCTGGACCCGGCGACCGCTGAGCGGGGGCGCATCCCGCTGCCCGATCTCGAGGCGGAGAACGTCCTCGTGGTGTCGCACACCCAGCCCGACACCCACTCCGGCGCGGCCATCCTCAAGACCGTCGACCCGCAGGACAAGCTGGTCTACGTCTGGTCGACGTTCGAGCCGGACATGGCCCGGTTCGCGTTCGCCTGCTTCGACCAGCCCGACCTGAAGGCGCCTCACGGCTTCGTGGTCGACGCGCACGAGACGTGGACGGTGACGAGCAACTCCGCCCCCGACCGCGTCGAGGACCTCGCCGATGGCGGACGACGCTGGACCTTCGGCGACACGCCGCCGCTCTCGACGTACGTCACCGTCGTGAACGGTGGCCCGTTCCACGAGATCCGCTCCCGGCGCGGCGGCTACGACCTCGGCCTGTACTGCCGGCAGTCGCTCAGGCAGTTCCTGGAGCGCGACGCCGAGGAGCTGTTCGACCTCACCGAACGCGGGCTGGCCTTCTTCGGCAACCAGTTCGGGCAGCCGTTCCCGCAGGAGCGCTACGACCAGGTGTTCGTCCCCAACATGGGCGGGGCGATGGAGAACTGGGGCTCGGTCACCTGGACCGACAGCGTGCTCTACCGGAGTACGCCGACCTTCGCGCAGCGCTCGGTCCGGGCGCAGATCCTCCTGCACGAGATGGCGCACATGTGGTTCGGCGACCTGGTCACGATGCGCTGGTGGAGCGACCTCTGGCTGAACGAGGCGTTCGCGTCGTGGGCCTCCAACTGGGCGGGTGTCAACGCAACGCACTTCACCGACGAGTGGGCGACGTTCCTGGCGGCCGGCAAGATGCAGGGCTACCGGCAGGACATGTCACCGGCCACCCACCCGATCAGGGGCGACGTACCCGACGTGGCACAGGCGATGGCCAACTTCGACGCGATCACCTACACCAAGGGCGCCAGCGTGCTGAAGCAGCTGATGGCCTTCGTCGGCGAGGAGGCGTTCGTCGGTGGTCTGCGCAGCTACTTCCGTGACCACGCCTGGGGCAACACGGTGCTCGACGACCTGATCTCGGCCGTGGGCGAGGCGGCCGGGCGCGACCTGTCGGCGTGGACCGTCGCCTGGCTCGACCGGGCCGGCACCGACACCCTGCGGCTCTCGGACGGCACCATCAGCTCCGCAGCGCCCGACGACCAGCCGCCCCGGCCCCACCGCCTCGACGTCGGCTCCTACGCCGTGACCGACGACGGGCTGACCCTGGTGGGCACCACGCCGGTCGAGACCGAGGGCACCCTGACCGCGGTCGCCCTGCCGGAGGCCGACCTGCACCTGCTGAACGCCGGGGACCAGACCTTCGCCGCCGTACGACCCAACCCCGACTCCGTCCGGGTGCTGCTGGAGCGGGCGCCTGACCTGCCCACGGCCGTGGACCGGGCGCTGGCCGTGGTGACCGGGTTCCAGATGCTCTCGGACGGCGAGCTGGGCGCCGAGGACCTGTTCGCCTGCGTGCTCGACCTGCTCCGCCGCGAGAAGAGCCCGGCCGTCGTCGAGCCGTTCCTCAACACGGCGCTGGAGATCGCACAGCGCTGGAGCGCGCCGGACCGGATCGCGCTGCACCTCGAGGAGCTCGCGGCGGTGTCGGCCACGCTGGCTGACGACCCGGACCTGGTCCTGCCCGCGCTCCGCACCCTGGCCGCCGCGGCGTCGACCGACGACCACCTCACCCTGCTGGACCAGGCCGCCACGTCCGACGTCGACCTGGCGTGGCGGGTGGCGACCCGGCGGGCAGCGCTGGGGCGGTACGACGCTGACACCGTCGACTCACTGCTCGAGCGCGACCCCGATCCTGACGCCGGCGTCCGAGCCCTGGCGGTGCGGACGGCCCGCCCGGACGCGGGCGCCAAGGACGAGGCGTGGGTCGAGCTGTTCGAGAAGCGCAACATCCCCGGCGGCCCGATGCTCGGGGCGATGGTGAGGGCCTTCTGGCAGCCGCAGCAGGACGACGTACTGCTCCCCTACGCCGACCGCTTCCTCGACGAGATCCCGGCCCTGGCCGGCGGCGGCATGCTGGCGGTGTTCGGGCTGATGTTCGGGATGTTCCCACCGGTCGGTGACGAGGCGTTCGTGGATCGCGCGAACGCCATGGCCTCAGATCCCGGGTGCGACCCGACGGTACGCGCGGCCCTGCTGATCGGCATCGACACCCTGGCCCGGATGGAGCGCGCCCGCGCCGCCTGAGCGGCCAGGCACAGTCACCGGACTTCGACTCGCCGGTCACGGCTTCGCAGGCTCAGCCGTGGGCTCGCTCACTCTGCGCTCGCCCACGCCGTTCGTTTCGTCCCTCACGAACGCCTGCTCCTCAGACCCCAGGCACAGTCACCGGACTTCGACTCGGCGGTCACGGCTTCGCAAGCTCAGCCGTGGGCTCGCTCACTCTGCGCTCGCCCACGCCGTTCGTTTCGTCCCTCACGAACGCCTGCTCGCGTGGCTCGCGCCGCAGGCCGGACTCGTCGATCGGGAAGCGCTCGGCCTTCTGCCGCGCGAGGGCCGCGCCGACCAGTCCGGCGAACAGCGGGTGCGGCCGGGTGGGCCGCGACCGGAGCTCCGGGTGGGCCTGGGTGGAGACGTAGTAGGGGTGGACGTCGCGGGGCAGCTCGACGAACTCGACCAGGTGGAGGTTGCGGTTGGTCCCGGAGAACACCAGGCCGGCCGCGGCCAGCTGGTCGCGGTAGTGGTTGTTCACCTCGTACCGGTGTCGGTGGCGCTCCTCGATCCGGGCGGACCCGTAGGCCTCGCGCACGATCGATCCGGGGGCCAGCTCGGCCGGGTACAGCCCGAGCCGCATGGTGCCACCGAGGTCACCGGCGCCCTCGACGTAGGACTTCTGCTCCTCCATGGTCGCGATCACCGGCTCCGGGCAGTCCGGGTCGAACTCCGTGGAGTCCGCCTTCTCCAGGCCGGCGACGTGGCGGGCGTACTCGATCACCATGCACTGGAGCCCGAGGCACAGCCCGAGCGTGGGGATCCCGTGCGTGCGGGCGTAGGTGAGCGCGCCGAGCTTGCCGTCGAGCCCGCGCACTCCGAAGCCGCCGGGTACGCACACACCGTCGACCTCGTGGAGCTCGCGATGGGCGCCGGCGGGGGTGGCGCACTCGTCGGCCGGCACCCAGCGGATCCGGACCGCGGCGTCGTGGGCGAACCCGCCGGCCTTGAGAGCTTCGGCCACCGACAGGTAGGCGTCGTGCAGGTCGATGTACTTGCCGACCAGTGCGATCGTCACCTCCTCGTTCGGGTGGTGCACCTTGCGGAGCAGGTCATCCCAGGTGGTCCAGTCCACGTCTCGGAACGGCAGGTCGAGCCGGCGTACGACGTAGGCGTCCAGGCCCTCGCGGTGCAGCACCTTGGGGATGTCGTAGATCGAGGGAGCGTCCGCGGCGGTGACTACAGCGTCCTCGTCCACGTCGCACATGCGGGAGATCTTCTTCTTGATCCCCTCGGGCAGCTCGCGGTCGGCCCGGCAGACGATCGCGTCCGGCTGGATGCCGATCGAGCGCAGGGCAGCCACCGAATGCTGGGTCGGCTTGGTCTTGAGCTCCCCGGACGGGCCGATGTAGGGCACCAGCGAGACGTGGAGGAAGAAGCAGTTGTCGCGCCCGATGTCCTGGCGGACCTGACGCACCGCCTCCAGGAACGGCAGCGACTCGATGTCCCCGACGGTGCCGCCGATCTCGGTGATCACGACGTCGGGACGCGTGCCGTCCTCCTCCGGCTCCGCCATCGCCCGGATCCGCGCCTTGATCTCGTCGGTGATGTGCGGGATCACCTGCACGGTGTCACCGAGGTAGTCGCCCCGACGCTCCTTGGCGATCACGCTGGAGTAGACCTGGCCGGTGGTGACGTTGGCCCGCTGGTTGAGGTCGCGATCGAGGAAGCGCTCGTAGTGACCGATGTCGAGGTCGGCCTCGGCTCCGTCGTCGGTGACGAACACCTCGCCGTGCTGGAACGGGTTCATCGTCCCGGGGTCGACGTTGAGGTACGGGTCGAGCTTCTGCATGGTCACTCGGAGGCCGCGCGAGCTCAGAAGACGCCCGAGGCTGGAGGCCGTGAGTCCCTTGCCGAGCGAGGAGGCGACGCCCCCGGTGACGAACACGTGCTTGGTGACGGGCGCCTGCTTCACGGGGTTCCATCCTACCCGAGGGGTACCGCGCCGTCCGATCCAGACGCACCGTACGCGCCGCCGCGTTGGGTCCATTCCCGCACCAGACCGAGGACGGCGGCGACCCGCCCGGCGCTGGTCTCGCTGCCGTCCACGGTGGTCACCTTCTCCGTGACCCCGTCGGTCTGAAGGCCCGCGAGCACGGTGTTACCGGTCGGCGCCACTGCGACGACGCCGCGGGCGCTGTGGGCCAGCCCGGACAAGAGTCCGTCGGCGATGGCCTGGTCCATCGGGCCACCGAGCACGACCAGCACCAACGGAGAGGTGGGCGGGCCCCCATCGGGCACGGCGAGCAGGTGGGCTGCGGCGAGGCTCTGGCGGACGGCGATCACGTTGTCGTCCGGCTGGACCCCGGTTTCGCCGGTCGTCGCGATCGCGACCGAGAGCAGCTCCCCGATCCGGGAGTAGGTGGTCGCGTCCTGGTCCGTGGCGCCGTGCACCTGCCGGGCCAGCTGGATGCCGAGGGTGTCCACCAGGCTCTTCTGCTCGGGGTCGACCAGCTGCGCGTCGACGGCGTACGTCCCGGCGAGCTCGCCGCCCGCGGCCTTCACCTGGGACTTCAGCGCTGTGACCGTCGCCGGGTCTGCGCCAGGCAGGGTGACCAGGGCGACCGGTCTGCGGGACAGGCCGTCGTGGTAGAGGCTGGTGGCGACCGATGCCGCAAAGACGTCGGGATAGGCCGGCTGCGGTGCCTCGACGACCCGAGGTGCGGGCGCAGCGGTCGAGGTGGAGCCGGTGAGCGGGCCGGCACCGAGCGCGACGCCGGTGGCCAGGGCCAGGAGCACCGCCGTCAGCGGGACGGCGTACGAGCGGTGTCGGATCACCACGGGTGCCCCACCGGGGTGCTGAGCTGGTCTGTCAGGTCGTGGGCCCACTGGTGGCCGACCGAGGTGGTGGCGATCGCGGCGACGACCGCGATCAGGCCGACCAGGAGCACGAGGTAGGCGTGGCGTGCCCGGAGCTGGCCGGAGTAGAGCATCGGTACGGCGGTGGCGTCGACGAGGCGCGGGCCGACCTTGAGCCGGGTGACATAGCCGCTGCCCAGACCTTCGCGGCTGCCGTCCAGGAACTCCTCCACCGTGCCTCGCAGCCCGACGCCCACGATCGGACGCGCGCCTGCGGAATCGGCCAGCAGGAGTGCCGCGTCGCCGGGGGTGGCGGTGGTTTGCATGGGGTGGGCGCGGACCCCGATCCGTTCGAACCGCTCGGAGCCGGCCCCACCGGAGCGGACCGCCCCCGGCGGCTCGGTGACGACGACGTCGCGGGCGTGACGCAGCGCCTCCGCGGCGGGCAGGTCCTCGACCCGCGAGTCGAGGATGACGACGTCCGGCGACAGGCCGGCGTGGCGTGCGACCTGGAGAGCATCTCCGGTCACCATGACCACGGGCTTGACCTCGCGCAGGTAACGCCGGATCCGGCGCAGCTCGGCATCCATGTCGGGTCCGTGCTCCACGACGACCACCGGCCGCCCGGCCACCCGCGTCCGCAGCGCTGGCACACCCTCGCCGCGCAGCAACAGGTGCTCCTCGCGACGCAGGAACTCCACGCTGTTGTACGTCAGGCTCTGCAGCTGGGTGCCGAGCCCGGCCTGTGCCGCCTGGAGCTGGTCGGTGACGTCGGCCGCGGTGAGCTCGCGACCCTCGGCGACCACCTGGTCGTCGACCAGCACGGACCCGCCGACCACCCGCACCTGACGACCGTCGGGGACCGTGGACAGCAGGTCGCGCCCGCCGAAGCCGGTCGCCTGGTCGACCATCCGGATGCCGGCGTCGACCAGCATCTGCGGACCTCGGTTGGGGAACCGGCCCGAGATCATCGCCGACCGGTTGACCACCGCGACGACACCCGCCTCCACCAGCGCCTCCGCCGTCGGCCGGTCGAGGTCGACCTGGTCGATGACGGCGACGTCGCCGGCGGAGATCCGGGATAGGAGGGTGGAGGTACGCCGATCGGCCCGGGCTGTCCCGGTGACGCCGGCGTACATCTGGGAGCGCGACCTGAGCTTCACCACCGAGTCATCCTGTCAGCCGAGCCCGGCCCGCCCTGGCAGGCGCGCGAGTCCGGCGCGTCGCTCCTGCGAGCCGCTCTCCGAGCTGGTGGTGACCTGCTTGTGAGGTGCTGGACGGCTCAGCCGGTGGCCCGGCCGGCCGCCTCGAGCAGCTCCCTGGCGTGGGCGAGGGCGGTCTCGGATCTCTCCATTCCGGCGAACATCCGCGAGAGCTCCCGCTCCCGCCCCGCAGCGTCGAGCACGGTGAGGCCGGAGGTGGTGACGGAGCCGTCGCTGGCCTTCTCGACCACGACGTGCCGGTCGGCGTACGCCGCCACCTGCGGCAGGTGGGTCACCACCAGCACCTGCGACGACGCCGCGAGGGTCGCCAGCCGCCGACCCACCTCGATGGCGGCCTTGCCGCCGACCCCGCTGTCGACCTCGTCGAAGACGAAGGTCGGGACCGGGCTGGTCCCGGCCAGGGCCACCTCCAGCGCGAGCATCACCCGGGACAGCTCACCCCCGGAGGCCCCCTTGTGCAGTTGGCGCGGGTCGTCTCCTGTGTTGGCCGCGAGCAGGAACTCGACCTCGTCCACCCCCGACCGGCCGAACCGCAGCGTCCGGTCCCCCACCACGAGACCGTCGTCGGCCTCGGCCTGACGGACGTCGACTTCGAGCACGGCATGGGGCATCGCCAGGAGACCGAGCTCGCCGGTGAGCTCCCCCGACAGTCGCGTGGCCGCCTCGAGGCGCGCGGCCGACAGGGCGAGTGCCGCGGGACCGAGCCGATCTCTCAGGTCGTCGCGCCGCTCCCGCAGCCGGCTGATCCCTTCGTCGGTGTCGTCGAGCTCCGCGAGCCGGGCTGCGGAGGTCTCCGCCCACGCGAGCACCTCCACCGTGGTCTCGCCGTACTTGCGGGTGAGGGCCGTCAGCGCTGCCCGCCGCTCGGAGACCGCGGCCAGCCGGGCCGGGTCGGTCTCGAGTCCACCGGCGTAGGAAGCCACGTCCGCCGACACGTCCGACAGCAGGTAGGTGATCTCGGCGATGCGATCGGCCAGGTCACCGGCGGCAGGGTCGTGGTCGCGGACCCCCTCGAGCAGGGTGCGGGCCGCCGCCACGGCGGCGAGCGCGTCCGGGTTGCCCTCGTCGGAGGAGAGGGCCTCGCGGGCCGACTCGGCCGCGGTCCGCAGCGTGTCCGCGTGGCCGAGGCGCTCCTCCTCCTCGGCCAGCGCGGTGTCCTCGCCCTGCTCCGGAGCGACCGCCTCGATCTCACCCAGCCCGAACCGGAGCAGGTCTGCCTCGCGGGCTCTCTCCCGCGCATGGGCGACCACCTCGCGGAGCTCGCGCTCGGTCTCGAGCAGCTCGGCATGGAGGGCGCGGTAGTCGGCCAGCAGCCGCGCCACGCGCTCCCCGCCGTAGGCGTCGAGCGCCTCCCGCTGGGCGCGCGGCTGGAGCAGGCGGTGCTGGTCCGCCTGCCCGTGCACCGCCACCAGCGGCTCGGCCACCTCGGCGAGACGGGACACCGGCACGGAGGCACCACCGACGAATGCCCGCGAGCGGCCCTCGGCTGCGACGTGACGGGCCAGGAGCACGTGGTCGCCCTCGACCTCGCCGCCCGCGGCATCGACCGCCTCGGCGACCTCGGGTAGCTCGGCCACCCGGAGCGAACCCTCGACCCGCGCCGTTCGGGTGCCCGACCTCACCGCGCCGCTGTCGGCGCGGCCGCCCAGAAGGAGGCCGAGCGCGGTCACGACCATGGTCTTGCCTGCTCCGGT
>JAFMQY010000154.1 GCA_017354415.1 Nocardioides sp.
CGGTGGCGCGGGCGGGGGAGGCCGCCAGCGACGCGGCGACCAGGGCGGCAACGGCCATGAGAAGGAGCCCCGGGGTACGGCGTGCCGCGCGCCGCCCGAGACCGATGGGGGGAGTCATAGCCGGACCATCCCTCCCGGCGCGGGCGAGGAACAAGGGGCGGATTCCTCCCGAAACCTGAGGAAGTCGCCACGAGCCCGCGGCTCGGCGGACATAATCACAGTCGGCGGCGACCGGACGGCCCCGAGCGCGACGCCGTGCGGTGACCCGGGCGCCGTCGACTCGGGATCGCCGGATGCCCCGTCTACACTCGTGGGGCAGCCGGCCGGACGAAGGGACGTCGATGGGACTGCTGGAGCAGGTCACGTCGCCTGCCGACCTCCGCGACCTGACCGATCCCCAGCTGGACGAGCTCGCGGCAGAGATCCGGGACGAGCTGGTCCGCACCTGCGCCCCCCGTGGCGGTCACCTCGGCCCCAACCTCGGCGTCGTCGAGCTGACCATGGCCATCCACCGGGTCTTCGACTCCCCGCGTGACCGCATCGTGTGGGACACCGGCCATCAGGCCTACGTCCACAAGATGCTCACGGGCCGGGCCGGCCGGTTCGACACCCTGCGCAGCGAGGGTGGGCTGTCCGGCTACCCGAACCGGGGCGAGTCCGACCACGACCTGGTCGAGAACTCCCACGCGTCCACCTCGCTGTCCTATGCCGACGGGCTCGCGAAGGCATACTCACTGCGCGGTGAGGATCGCTACGTCGTGGCCGTGGTCGGCGACGGCGCGCTGACCGGCGGCATGGCCTGGGAGGCGCTCAACAACATCTCCATGGCCAAGGACCGCAAGCTGGTGATGGTGGTCAACGACAACGGCCGGTCCTACCAGCCGACCGTCGGCGGCTTCGCCACCCACCTGGCCACGCTGCGGACGAACCCGCGCTACGAGGAGATGCTCGACCTGGTCAAGAAGCGGCTGCACCAGGTCAAGGGCGTCGGACCCCCCGTGTACGACGCGCTGCACGCCATGAAGAAGGGCATGAAGGACGTCCTCGCCCCGCAGGGCATGTTCGAGGACCTCGGCCTGAAGTACGTCGGCCCGATCGACGGCCACGACCGCGTCGCCGTGGAGCAGGCGCTCACGCAGGCCAGGCGGTTCGGCGGCCCGGTGATCGTGCACGTGATCACCCGCAAGGGCTTCGGCTACAACCCCGCCGAGCGGAACGAGACCGACCAGTTCCACCAGATCGGTGCCTTCGACGTCGAGACCGGCGAGGCACGGCCGGCCGCCCGGGTCTGGACCGACTTCTTCTCCGAGGAGATGGTGGCCCTCGGTCAGGAGCGTCAGGACATCGTCGGCATCACCGCCGCGATGCTCTACCCGGTCGGGCTCGACCGGTTCGCCGCGGCGTACCCCGACCGCATCTTCGACGTCGGCATCGCCGAGCAGCACGCCGTCACCAGCGCCGCGGGCCTGGCGATGGGCGGGCTCCACCCGGTCGTCGCGATCTACGCGACCTTCCTCAACCGCGCCTTCGACCAGGTGCTGATGGACGTCGCCCTGCACCGCTGCGGGGTCACCTTCGTGCTCGACCGGGCCGGCGTCACCGGCACCGACGGCGCCAGCCACAACGGCATGTGGGACCTGTCGATCCTCCAGGTCGTTCCCGGTCTGCGGATCGCCGCGCCCCGGGACGGCGCCCGCGTCCACGAACTGCTGCGCGAGGCCGTGCAGGTCACGGACGCACCGACCGTCGTCCGGCTGCCGAAGGGCTCTCCGCCCGACGACGTCGAGGCGATCGACCGCGCCGGCGGGTGCGACGTCCTGGTCCGCCGCGGCGCCAAGGACGTGCTCGTCGTGGGCGTCGGCCCGATGGCGTCGATCGGGGTCGAGGTCGGCGAGCGACTGGCGGCCCAGGGGATCGGGGTCACCGTGATCGACCCGCGCTGGGTCAAGCCGCTCGACCCGGCGCTGGTCGGGCTCGCGCACGACCATCGGTTGGTGGTGACCATCGAGGACAACGGCCGGGTCGGCGGCGTCGGCTCGACCTTGCTGCAGCTGCTCACCGACTCGGGAGTGACCACGCCGTTCTCGATGCACGGCATCCCCCAGGAGTTTCTCAAGCACGCCGAGCGGCAGGCGATCCTCGACCGGATCGGCCTGAACGCCCAGACCATCGCCCGCGGCATCGTCGAGCGGCTCGCTGCCGACGGACCCGAGCCGCTGCCGATCACCGAGCGCGCCGTCCAGGACTGACACGCGGCCGCGGCAGCGCGCCGAGGGAACGGTTCGTCGGGTGCTCGAACCGTGCGCGAGCATCCCACGTGGCCGAGCGGCACCCACCAGGAGCGATGCAGCGGCCGGAATATCGTGGAGATCTGGGACGCTGACCCTGTTCCCGATCTGAGAGGTTCCTGTGCCCGATCCCGACCGGCTGGTCCACATCGTCGACGACGTACCCGAGCTCACCGGAGTGACCGAGCTCGCGATGGTGCTCGTCCTCGACGGGTTCCTCGACGCCGGCAGCGCGGCCGCGATCGCGGCCCGGCACCTCGTCGAGCAGTCCGGAGGCGGCCGCGTGGTGGCCACCTTCGAGGTGGACGAGTTCCACGACTACCGTGCCCGCCGCCCGGCGATGTCCTTCGTCCGCGACCACTACGAGCAGTACGACGCGCCCCGTCTGGTGGTGCGCCTGCTCGCCGACGCCGGCGGCACGCCGTTCCTCCTCATGCACGGGCCGGAGCCCGACAACAAGTGGGAGGCCTTCGCGGCGGCGGTGCGGCACGTGGTCGAGCGCCTCGGGGTGACCCGGGTGATCGGGATGGGGGCGGTGCCGATGGCGGTCCCGCACACCCGGCCGATCGCGGTCACCCACCACGCGAACAACCCCGAGCTCCTGGCCGCGGACAGCCCGTGGCGCGGTGAGCTGCGCATCCCCTCGAGCGCGCAGGCGCTGCTCGAGGTGCGGCTGGGGGAGACCGGCCACGACGCGATGGGGTTCGTCGCCCACATCCCGCACTATCTCGCCCAGCTCGAGTACCCCGAGGCGTCGGTCTCCCTGCTGGAGCAGGTCGAGCGCGGCGGGCGGCTGGTGGTCGACCTCAGCAGCCTTCGCGAGGCGGCACGGGCCCGGGACGAGGAGATCGCGTCGTACCTCGCCGCCAACACCGAGGTGCTCGAGGTCGTGCAGGCGCTCGAGCAGCAGTACGACGCGTTCGCGCGCGCCGAGCAGGAGGGCGACAGCCTCCTGGCGGACGACGAGCCGATCCCGACCGGTGAGGAGATCGGCCGCCAGTTCGAGCAGTTCCTGGCCGGCCTCGACGGACCCGAGAGCGAGAGCTGAGGCCCATGCCCTCCTCCGCCGCGGAGCTCGTGGAGCTCCTCGACATCGAGACCCTCGACACCGACCTCTTCCGGGGCAAGAGCCCCGACACCGACCGACAGCGGGTGTTCGGCGGCCAGGTCGCCGCGCAGGCGCTGATCGCGGCGATCCGCACCGTCGACGACGGCCTCGAGGTGCACTCGATGCACGCCTACTTCCTGCGCCCCGGTGACACGTCGGTGCCGATCATCTACGACTCGGAGCGGATCCGCGACGGGCGCTCGTTCGAGACACGGCGGGTGGTGGCTCGTCAGCACGGGCGCGCGATCTTCTACCTGACCGCGAACTTCCAGCGTCCTGAGGAAGGGTTCGACCACCAGGACGCGATGCCCGACGTACCGGGTCCGGAGAGAGGACTGACCTTCGCCCAGATCGCCGAGCTGCGGTCGGGGGACAAGGACTCCGCGGAGGAGTTCGCCAAGGAGTGGGCGGCGCTGGACACCCGATACCTCGGGAACACCCTGCACCCGGGGTACACCCACCTCGCCGAGGACAAGGAGCGGCCGGCCCGCGCGCAGCAGTGGGTGCGGGTCAACGGCGAGCTCGGCGACGACCCCGTGCTGCACACCGCGGCGTTCACGTACGCAAGCGACCTGACTCTGCTCGGCGCGACCCTGGTGCCGCACGACGTCGAGATCGGCTCCCCGAAGCTGATGCCCGCCTCCCTCGATCACACCATCTGGTTCCACCGACCGTTCCGCGCCGACCGGTGGTGGCTCTACGACCAGTGGTCGCCGTCGGCCCAGGGCGCCCGCGGTCTCTCGCTGGCCCGGGTCTTCACCGAGGACGGCACCCTCGTCGCGACCGTCGCCCAGGAGGGGCTGATCCGGCTCCGCACCCGGTGAGCCTGCCTCGACGTCATACGTTCTGATCGCTCTGACAGCCGAAACGTATGACGTCCCGGGAGGGGAGTACGTCGTCGAGGTCGCTCTCCGACTCCGCGCGGCGGATGTCCCTGGCAGTGATGGTCCCGTGCTCCGGGTCGCTCGGCCGACCGCTGCCTTGTCAGCCTGCCGCGTGGGTCCGACCGACCAGGTGCGGAGCACCACTCGTCGGTGAGGTGAGCGCGAACGCGATCCCTTCGTCTGTTCCGTCGTGCACAGGGTCCTGCCCGAAGGCGACGGTGCCGGGAAGGAAGATCGGTTTCTTGAACGCGGCATCGACGGCGACCGAGTCGGGCAGGCGGTTCTCGAGTGCCGCCACGCACCGCGCCAGGCTCCACATCCCGTGGGCGATCTGGCGGGGGAAGCCCAGCGCCTTGGCAGTCAGCGGGTAGAGATGGATCGGGTTGCGGTCACCCGAGACCG
Source organism: Nocardioides sp. (assembly GCA_017354415.1). Classification (GTDB taxonomy): domain Bacteria; phylum Actinomycetota; class Actinomycetes; order Propionibacteriales; family Nocardioidaceae; genus Nocardioides. Next base: position 4,683 of record JAFMQY010000154.1, read on the forward strand.
CGGCGTACCGGCGGCCGACGTCTCCACCGAGCCTCCACGTGACCCGTCCCGGCACGACGGCGAGGTCGTCGGCCGCCCCGCGGTCCTCGTGGGTCGAGCCTGTTGAGTCGTCTCGACGGGGCTCCACGCGTCCACGACGCAGGTACGTCGAGCTGCTCTCCCAGACCGTCTCCTCGCCGACCGTGACGGTGGCCAGGAAGTCGACCGCCCGGCCCTTCGGGTGTGGGCGAACCGTCGACGTCTGCACCTCGATCTGGAGCGTCTCCCCGATCTCGACCGGCCGGTGCTGGGTGATCGTGTTGGCGAGGTGCACGGTCCCGATGGCCGGGAACGGGAACGCCGGCGACGTCATCACGGCCATGTGCAGCGGGAACGCCAGCACGTGCGGGAAGGTCAAGGGCGCGGTGTCCTTGACCGGGAAGCCGCACACCGCGGCGTACGCCGACACGTGGTCGCGGGTCGCCGTCGCCGTGCGCGTCTCTCGTAGGGAGGACGGGTCTCCGCCGGTCTTGCGCACGCTCGGCAACCGGTTCACGACCGGGATCGACGGAAGGGCGGCCTTGAGCAAGGTGGTGTCCACGTCACGCCCCGAGCATCATCTGGCCGCAGACGCGGACCACGTTGCCGTTCACCGCCGTCGAGGCCGGGTTGGCGAACCAGGCGATGGTCTCCGCCACGTCCACCGGCCGGCCGCCCTGGCTGAGCGCGTTCAGGCGGCGGCCGACCTCTCGGGTCGCGAACGGCACGGCCGCGGTCATCTCGGTCTCGATGAACCCGGGCGCCACGGCGTTGATGGTGACGCCCTTCTTCAGGTCGTCCTTCAGCGAGTCCACGAACCCGATCACGCCTGCCTTGGAGGCGGCGTAGTTGGTCTGGCCGACGTTGCCCGCGATCCCGGCGATCGAGGCGACCCCGATGATCCGCCCGTTGTCGCGGATCAGCTTCTGGGCGAGGAGCTCGGCGGTGATCCGCTCCGGCGCGACCAGGTTGACCCCGATCACCGAGCTCCACCGGCCCTCGTCCATGTTCGCCAGCCTCTTGTCGCGGGTGATCCCGGCGTTGTGCACGACCACGTCGACGCCGCCGTGAGTCCGGGAGAGATGGTGGGCGATCCGCTGGGGAGCGTCCTTGGCCGTGATGTCGAGGGTCAGGTAGTCGCCGTCGAGCTCCTTCGTGACCCGGATCAGGTCGTCGCCCGCCTGCGGCACGTCGACCCCGACCACCGTGGCGCCGTCACGGGCCAGGACCCGCGCGATCTGCTCGCCGATGCCACGCGCGGCCCCGGTGACGAGCGCGACCTTGCCTGCGAGCGGACGCTGCCAGTCCGGGTCCTCGGCGGGCTTCGCGGTCGTGAGGCCGATCCGGACGACCTGACCCGAGACGTAGGCCGACTTGGGGGAGAGCAGGAATCCGAGCGTCGACGCGACCGCGCCCTCGGCGCCGTCAGCCACGTAGACCAGCTGCGACGTCCCGCCGCGGCCGACCTCCTTGCCCAGGCTGCGGGTGAAGCCCTCCAGCGCCCTCTGGGCGACACGCTCCCCGCCGATGACCAGCTCGGGGGGCGTCCCGATCACCACGAGCCGGGCGCAGCGTTCGAGGCTGCGCATCAGCGGCGCGAAGAAGTCGTGCAGCGCGACCAGGCGGGTCGGGTCGGTCAGCCCGGTCGCGTCGAAGACCAGACCCTTGTAGCGGGTGTCCGGCTCGGTCGTCGTGGCGCTCTTGATGCCCAGCGTGTCCAGGACGCCGGGCAGGTGCTCGACCACGCGGCCGGCACCCCCGACCACGACGGTGCCGTCCACCAGCGGTGACCCGTCGACGTACCGGTCGAGCGGAACGGGGTTGGGCAGGCCGAGGTTCTTCACCAGCAGCTTGCCGAGAGGCGAGGACACGAAGTCCTGGTAGCGGTCCGTCATGGCGTCCTTTCGCCGGTCGAGCGTGATGCCGCGGGCCGAGCGTGGTGAGGGATCGAGCGTGGTTGCGTCGGTCGAGCCCGTCGAGGCCACGGTCCCGACCCATGTAACTGTACGTGTAACTCAGAGTCCACATTTCGTGACGTGGCGCTCATTCGATTGGGCTCTCGCGCCCGTGCCGCCAGGATAGGAGCATGAACCGCGAGACCCGTCGGGTCGCCGTCCTCGGCGGCAACCGCATCCCGTTCGCCCGCTCCAACACGGCGTACGCCGACGCCTCCAACCAGGAGATGCTGATCGCCGCCCTCGACGGGCTGGTGACCCGGTTCGGCCTCGAGGGCGAGCGGGTCGGCGAGGTGGTGGCCGGCGCGGTGCTCAAGCACTCCCGGGACTTCAACCTGGTCCGTGAGGCCGTGCTGGGCTCCAAGCTGGCGGCCGAGACGCCGGGCATCGACATCCAGCAGGCGTGCGGCACCGGCCTGCAGGCCGCGATCCACGTGGCCGACAAGATCGCGGTCGGGGTGATCGACTGGGGCATCGGGGGTGGTGCCGACACCACGTCCGACGCACCGGTGGCGATCAGCGACAAGCTCCGCAGGAAGCTGATGAAGGTGAACGCCGCGCGTGACACCCGGGGCAAGCTGACCGCGCTCGCACAGATCCGGCCGACCGACATCGGCCTCTCGATCCCGCAGAACGGCGAGCCACGCACGCGGCTGTCGATGGGCGAGCACGCGGCACTCACCGCGCTGGAATGGCGGATCGGCCGGGAGGAGCAGGACGAGCTCGCCGCCCTCTCCCACCGGCACCTCGCCGCGGCGTACGACGCGGGGTTCCTCGACGACCAGATCACGCCGTTCCGCGGCCTCGAGCGCGACTCCAACCTGCGCCCCGACTCCTCCGTCGAGGCGCTGGCCAAGCTGAAGCCGGTCTTCGGCAAGGGCGAGAGCGCCACGATGACGGCCGGGAACAGCACCCCGCTCACCGACGGTGCCTCCGCCGTCCTGCTCGGCTCCGAGGCCTGGGCGCAGGACCACGGCCTCGAGCCGCTGGCGTTCGTGGTCGACCACGAGACCGCCGCGGTGGACTTCGTGCACGGGAACGAGGGACTGCTGATGGCCCCGGCGTACGCCGTGCCGCGGCTGCTGGAGCGAAACAACCTGACGCTGCAGGACTTCGACTTCTACGAGGTCCACGAGGCTTTCGCCTCACAGGTGCTGGCGACCCTGAAGGCCTGGGACGACCCGGTCTTCTGCAAGGAGCGGCTCGGTCTCGACTCCGTGCTCGGGGAGATCGACCGGTCCCGGCTCAACGTCAACGGCTCCTCGCTCGCGGCCGGGCACCCCTTCGCGGCCACCGGCGGACGGATCCTCAACGTCGCGGCCAAGCTGCTCGCCCAGAAGGGCTCCGGTCGTGCCCTGATCTCCATCTGCGCCGCGGGTGGCCAGGGCGTCACCGCGATCCTCGAGCGCTGAACGTGGTCCTGCGGTGTTTGAGGCCCCCGTTCGACGCGGGTCTCGAGACCACTCGTGATGCCGGATTCGACACGGTCGCCCGGCGACCTTCTCAGCCGACGCTGCGCCGGCCGGTCGAGCCTGTTGGAGACCACGCCTGCGTCGGCCGCTCCGTTCGCACGTCGTCCCATCAGCCACTTCAGCCCCTTGGTCGACGTACTTCCGTCGCTTCTTGGGGGTTCCAACGGCCGACAAGCGACGGGATTCCCGGTTCACCGGGTATCCCGTCGGCCACGCCACATCCACCGCACCACCGCCACGGGACCCGCGTCGGTGGGCTTCGGCTCGCCCGTCACGGCTTCGCAGGCTCAGCCGTGGGCTCGCTCAAGCAGCCTTCGCCCACGGAGGTCGCTCGTCCGTCGCCACCTCGTGCTCGGGCTCACCCCTGGGCCATACCCAGGGCCGAGGTGAGCAGCAGGGCCTTGACCTGCTCCGCGCCGATCGTCCCGACGTGGGGCACACCGGGGGAGACCTCGTCGATGACCAGCCCGACCCGGGCGAGCTGGAGCCCGCCGAGACCGGTCGCGTAGAGCGTGTTGGCCAGCAGCACCGGATCGTCGACCCGGAAGTCGCCGCTCGCGGCACCGGCCTCCAGCGGCCGTCGGAGCACGGCCAGGCACGAGGCGATCGCGCGGCCCAGCCGCAGCATCGCGCCCTCCGAGATCTCGTCGAAGAGCTCGGTGCCGGTCCGCCGCATCAGGCTGTTCGCGCAGTCGACGAACGCCGGGTGCGCGACGCCGTAGTCGACGAACGCCGACACGATCGCGGCCAGCTGGTCGCGCGGCTTCTGGTGCGCGTCCGCCGCCTCGCCCAGCGCCGCCCCGAGCTCATCGAGGTAGCCGACCAGGGCCAGCGCGAACAGCTCTTCCTTGCCCGTGAAGTGCCGGTAGACGATCGCGCGGTTGATCCCGACCGCCCGGGCGATGTCGTCGATCTGCGCCTCGGCCACGCCGCGCTCGTCGAACAGGGACCGGGTCGCGGCGAGGATCGCCGTCTCGCGGGCGCGCCGCCGGACGGCAGTCGACCGACGCCGTCCTTCCGGCTGCTCCGCGCGGGCGGTGGGTGTGGGCATGCGCGCATCGTAGGCGAAAAGGCAACTGAGAGTTGCACACTTGTCACGACGCGCCAGGAGAGCGTGTGCTGATCCGGAGGTGACGACCCCCGAGACTGGGGGCATGAGGCTCGTGCGCTCCGGCGTGATCGCGGTGCTCGCCATCGGGCTCCTGGTGACGGGTGTCGGCTGGTACCTGGCCGCGCACCCCGGCGGGGACCGGTTCGAGTCCTGCCACTGGGAGGGGAACACGCTGGTCCTGGGCTACACCTACGGGACCGGCGACACGGTGCACGCCATGGTCAACCCGCAGAGCGACGACATCGTCGCTCAGCTCCGCGTCGACGAGGCGGGAAGCGACCACACCCGTGGTGTGCTGTCGGGGGAGTCGCGGTTCGCGGTCGACGGCGGTCCCCGGCCGGTGCACTACCCGAGCGGGGCCGAGCTCAACTGTCCCACCCAGTGATTCCCCCACAGGCACCGCTGACGACCGGTGGTTGAGGAGGTCGCTC
>JAFMQY010000278.1 GCA_017354415.1 Nocardioides sp.
GCTCGGAGTCGACCTCCCCGGGCACGGCCGCAGCCCGGCCGCGGCCGAGGGCTTCACGGTCACCGAGCTGGCCTCCGCGGTGCGTGGCCAGGCAGACGAGGTCGCCGCCGGAAGGCCCGTCCGCTACGCCGGGGTCTCCCTCGCCGGCGCGGTCGGGATCGAGCTGGCGATCGCACCTGGCCCGTTCGTCGCCGTGGCCGCCTTCGCGGCGGCCGCGCGGATCGGCGTACCTGAGGGCTGGCAGGACCGTGCCGACCTGGTCCGTCGCGCGGGCACGCCGGTGCTGGTCTCCGGGTCGGCGCAGCGGTGGTTCGCCCCCGGCTTCATCGAGCGCGACCCGGCGGCTGCGAACCGGCTGCTCCTCTCCCTCTCGGACACCGATGCGACGTCGTACGCGCGATGCTGCGAGGCGCTCGCCGGGTACGACGCGACGCCGCGCCTGGGATCGGTAGCGGTCCCCCTGCTGCTCGGTCCCGGTGCCCATGACTCCGTGGTGACGGTGGCGCAGGCCGAGGCCACGGCCGCCGCGGCACCAGGTGCCACGGTGCAGGTCTTCGACGGCTGCGCGCACCAGCCTCCCGTCGAGGACCCGACGGCCGTGGCGACGACCCTGACGACCCACTTCTGGGAGGTGGCGCGATGACCGACGAGCACGTTGTCGAGGCCGGCATGCGGGTACGCCGCGAGGTGCTGGGCGACGAGTACGTCGACCGGGCCGTCGCGGAGACCGACCCGTTCACGGCCGACTTCCAGGACCTGATCACGCGGTACGCCTGGGGGACCGTGTGGACCAGGCCCGGGCTCGACCGCCGGACGCGGAGCGTGGCCGTGCTCACGGCACTGATCGCGCGCGGCCACTGGTCCGAGCTGGGCCTCCATGTGCGGGCCGCGGTGCGCAACGGCCTCACTCGTGAGGAGATCGCCGAGGTGATCCTGCAGAGCGCGGTGTACTGCGGCGTCCCCGCGGCCAACCAGGCGTTCTCCGTGGCCCGTGACGCTCTGGAGGAGGCCGACGATGCCTGACGCAGGGTCGCGGAGGGCGGTCCGGTGACCACCTTCGTGGCAACGCCGACCGAAGCCGTGGCAGACGTCGAGGACGGCGCGACGGTGATGATCGGCGGCTTCGGGACGGCCGGCCAGCCGGTGGAGCTGATCGAGGCCCTGGTCGACTGCGGCGCCGGCGACCTGACCGTGGTGAACAACAACGCCGGGAACGGCGACCGCGGACTGGCGCTGTTGATCAAGGAAGGCCGGGTGCGCAAGATCATCTGCTCGTTCCCCCGTCAGGTCGACTCCCAACACTTCGACTCGCGCTACCGGGCCGGTGAGATCGAGCTCGAGCTCGTCGCGCAGGGCAACCTCGCGGAGCGGATCCGCGCCGCCGGGGCCGGGATCGGCGCGTTCTTCACCCCCACCGGCGTCGGCACACCTCTTGCCGAGGGCAAGGAGGTGCGCGAGATCGACGGACGTCGCTACGTCCTCGAGCTGCCTCTGCGGGCGGACGTCGCTCTGGTGTCGGCGTACGCCGTGGACGACTACGGCAACCTGGTCTTCCGCAAGACGGCCCGCAACTTCGGCCCGATCATGGCCGCCGCGGCGACCACCTCGATCGTACAGGTCCGCGAGCGCCGTACGCCGATCGACCCGGAGCACGTGGTCACACCCGGGATCTACGTCGACCGGGTCGTCGTCGTCGGGCATCCCCTCGTCCCCAGCGTGGGAGCCGGGCAGTGAGTGCTCGGGAGCCGCTGGGGCCGGACGACCTGGCTGCGACCGTCGCTCGCGACATCCCCGCCGGCTCCTTCGTGAACCTGGGGATCGGGCTGCCCACACAGGTCGCCAACTTCCTGGACCCGGACGCCGGCGTGGTGCTGCACACCGAGAACGGGATGCTCGGGATGGGGCGGGTGGCGCACGGGGACGAGATCGACCCCGACCTGATCAACGCCGGCAAGATCCCGGTCACCGAACGTCCGGGGGCGTCGTACTTCCACCACGCGGACTCGTTCGCCATGATGCGCGGCGGCCACCTCGACATCTGCGTACTGGGGGCCTACCAGGTCTCGATGCGAGGCGACCTCGCCAACTGGCACACGAACCGGCCGGACGCCATCCCGGCCGTCGGCGGCGCCATGGACCTGGCGATCGGCGCCCGCGAGACGTTCGTGATGATGTCCCTGCTCACGCGCGACGGTCGTCCGAAGGTGCTTCCTCGTTGCACGATGCCGCTCACCGGGGTGGAGTGCGTCAGCCGCATCTACAGCGACCGCGCCGTGCTCCTGGTCGAGCCCGATGGGCTGGCCGTGCGCGAGACCTTCGGTACGACGGTGGCCGAGCTCCGCAGCCTGCTCGACGTTCCCCTCGTGGACCGCACCGGAGAAGGCGGGTGACCACCCGTCGGGTCGACACGACCGTCGGCATCGTCGGCGGCGGTCCGGCGGGCCTGCTGCTGTCCCATCTGCTGCACCGGTCGGGCATCGAGAGCGTGGTGGTCGACAACCGGTCGCGTGACCTGATCGAGCACACCACGCGGGCCGGGATCCTCGAGCAGGGAAGCGTGCGGCTGCTCGTGGACTCCGGTGTCTCCGACCGGGTGCTCCGCGACGGCGACCAGCACGAAGGGATCGAGCTGCGCTTCGGCGGCCTGAGCCATCGCATCCACTTCCAGGAGCTGGTGGGGGCCTCGGTCTGGCTGTATCCCCAGACGGACGTCTTCACGGATCTCGCCGATGCGCGTCAGCGGGACGGTGGGGACGTCCGCTTCGGGGTGCGCGACACACAGGCCCTCGACCTGACCTCCGATCGTCCGGGGGTCGCCTTCACCGACGCTGAAGGCCGACGCCACGAGCTGCGCTGCTCGGTGCTCGTCGGAGCGGACGGATCGGGCAGCATGACCCGGCACCAGATCCCCGACCGACGGCAGTACACGCGCGAGTACCCCTTCGCCTGGTTCGGTATCACGTGCGAGGCCCCGCACTCCGCACCCGAGCTGATCTACACCCGCTCCGAACGCGGCTTCGCCCTCATCTCCCAGCGCACCGAGTCGCTCCAGCGGATGTACTTCCAGTGCTCCCCGGACGAGGACCGGGACGCCTGGTCGGACGACCGGATCTGGGACGAGCTGCAGGGCCGGCTGGCCGGCCGGGACGGCTTCCGGCTCCGCGAGGGCCCGGTCGTCGAGAAGCTGGTCCTGCCGTTCCGATCGTTCGTCTGCGAGCCGATGCGGTACGGGCGGGTCCTCCTGGCGGGCGACGCGGCGCACACCGTGCCGCCGACCGGCGCCAAGGGTCTGAACCTGGCCCTGGCCGACGTCGGTGTGCTCGCGGAGGTGCTGGAGCGGTTCGTACGCCGGGGCGACGCGGACACCCTGGACGAGTACACGCCGCGTGCGCTCTCGCGGGTCTGGAAGGCCCAGAACTTCTCCTACTGGATGACCTCGATGCTCCACGACGTACCGGGGAGGTCGGAGTTCGACGCCCGCCGTCAGCTCGGTGAGCTGGAGTCGCTGGTCGGCTCGGAGCACGGCCGGCGCTACCTCGCGGAGTGCTACACGGGGTGGCCGGCCGGGTGACCCCGGCGCCTTCTCCTCAGGACGGGCGCTCCACCTCGAGGATCGCGTCGTGGATGGCCAGCGTCCGTCTGGCCGACGCGACGTGGAGGTTCTCCACCATCCGGCCGCGGTAGGTGACGACCCCGGTTCCCCTGCCGTCCTCCCAGGCCTGCACGATGCCGCGCGCGTCCTCGACCGCCTCCGCGCTCGGCGCGAACGCGGCATTCGCTCCCTCGACCTGACCGGGATGGATCAGGGTCTTGCCGTCGAAGCCCATCTCCCGGCCCTGCCGGCACTCCGCGAGGAAACC
>JAFMQY010000047.1 GCA_017354415.1 Nocardioides sp.
GGCTCGGGCCGGCGGACGTCATGGCTGCCAGCCTAGGGGGGTCAGTGGCTGGCAGGACGGTGACCGGGTGGGCGGACCGCACGGGGGATACGGTCACGCCACCCGTCCACCTGGTCTTGGTTTCGAGACGGGTCGCTCCGTCCTCTCTTCGTTTCGGAACGGAGCCGAGCCCTCCTCAACCTGACGACCTCTTCGCCGACCTCACGAGTTCGGTCGGCGGGCGTCAGGTCGGCAGCCCCAGCGACGCGGCGCAGGCCGGCCACGCGCCGTACCCACCGCTCGCGTCGCGGACCTTGGTCGCGATCGCGATCTGGGTCTCCCGGGAGGCGCTGCTCGGCAGCCCGGTGCCGCCGTACGCCTGCCAGGTGCTGATCGTGAACTGCAGGCCGCCGTAGTACCCGTTGCCGGTGTTGATGGCCCAGTTGCCACCCGACTCGCACTGCGCGAGCTGGTCCCACACGGTGTTCCCGGACGCGAAGTTCGTGGTCGGAGCGGGCGCGGGCGCTGGCGCCTTGGTCCCGACGTTCACGATCTGAGCGACCGGCTGACGCGTCAGGTGCTGGGCGATCATCGTGCGCGACACGAACTGGCCGTTGCGGAACGTGACCCGGTAGGTCACGTCGCGCAGACCGGCCCGGCCGGAGCGCACGACGGACGTGTGCCCCTTCAGCAACGACGAGTCGTGGTGGCTCACAGTCGCAAACGGCACCGACACGCCGGTCACCTGCTTGTTCACGATCCGGATCCGGTTCACCACGACCCGGTCCCCGTCGCTGACCTGGTGATGCAGACCCGGCCGGACGACGTCGTCTTTGCCGAGCTTGACGTGCATCTGCTTCAGCGCCTGCGCGACGGTCATCACCGGCTCGGTCTTGTGGACGGCCTTCTTGCCGCCGATCACGAAGACCAGGCTCTTGGGGGTCGTCACGGTGATCCGCAGGCCGTCGCGGGTGATCCCGGCGCCTCGGCTCACCGACAGGTGCGCGCGGTCGAAACTGCGGTTGATCTCGCTGAGGGCCCCGCGCACGTCGGTCGCGGTCACCCAGTACGACGACGTCTTGCCGTCGACATCCAGCTTCAGCTGCTTGCCGTAGCGCACCGCGATCGTGGTGCCGTCGTTGACGGACTGGCTGGGTGAGGGGGCGACCTCGTCGTGCGCGGACAGGGCGATCCCCTGGTCCTTCAGCACCTGGGCGACGGTGTCGTCGCTCGTCTTCAGGTGCTTGATCTTCCCGTCGACGTTGAGGGTGACTTCCTTGCCCATGGACGCATAGCCGACGGTGGTTCCGATGACTGCTGCCGCCGCGACTGCGGCGACGCCTGCGAGGGCGAACTTGTTCTTACTGATTTGTGCGAGCTTCTGGTGCACAGCTTTCCAGACGTCGTACTCCCCGGGCCTCGGGTGGCGCCTCCGCTGGCCGCTCCCCGCCCCTCATACGGGCGGGGTCGCCGGCAGCGACACATGCGTTGACATGCGAAGGGCTGCGTGTCCGTTTGCACGTAACGCAGCCCCGACGCCGGTTCGAATTCCCACCCGATCCCGGCCAACAGTCACAGGACCCTACGTAGATCCGGCGCTGGGCCCAAACCCTCGGTCCACGTTGTGACCAGGCTCTCGTTGTCCGAAACCCGCAAGTTACTGCGTGAAATCGGGCGATGTCCCCAGGTCACCACGGGCCGCCGTAGGCGGTCTCGGTATTCGCATCGAGTGCCTCACAGAGTTTCCTTAGGTCCTCGCCGCGGGTCTCGGCCATGGCCCGAACGGTCAGCGGCACGAGGTACGACGCGTTCGGCCGGCCCCGGTACGGCATCGGTGTGAGGAACGGCGCGTCCGTCTCGACCAGCACCCGGTCCTGGGGTGCGATCGCGAGCGCGTCGCGCAGCGGCTGGGCGTTCTTGAAAGTCACCGTCCCCGCGAAGCTGAGGTAGGCACCCCGGTCGAGGCAGGCGCGGGCGAAGCGCGGGTTGCCGGAGAAGCAGTGCATCACCCACCGCTCGGGAGCCCTCTCCGCGTCGATCATGTCGAGCACCTCGTCGTGCGCGTCGCGGTCGTGGATCACCAGCGTCTTGTCCAGACGTTTGGCGAGCTCGATGTGACGCGCGAACGACTCCACCTGCGCAGCGCGCCCGTCCGGGCCGGTCCGGTAGTGGTCGAGCCCGGTCTCGCCGACCGCGCGGACCTTGTCGTGGGCTCCCGCCAGCTGCTCGATCTCGGCAAGCGCCTCCTCGAGCCGGCCCGCGGCCGCCAGTCCGGGTGCCTCGTTGGGGTGCAGCGCCACGCCGGCGACCAGCGCGTCGTACTCCTGGGCGGCGCCGACGGCCCAGGCTGCTCCCGGCAGGTCGCAGCCGATCTGGACGATCCGTCGTACGCCGACCTCGCGCGCTCGCTCGATCGCCTCGCCGGTTTCGATCCAGTCGCCGTCGGCGATGTCGAGATGGCAGTGGTTGTCGACCACGGGATGCGGGAGCGGCTCGGGCAGCGGCGGTCGCTCACGTTCGCGCCGTCGACCCTGCTCGTCGTCCGCCGGGCGGCTGCGCATCGGCCCGCTCACGCGCCGCTCCGGTGCTCGATGTTGTGCACCGCGTCGTACACGGTGCGCTTCGGGACGCCGGCCCGCGCCGCCACCGTGCGGATGGCCTCCTTGCGGTCGGTGCCGGACTCCTCCTCCGCCTCGACCGCCGCCCGCAGCGAGTCGGGGTCGGCCGCCACCGCGATCGACCTCACCGCGCCCGAGACCACGATCGTGACCTCGCCGCGCACGCCGTCCGCGGCCCAGACGGCGAGGTCGCCGAGCCCTCCGCGGCGGACCTCCTCGTGGGTCTTGGTCAGCTCCCGGCAGACCGCGGCTGCCCGGTCGACGCCGAACGCGTCCGCCATCGCCGTCAGCGTGGCGCCGGTGCGGTGGGGGGCCTCGAAGAAGACCATCGTGCGCTCCTCGGACGCGAGCGCCAGGAGCCGCCGCGCGCGTTCCCCCGCCTTGCGCGGGAGGAAGCCCTCGAAACAGAACCGGTCCACGGGCAGGCCGCTCACCGCCAGCGCGGTCAGCACCGCCGACGGCCCGGGGACGGCCGTCACCGTGACCCCGGCCTCGACGGCCGCCGCGACCAGCCGGTAGCCGGGATCGGAGACGCTCGGCATCCCGGCGTCGGTGACCAGCACGACCCGGTCGCCTGCGACCAGGCGCTCGACCAGCCCGGGGGTCCGGACCGTCTCGTTGCCGTCGAAGTACGACGTGACCCGGCCCTTCACGTCGACGCCGAGATCGGCGGCCAGGCGGGCCAGCCGACGAGTGTCCTCGGCCGCGATCAGGTCGGCCCGGGCCAGCTCGGAGGCCAACCGCGGGGGCGCGTCGGAGGACTGCCCGATCGGCGTCGCGGCGAGGACGAGCACCCCGGCGCTCTCGGCCTCGGCACCCGGCTTGGGGGTCACGCCACGATCATGTCTCACCGAGAAGTTGCCTGGCCTCCCGGATCGGGGCGTGGGGTGAGCGCGAACAGCGCCGGATTGGGAGTCGCACCTTAGAGTTTCCGACCGTGACGACCCCTGCCGCCCCGCCGGCGAGCCCGGACGCGGGCCGCCGGATGGTGGGGCTCGCCCACGACGCGGACGGACACCCCGTCCCGCTGGCGCAGGAGCGGGCTCGCCGCCGCCGTAGCCTCGAGGATCCGATCGTCGGCTGGACGGCGTCGATCGGGATCACATTGGTGGCGCTGTTCCTGAGGCTGTGGAAGCTCGGCACGCCACACGCCTTCGAGTTCGACGAGACGTACTACGCCAAGGACGCGTGGTCGCTGTGGCACTTCGGCTACGCCCGCGACTACATCAACAACGACGGCGGCATCGCGAACAAGCGCATCCTGGCCGGCCAGACCACCGGCCTGTGGAAGCCGAACGCGTCGATGGTCGTCCACCCCGAGGTCGGGAAGTGGCTGATCGGGATCGGCGAGAAGCTGTTCGGCTTCGGCCCGTTCGGGTGGCGGGTCGTGCCGGCCGTGATCGGGTCGTTGATGATCCTGGTCATGATCCGCTTCGCGCGGAGGGTGACCGGCTCGACCCTGCTCGGCTGTGTCGCCGGCGTCCTGCTCACCTTCGACGGCCTGCAGTTCGTGCTCTCCCGGCTCGCACTGCTCGACATCTTCGTCGCCTTCTTCACGCTCTGCGCCGTCTACTGCCTGGTGCTCGACCGGGACTGGTATCGCAGGCGGATGGCCGACCACGTGGCCGGCCAGGTCGACGAGGGCGGGCACTGGGGGCCGGTCCGGGCACTGCTCTTCCGGCCCTGGCTCCTGGCCTCGGGCGTCTTCTGGGGCCTTGCCTGCGGCAGCAAGTGGGAGGCGGTCTTCGCGCTGGCGGCGTTCGGGCTGCTCGTGGTCGCCTGGTGCGCCGGGACGCGGCGCTCGTTCGGCGTCTCGTTCGCACCGGTCAAGGCGCTGGTCGTGGACGGCATCCCGGCGTTCCTCCACCTGGTGCTGGTCGGTCTCGTCGTCTACATCGCCACCTGGACCGGGTGGCTGATGCACTCCAGCCAGTACGTCGAGTACCTGTCGAGCACGCAGTACACCCACTACGTCTCGGGGGGCTCGGACTGCGGGAAGGACATCGTCTCCGACAACAACAGGCACTGGCCGACCGCCGACCAGCCGGTCAAGCACGGCATCCCGGGGCTGATCCAGGGCCTGGAGTCGTTGTGGTACTACCACCGCGACGTCTACGTCTTCCACACCCACTTCCTGAACGGGTGCACCCACACCTACGCCTCCGAGCCGCGGGGGTGGCTTCTGCTCAACCGTCCGGTCGGGGTGGATGCGCAGACCGGGATCAAGCCGGGCACCGACGGCTGTGACGCCCCGGCCGGCAGCGACTGCCTGCGGCAGGTGCTGCTGCTCGGCACCCCGGCCGTCTGGTGGGGCGGGACGGCGGCACTGATCTATGCACTGTTCATGTGGATCGGCGCACGGGACTGGCGGTTCGGGATCGCCGTGGTCGGTACGGCGTCGACCTGGCTGCCGTGGTTCCTCTACGACGGTCGCCCGATCTTCAGCTTCTACTCGATCATCACCCTGCCGTTCCTGGTCCTCGCGCTGACCCTGGCCATCGGCAACCTCCTCGGCCGGTCCCGCGACCCGACGCCCCGTCGTACCCTCGGCGTCGTCCTGGCCGGCTCCTACGTCGTGCTCGTCATCCTCAACTTCGCGTGGTTCTGGCCGATCTACACCGACGGCCTGCTGACCCATGCCCAGTGGCTGCAGCGCATCTGGTTCGCCCGCTGGATCTGACGGGAGCCGGGAGGAGTACCCGGTGAGCCGGGGATCCCGTCGCTTGTCGGCCGTTGCAACCCCCAACAAGCGACGGGAACGCGACGACGGTGTGGCCAGTGGTGCTGGTGGGACCCCAGGATACGCCGCGCGGACCGCTCTACCGGTGCCCGGCGATCGCGTGCGGCACGTAGTCGGCACCGAGCTCGGCGACCTCCTCGTCGGTGAGCTCGAGGTCCACCGCCGCGACCGCGTCCGTGAGGTGCTCGGGGCTGGTGACGCCGACGATCGGAGAGGTCACCGCAGGCTGCGCGAGCAGCCAGGCGAGCGCGACCTGAGCGGGCGACACCCCATGTCGCTCGGCCACCGACAGCACCTTCTCGACCACCGTGCGGTCCTCGTCCCGGTAGAGCGAGGCCCCGAACTGGTCGGTGTCGGAGCGCACGGTCGCGCTGTCCCACGGCCTGGTGAGCCGGCCCCGGGCCAGGGGACTCCAGGGGATGACTCCCACGCCCTGGTCCAGGCAGAGCGGGAGCATCTCCCGCTCCTCCTCGCGGTAGATGAGGTTGTAGTGGTTCTGCATGGAGATGAAGCGGGTCCAGCCGTGCCGCTCGGCGGCGTGCTGCATCTTGGCGAACTGCCAGGCGTACATCGACGACGCCCCGATGTAGCGGGCCTTGCCGGCCTTCACCACGTCGTGGAGCGCTTCCATGGTCTCCTCGACCGGCGTCTCCGCGTCGAAGCGGTGGATCTGGTACAGGTCGACGTAGTCGGTGCCGAGCCGGGCCAGGCTCGCGTCGATCTCCCGCAGGATGGCCTTGCGTGACAGGCCCGCGCCGTTCGGCCCGGGGCGCATCCGGTTGAAGACCTTCGTGGCCAGTACGACGTCCTCGCGGTCGGCGTGCTTCCACAGAGACCGGCCGGTGTACTCCTCGCTGGTACCGGCGGAGTAGACGTTCGCGGTGTCGAAGAAGTTCACCCCGGCGTCGAGCGCGGCCTTGATCGTCTCCTCGGCGAACGCCTCGTCCTTGGTCCATGGCCGGTCGGGGCCGCCGGCGCCCCAGCTCATGCAGCCGACGGTGATCCTCGAGATCTGGAGCCCGCTGTCGCCGAGCCTGGTGTAGTCCATCTGCTCCTCCTCCGCGTGGTTTCCCTCCCACCTTGTCACGCCGACGGTGGGCGCACCGGGCCCGGTCAGCCGAGAGCGGTCACCACCACCTGGAGCATCACCGGCGTGATCATCGAGCCCCCGGGCGTCATCTCGCCCGCAAGCGCGCGGGCCGCGCGACGGAGAGCCACCGGAGACACGTCACGCGTGCGCCCAAGTGACGCACGCGTGACGCCTCCCCCCGGCAAACCCGCGGTATCCGATACGCGATGGCTTCGGATGCCGGTCCTTTGCGAATCTAGCCGCTGAGGCCCGACGCCGTGGCCCTTTCGCGTCAACTCGCTCGAATTCGCCGCTGGACATCCCGCTCATGCTGGGTTCGCGCGCATGTTCCACCTTGACGACTCGGATCCGTCCGTCGGCGGACGATCGTCGAAAGGTTCGTGACCGAGCGCCGGACCCGGGGTCCTCGAGACGGCCGGCCCTGTGACAGGGTCGCGTCATGCTCGATGACAGGTCGATGCGCACGTTGGAGCTCGAGTCGTCCTGGTGGCGGTACGGCGCGACCCGAGAGGCCGCGATCCGCGCGACGTTCGACGAGTCGCCGGCCGAGTACCACCGACGACTCGGTGCACTGCTCGACGACCCTGCGGCCACGGCGTACGCCCCGGTGCTCGTCCGTCGCCTGCGCCGGATGCGGGCCCGGCGGCTCGAGCGGCGCTCGGAACGCAGGGTCACGAGCTGAGCCGACACCCCCTCCGCGGGCGATTGTCTAGGCCTTCACGCATGGACCACCGTCAGTCCGGCCATCCCGAAGAGCACCACGCCGCCGAACAGGTCCGTGCGGATCCGGACGGCGTTGGCCGCCAGCTTGCCCAACCACAGACCCGCCACGGACATGATCGCGGTGGCAAAGCCTGCCGTCACCGCCGCGGCCGCGCAGATGCCGCCCCGGGGACACCCATCGCCGAGAGCCGACGGACGCCGTCGTCGCCATGGGCCGCTCCGCCGCGGTCAGCCGGCGTACCGCTGGAGGAACAGCGCCTCCGCGACGGCCAGCCGCTCGATCTCGCTCGGGTCGACACTCTCGTTGGGAGCGTGGATCAGGCACAGGGGCTCCTCGACCCCCATCAGGATGAGCTCGGCGTCGGGATAGGTGTCGGCGAAGACGTTGCACAGCGGGATCGACCCTCCCTGGCCGAGCAGCACCATGTCGCGACCGTAGGCCTCGCGCATGGCTTCGCGCATCGCGTCGTACGCCGGACCGCTGGTGTCGGCGCGGAACGGGCTTCCGGTCCCCTCGGTCTCCACGGTCACGGTGACTCCCCACGGGGCCGCGCCCTCCAGGTGCGCACGCAGCGCCCTCTCTGCCTGCTCGGGCTCGGTGCCGGGCGGGATCCGGAGGTTGAGCCGGGCGCTGGCCCGCGGCACGATCGCCGCCGTCGACCCGACCACCGGAGGGCAGTCGATGCCGAGGATGGTGAGCGCCGGGCGGGCCCAGAGCATGTCCGAGACCGTGCCGGAGCCGAGCAGTGCCTCGCCGTCAGCCACGCCCGTGTCGTTGCGGAATGCATCGGGCGCATAGGGCGCCCCGGCCCACGTCTGGTCGTGCGGCAGGCCGCGCACGGTGGTCTCGCCGTTCGCGTCGCGGAGGCCGGCCAACATCGACACCAAGGCGGCCAGGGCATCCGGCGCCGGGCCGCCGAACATCCCGGAGTGCAGCTCGTTCGGCAGCGCCACGACGTGCACCACGACGTTCACCATGCCGCGCAGACTCACCGTCACCGCGGGCTCCCCGACGGCCGCGTTGCCGGTGTCGCAGACCAGGATCGCGTCGGCGCGGAGGAGGTCGGCGTTCTTGGGCACGAAGTCCTCGAGCCCTCCCGTTCCCTGCTCCTCCGAGCCCTCGACGACCAGCTTCAGGTTCACCGGTACGTCGTCACCCAACGCCCGAAGCGCCGTCAGGTGCATGAGGATGTTCCCCTTGCAGTCGGCCGAGCCCCGGCCGAACCACCGGCCGTCCACCTCGGTCAACGTGAACGGCGGCGTGTGCCAGGCATCCTCGTCGAGCGGTGGCTGCACGTCGTAGTGGGCGTAGAGCAGGATCGTCGGCGCGTCGGGGTCGGGCCCGGGACGCGACCCCGCCACCGCGTTGCTGCCGTCCGCGGTCTCGTGGAGTGCCGCGTCCGTGAACCCCAGCTCCTGGAAGGAGTCGAGCACCCAGTGCGCGGCCCGCGCGCACTCCTCCGGTGGGAACTGCCGAGGATCGGCCACCGAGGTGATCGACACCAGCTCGGCGAGCTCCTCGCGCACGCGCGGCATCTGATCCGAGACCCGGTCCTTCAGATCCACGGCGTCAGCTCCTCACCACGTCGCTGGTCTTCAGGTCGTTGATGAAGCTCTGGACCTTGTCGAGCTCGTCCGGGCAGTACACGGACATCACGGCAAGCTGACCGCGGAAGAGTCTGCTGTCGGTGATGATCGGACGCATGCCGGGACCGGCCGCGCCGTTGCTGATCATCGAGAACAGCGTGGCCTTGCGCAGGGCGTTGGCGGGGTCCTGGCAGACCGAGCCGCCGTCGGTGCCGAGCACGCGCGCCACCTGGTGCGTCGACGGCAGCCGCTGGACGCCTGCCGCCTGCAGCTTGGAGATGAGCTGCTGGGCCTTCTGGTCGGCCTCCTGGTCGTGTTTCGCGCCCCGGTACGCGACCAGGCCGATGACCATCAGCACGACCACGAGGCCGCCGGCGACCCAGTAGATGAACTTGTTCTCAGGCTCGGTGCCGAGGTTCTGCTCGTCGCTCATGATCCGGCCACCTCCGTCGAGCTCTGCTTCCAGGACGGCTTGCGCAGCCGGTAGAAGAGGAATGGGACGAGCAGTCCGAGGCCGAGCGCGCCGCCGCCGACGATCAGGAAGTACACGAACGGGTTACCGCCGCCGAACTGCGAGGGCGGGACGAACCCGACCAGCAGGGCTGCCAGGGACGCGGCGAACCCGACGCCGCACATCCCGACCAGCATCGGCGCCCGGTAGCCACGCGGATGGTCGGGGTCGTTGCGTCTGAGCCGGATCGCGGCGACGAACATCAGCAGGTACATGATCAGGTACACCTGGGTCGTGATCACCGAGAAGATCCAGTAGGCGCTGGAGACGTCCGGGATCAGCGCGTAGCCGAGGGCGATGATCGTGGTCACGATGCCCTGCGTCACCAGGATGTTCTGCTGCACTCCGTGCTTGTTGAGCGCCTGCAGGTACGGCGGCAGGTAGCCCTCTTCACGCGAGATCAGCAGCAGGCCCTTGGAGGGACCGGCCAGCCACGTGAGCATGCCGCCGAGCGACGCGGCGACCAGCATGATGCCGAAGATCGGGGTCAGCCACTGGGTGTTGAACTCGGCGAAGACGGCGTCGAACGCCTGCATCACACCGGCCGTCAGGGACAGCTGGTCGGCCGGGACCACCCAGCTGATCGCCAGCGCCGGGAGGATGAAGATCAGCAGCACGAGTCCCATGGCCAGGAACATCGCCTTCGGGAACTCCTTGGCCGGGTTACGCAGCGAGCCCACGTGAACGGCGTTCATCTCCATACCCGAGTAGGACAGGAAGTTGTTGACGATCAGCACCAGGCTCGAGAGACCGGCCCACGCGGGCAGGAAGTGGCTGGAGTCCATCGGTGCCGCCGAGGTGTTGCCCTGGCCCAGGAAGACGACGCCCAGGATCACCAGCACCACGCCCGGGATCAGGGTGCCGATGATCAGGCCCATGCTGGCCAGACCGGCGACGCCCGACGTACCGCGGGAGGAGACCCAGACCCCGGTCCAGTACACGACCACGATGACCAGGGCGGTCCACACCCCGCTGGTGGCGAGGGACGGGTTGATCACGTAGGCCAGGGTGCTGGCAACGAACCCGAGCAGGCTCGGGTAGTAGAAGATCGTCATCGCGAACTGGCACCACACGGCGAGGAAGCCCATCGGCTTGGAGATGCCGAGGGAGACCCAGTTGTAGACGCCGCCGTCCCAGCCGGAGGCGAGCTCGGCCGAGACCAGCGAGGTCGGCAGCAGGAAGACGATCGCCGGGACCAGATACAGGAAGACGCAGGCCAGGCCGTACACCGCCATCGTCGGCGCGGCGCGCAGGCTGGCGACCGAGCTCGTCGTCATCATCGCCAGCGCGATCCACGAGATCCAGTGGGTCGCCCGGGCCTTCGCCTTCGGGACGGCAGCCGCCGCGTCGTCGGCCGGCACGTCCATGGCGCTCACGGGAGCAGTCCTCGTGGGCGGGAGGGAGTGATGTGAGCTCGCATGTCGCGCCTCCTACGACTCGGTCACGTAGTTCTCATGGTGGGTGGCTGTGGACTGGTCGGGGTCACCGGGAAGGGGTGATGTCAGCCGACGATCTGCAAGGTCCGGTCGGTGTTGTTCAGGCGCGTTCCGCCGTCCTCGGTGACGGTGACGATGTCCTCGATCCGGACGCCGAAGCCGCCCGACAGGTAGATGCCGGGCTCCACCGAGAAGCACATGCCCGGGACCATGGGCTGCTCCTCGCCCTCGATCATGTACGGCGGCTCGTGGGTGGTCACGCCGATCCCGTGCCCGGTGCGGTGGATGAACTGCTCGCCGTACCCGGCCTCGGTGATCAGGTGCCGCGCCGCCCGGTCGACCTCCTGGCAGGCGACCCCCGGGCGTACCGCGTCGACGCCGGCCTGTTGGGCGAGGCGCACGACCTCGTGCACCTCCCGGATTCGGTCCGTGGGCTCGCCGACGCACACGGTGCGACTGGTGTCGGAGCCGTAGCCGAACATCAGGCCACCGAAGTCGAGGACCACGCAGTCGCCGACCTCGATGACCCGCTCCCCCGCCTCGTGGTGGGGGTTGGCGCCGTTCGGGCCGGAGCCCACGACTGTGAAGTCCACCTGCTCGTGGCCGTGGCTGCGCAGCAGGTCGGCGAGGTCGCCGGCCACGTCGGTCTCCCGGCGACCGCTGAACCGCACCTTCAGGATCTCCTCGTACGACGCGTCGGCCGCTGCCCCCGCGGCGGCGAGGCGCGCCAGCTCGTTGTCGTCCTTGACCGCCCGCAGCATCGGCAGCCGCTGGGTCAGTGACTGGTAGCGCGACTCGGGCAGCGCTCCCTGCAGACCCAGCAGGTGCATCGCCCACGCGTTGTCGGAGACCCCAAAGCTGCCGTCGGGGCGGAGCAGGCCCAGCGCGACGTCGTAGGGGTCAGCGCCGTCCGGCCAGTCCATCATCGTCGTGGCAGGTGCCCCCTCGGCACCCTCGGCGTCCGGTCGCTCCAGGGTCGGGACGAGCAGGGTCGGCTCGTGATCCGTCGTGAGGAACAGCATCGTCAGCCGCTCGGTGATCGCCGTCGGCTGGTAGCCGGTGAGCCAGACCAGGTCGGGTCCCGGCGTCACCAGGACGCCGTCCAGGCCGGCGGAGCGCCCGTCCTCGACGACCCGCGCCATCCGGGCGGCGTAGTCCTCGGTGGTGAACGGCACGGCGGTGGGTTGGGCGGTGGTCACGATGTCCCTCCCGAGGCGGGGTCGACTGATGGCGCCCCGGCCGTGGCCCGGGCCGCGGCCGTCGTGGGCAGCGTGTGCAGGTGAGCGGCGGCGGACGCGGCCGAGTCGGACACGGTCGCACGGCCGGTGCGGTGCCGGACGATGACGACGATCGCGAGCAGCAGGCCGATCGCGCTGAACACCGCCATCACCCAGGACGCCGCGCCGAGACCGCTGGCGAGTGCGTCGGCCAGCGACTTGCCCTTGTCCGCCTGGTTCGTGGTCACGGTGGCGTAGATCGTCGCGGCCAGCGCCGTGGCGACCGCGGCTCCGACGTACCGGGCCATGTTGGAGACCCCGGACGCCTCTCCGACCTGGTGCGCCGGCACCGACGCGGTCGCTGCCGAGGACGACGGCCCGTTGGACAGGCCCATGCCGACCGCGATCGCCACCAGCGGCAGCAAGAAGGCCGCGTACTTCCACGAAGAGTCGACCACGCCGACCGCCACGAAGCCCACGGTCGTGAGCGCGAAGCCGGCGCCGATGGTCTGTCTCCCACCGATCTTCCCGGCGAGCTTGGGCACGAAGGGGGCGATCACCACGAGCCCCACCGTGGCCGGGAGCGTCGCGAGGCCGGCTTGCAACGGCGAGAAGCCCAAGGTCGCCGGGTTCTGGAAGTACAGGCTGAGCAGGTACATCAGCCCGTTGATCGTGCCCGCACCGATCAGGATGGCGATGGTCGCCCCGACGAGAACGCGGTTGCGCAGCAGGGCCAGGTCCAGGAGCGGCGCCTTCACCCGCCGTTCGGTCTGCACGAAGGCGTAACCGGCGACGATCGTGATCGCGAAGCAGGTCACGGTGGGCACCGAGATCCAGCCCCAGTCGCCGCTCTTGCTCATGCCGAGGATCAGCGGCATCAGGGTGATCGCGACCAGGACCGTGCCCAGGTAGTCGATCGACCGTGGCGCATCGGGATCCCTGGACTCCGAGACGGCGATGTAGGTGAGCAGCATGCACAGGACGGCGACACCCGCGTCGATCCAGAACAGCCCCTGCCATCCGGTGATGTCGACGAGTACACCGCCGAGCAACGGTCCGGCGGCCGCGCCGACCGCAGCCGCGGCGCCCCACAGCGATACGGCGCGCAGGTTCTCCTCGCCGGTGGTCGCCACCGACAGCAGGCTGAGGCCGCAGGCCAGGATGGTGGCCCCCGCCGCGCCCTGGATGACCCGGCCCGCGATCACCATGCCGCCCGAGTTCGCCAACGCGATCAGGACACACGACACGACGAACAGTGCCAGCCCGAGCTGGAAGATCCGCTTCCGGCCGAAGACGTCGCCCAGCGAGCCGGACGTGATGATGACGGCGGCACCAACGAGCGAGTAGCCGGTGACCGCCCACTGCAGCGTGGCGACCGACATGCCGGTGTCGTCGCTGATGGCGGGCAGCAGGATGCTGACCGCCGAGGTGTTCGCGTTGACGACGAGGGTCGAGATACAGGTCGCCGCCAGCACGCCACCGGTGCCCACCGAAGCTCTTGTCCCCGTCATCCGAGCCCCCTTACGACCGCGACCGTAGGGGCCGCTCGACGTGTTTCCCTTCCCCCGAATCGGGCGAGACAGCACCCTCGCGCGAGCCGCCCGTGGCTGACGGCACGCGGCAGGCCGGCCGGACCACCTGGGCGCGGGTCGCCGACGCTCCGGGGTGTTCGTCCGGGTCGGGACCGGCGAATCCAGCCGGGTCGACGTCGCGCCGGGCGGCAACGTCCCCCTCCGGCTGGACCAGGTCGACGAGCTCAACCGCCTCATCGACGACATCCGCCACGCCACGTCGACGGTCTCCGATGCCAGCGACCGCTTGCAGACCCTGCTCGTCGCATCACCGGGCAACCCGAGCTGGGTGCGCGTCGTCGGCAGCGGCGTGCTGACCGTGGGCCAGGGACTCCTGCTCAACCGGGGCTCGGCGACTTCCTGAACGCCCTGTTGACCATCGTCGCCATGGCCGTCCGTGTGCTGGTCGGGGCGGGGCTGTCGGAGCGGGTCGGTCGTGCGACCTCGACCTGGCGTGGCCCCTGATCCTGCTCAGGCCGGCGGCTGGACGCCGAGCTGGCGCCACATGCCGGCCTCGTCGTACACCTCCCAGGCTCGGGCGACCCGGTTGTCGGCGATCTGGAAGATCACCATCTCGTCGACGTGGGCGGACCGATGGGTCGGAAGGAGACCGTTCAGCGGATGACTGAAGGTGCCGGCGTACGGCATGTGTGCGGCCACCAGGTCCCCCTCGGCGACCATGGTGACGAGATCGAAGCGCCAGTCCGGAAAGGCGGTCGTCCAGGTCTCGGCGATGGCACGGGTGCCATCGGGGCTGCACGACACCGCACCCCCGCCGACGTTGAGGACGGCGTCGGGAGCCATCAGCTGGTCGAAGCGCGCGAAGTCGCGTTGGTTCCAGGCATCGACGAAGGACTGGACGAGGGCCTTGTGGGCGGTCGGGTTGGTCATCGGGTGTACCTCCGGTGGTGACGGGTCAGACCAGGAGAGATGCACCGGCCGCCCGTGAAGTTCGTGAACCTTCCGGTGACCGGGAGCATCCTGTACATGTGCAGGACCCGATCACCGACGCGGAGCTGGTCGGGCTCGCGCGCGCCGGGGAGGCGGACGCCTTCGCGGAGCTGTTCGAGCGTTGCCGACCGGCGTTGTACGCCGTGGCCATCTCGATCCTGCGTGACCGCGACGCCGCACTGGACGCGGTCCAGGACGCCTGCGTCACCGCACTCGTACGTCTCGACTCCCTGCGCGAACCCGAAGCCGTGCGGGGCTGGATGCACGCGATCCTGCGCAACGTCTGTGCCGGTCTGGTACGTCGCGGCCGCCGCGAGACACCGCGGCCGGAGGTGGAGCCGGCAATCCTCGCGGCCGGGCCGGACGAGCTCCTCGCCGAACGCAGCCTGCGCGAGTGGATGTGGACCGCACTCGAGTCGTTGAGCCCCGAGGACCGTCTCACCGTGCTGCTGCGCTACTTCAGCCGCTGCCAGAGCTACCGGGCCATCGCCGAGGTCACGGCGGTGCCGATCGGGACGGTGCGCAGCCGGCTGCACCGGGCACGCGCCCAGCTCGCTCGCGAGCTCGAGCAGACCCTCGAAAGCACGCGGTCGGACCATGCCGCGCTCGAAGCCAGGCAACGCGCGCAGTGGGAGTACTTCTACTCCATGGTGCACCAGGCGCCCGTCTCCGGTGCCTACCGCGACGTCTACACGCCAGATGTCCGCGTGCGGGACACGGTGGCCTCCTGGCAGGGCCGGGTCGCGTGGGCCGAGCACGAGCGCGAGGCCATCACGCTCGGTGTGCGCGCCCGGATCGTGGGCATCCAGGCCGCCCAGGACCTCGCCGTTCTGGAGGTGGACTTCACCAACCCCGACTGGGCTGCCGACCACTGCCCACCGCGAAGCACCTTCGTCCACCGTCTGCGCGACGGCCGGTCACACCGACTCGACATCCTCTACGTCTGAGGACGCGCGGTGAAAGCTCCTCCCCCGGCACCGGCGGTGACCGCACGGCGGGTGGCTCCGGTGACAGCTTCATCATCGAGACTGACGGTTCGGCTGTCCGGGATGTCCAGGCGGGCTGCTGCGACGGCTGTGCGCCGATGTCGGCACGAGAGCCGAGCATGAGATGGGGCCCCAGATGGACGCTGTCTCGCAACTCCTCGAGAGAGCGAGACATCCGGTCGGGTGGAGCTGAGGGGACTCGAACCCCTGACCCCCTCGTTGCGAACGAGATGCGCTACCAGCTGCGCCACAGCCCCAGGAGCGTCGTACGACGCGAAGCGCAAGGCTAGCAAAGGGATTGCCCCCCACCCGAATCGGTCAGGGTGGCCTGCCGGGACGGCTCAGGAGCCGACGGCCTCCTCACCGTTCTCGCCCTTGCGCGTGACCCGGCGGCGTACTCGGTCGACGGCCTCGGCCTCGCGGGCGAGCGCGGAGTCGGCCTCGGTCCGGCCGGAGGTCCAGACCCCCGTGGAGTCGAGGTCGATGGTGCGGACGGTACGGCGGGCCGGCGGCTTCGAGACGTACGTCGGGAGGGTGACCGGCACCGGGTCCCAGAGCCCGGGATCGCTATCGGCACCGGTCGCGGGCGTGGGTTCCGGGGTTGCCGCGCCGGGATCGACCACGTCCTGGTCGTCGGCCTTCACCGACGCGACCGGTCGCCACTTCCGCTCCTTCCTCACCATGACTCGACACGCGACCAACCAGATGACGAGGAGCCCGGCCGGGGCAGCGACGGAGAGCCAGGCCAGTCGGCCCATGGCACAGGCCGCGACCACCGCGACCAGGCCGAGCAGCAGCACCGACAGGACCCGGCGACGCCGCTTGGTGGCCTTGCGGGCGGCGACCCGACGGGCGGCGTACACCTCGCCGGGCGAGGGCGACGCGGGCGACGACGGCGACATGGCGGTGGACTTGGTGCTGACGACGGCAGCAGTGGCGGCGCGTGCGGGCGCAACCACCAGTCTGGCCATGCGCGCGCTGACGGGCTCGCGGCGGGCGAGCACTCGCATGCTCTTCGAGAATCTGTCGACCGAGCGGCCCCGGACGACGTCGTCGTGGTGGCGGAGCGCCTTGGGGATCAGGTAGGCGGCCCAGGCCACGGCGAGAGCCACGAAGATGAGTCCGCTCAGGTCCACGACCCGACCCTAGGTTCGCGGGCACAACGCGCTGCGGATGTCAACAGGTGTGTCGTGAAATCACTCCTGTGACGAGGGGGACCCGAGGGACTCCCCGGCGGTGGCTCACTCCTGCTTCTCGGAGAGCCGGGCCAGCATCCCGTCCGGGCACTCCTCGACGGTGATCGCGTAGATGCGGTGGTCGCGCCAGGCGCCGTCGATGTGCAGGAACAGCGGCGCGTAGCCGATCTCACGGATCCCGAGCTTCTCCACGACCCGCAAGGAGTTCGTGTTCTCGGGCCGGATCGCGATCTCGATCCGGTGCAGCCCGGCCGACCGGAAGCAGTGGTCGATCACCAGCGCCACCGCCGTCGGCATCACCCCGCGGCCCGCGACGTCCCGATCGAGCCAGTAGCCGATCGAGGCGAACTGGGCCGAGCCCCGCACGATGTTGTTCACGGTCACCTGGCCCGCGAAGCGTCCACCGACTTCGACCGCGAACGGCATCCCGAGACCTTCGCGGGCGTTGCGTCGCATCCTCGCGACCAGGCTCCGGAACGACGCGGGGCGTTCGTTGCCGCCCGGCGGGACTGTCGCGTCCCACGGCTGCAGCCACGCGGCGTTGCGCCGGCGTACGGCGCGCCAGGCCCGGGCGTCGCGATAGCGCAGCGGCCGCAGAGTGACGTCGCCGTACTGGAGCGTCGCGGGCCACCCGCGGCTCATGCGGAGGCCCCGCAGCTCAAGGGCGTCAATGGTCGCTCCCGACGGCCTGCTCGACCGCGTGGACGAGTATCGGCTCGAGCACCGCGATCGCGTCCTTCACGCCGCCTTTCGAGCCCGGCAGGTTGACCACCAGGCAGTCGCCGGCGACGCCGGCCAGTCCGCGGGACAACGCGGCGGTCGGCACGCCCTTGCCGACGCCGTACGCCCGGATCGCCTCCGCGATGCCCGGCACCTCGCGGTCGAGCAGTGGCCGGGTCGCCTCGGGGGTGCGGTCGGTGGGGGTGAGCCCGGTGCCACCCGTGGTCAGCACGACCCGAGCGCCGCCCTCGACCTCGGCGGCGATGGCCGCGGCCACGGGGTCGCCGTCGGGGACCACGATCGGCCCCGCGCACCGGAAGCCGAGGGAGGTCAGGAAGTCGACGAGCAGAGGGCCGGTGGTGTCGTCGTACACCCCGGAGGCCGCGCGGTTGGAGGCGACCACCACGGCCGCGCGCATGGTCATCGGTTCATCGCCTGAAGTCCCCGGACTTGCCGCCGGACTTGGCCAGGAGTCGTACGTCGGTGATCACGGCGCGCTTGTCGACCGCCTTCACCATGTCGATCACGGTGAGTCCGGTGACGGCGACGGCGGTCAGGGCCTCCATCTCGACACCCGTCCGGTCGGTGGTGCGGACGGTGGCGATGATCTCGACGGCATCGTCCGCCACCACGAGGTCGACCGCGACCGACGACAGTGCGAGCGGGTGGCACAACGGGATCAGGGACGGCGTCTGCTTGGCGCCCATGATGCCGGCGAGGCGGGCGACGGCGAGCGTGTCGCCCTTGGGTACGCCGGCGCCCCGCAGCAGCCCGACCACCTCGTCGGAGACCAGTACCCGGCCGGCCGCAACCGCCTCACGGGCGGTGACGTCCTTGCCGGACACGTCGACCATCCGGGCGGCGCCGGACTCGTCGACATGAGTGAGCTTGTCCGCCATCCTCAGAACTCCTCGTCGAGCGGCAGCACGGTCACTGTCTCACCGGCCTCGACCCAGGTCACCTTCTCGGGCACGACGATCAGCGCGTCGGACTCGGCGAGGTCGCCGATCATGTGCGAGCCCTGCGGCCCGACCGGGGTCACCGCCAGCCGGCCGTCGACCACGGACAGGATGCCGCGGGCGAACTGCCGGCGGCCCTCGGGCGAGCGGAGCCCGTCGATCAGCAGAGCGTCGGCCGACGGCCGGGTGTACGGCGTTCGGCCCATCATGCGGCGGATCGCGGGCAGCACGAACTGCTCGAAGGAGATGTACGACGAGACGGGGTTGCCCGGGAGCGTGATGATCGGGACCCGGTCCTCCCCGATGGTGCCGAACCCCTGCGGCTTGCCCGGCTGCATCGCGACCGCGCCGAACCAGACCGTGCCGAGCGGCGCCAGGGCCTCCTTCACCACGTCGTAGTCGCCCATCGAGACCCCGCCGCTGGTCAGGACCATGTCGGCCCGGACCAGCTGGTCGTTGAGCGCGTCGGTGAAGGCGCGGGGCTCGTCGGGCACGATGCCGACCCGGTAGGCGATGGCCCCGGCCTGGCGGGCGGCAGCGGCGAGCAGGAACGAGTTGCCGTCGTACACCGCGTCGTGGCCGAGCGGGGTGCCGGGCTCACGGAGCTCCGACCCGGTCGAGAGGATGACGACCCGCGGGCGAGGGCGAGACCTGACCGACGGCCGCCCCACCGCCGCGAGCAGGCCGATCTGGCGTGGGCCGAGCACGGTCCCCTCCTGGACCAGGAGGTCGCCCTCGGCGACGTCCTCCCCGCGCGGCCGCACGTGCTGCCCGGGCTCGGGCGACGATGTGATCACGACGTTGGCGACGCCACGGTCGGTCCATTCGTAGGGGACCACGGAGTCCGCGCCGGCGGGAAGCGGGGCGCCGGTCATGATCTTCACGGCGGTGCCCGGAGACATGGCCAGCAACGACGCCTGGCCGGCGCCGATCTCGCCGACCACGGGCAGATGGACCGGGTTCTCCTCGGTCGCGGACGCGACGTCGGCATGGACGACGGCGTAGCCGTCCATGGCGGAGTTGTCGAAGCCCGGGAGGGCGACGGAGGCGTACACGTCCTCGGCAGCGGCGAGGCCGAACGCCTCCATCAGCGGCTGGTCGAAGGCCGGGAGCGGGTCGATCGAGGACAGGATCCGGTCGCGGTGGTCCTCGACCGAGACGAGCTCGTCAGTCATGCTCCAAGACGCTACCGGGCGCGAGCCGCTCGGCCGCGCCAGTCTCCAGCGACACGTCGCCGACCACCTTGACCTTCGCGCCGAACGTCCAGTCGCCGCTGATCTTCAACGACGTGGCCTCGCGCAAGCTGGGCGCACCGTCGGGGAAGCGGCGCTCGAACTCGTGGACGGACTTGTAGTACTCGGGGTCGAGGTCGATGTAGGGGGCGTCCGCGGCGGGGTCCAGGACGAAGTCGCTGCCGAGGTCGTACACGTCCGAGCGGAGCACCAAGAGGTCGTTGGTGGTCTTCACCGGCACGAACCGGTCGCGACCGACCTCGATCGTGCGGGCACCCTCGAAGACCTCGATCGCCGCGCCCATCGCGGTCTCGATCTGGACCACCTCGGGCGACGACGGGTCGGCGGGGTCGACGGTCTTCACGTTGCGGATCAGGGGCAGGCCGAGGATGCCGTGCCGGGCGTCGAGCGCCTCGGACATCGCCCGCAGGTCGAACCAGAGGTTGTTGGTGGAGCAGAACCTGTGCCGGTCGAGGTCGGCCAGGGCCGCCTGGTCCTTCTTCGAGGTCTGCGCCGTCTCGCGCAGCACGATCCGGCCGTCGGACTTGCGCCGGGCGAAGTGGCCGCCCTTGCGGTCGGAAGGGGTACGACGTACGGCCTCGATCGCGAACGGCGTGCCGGTCTGGGCGAACCATCCGGCCACCCTCGGGTCGGGCACGGCGCCGAGGTTGTCGGAGTTGGAGACGAAGACCCGCTCGTAGCCCTGGTCGAGCAGGGTCTGCAGGAGGCCCGTGCCGCGGAGGGCGGTGTAGATGTCGCCGTGGCCGGGAGGACACCACTCGAGCTCGGGATCCTTCGGCCAGCTCAGCGGCGTGAGCTCACGGGCGTCGAGCTTCGGCTCGCGGTTCTGCAGGAACTCCAGCGGCAGGCCCTCGACGGGAAGGTCGGTGTAGCGGGCCAGCGCGGCCATCGTGTCCGACGACGTGCGGAAGCTGTTCATGAACATCAGCGGCAGCGGAGCGTCGTACTCGCGCCGCAGGTGCAGCACCTGGCGGGCGATCACGTCGAGGAACGACAGGCCCCGTCGTACGCAGAGCAGGCTCTTCGCCCGCTCCATGCCCATGGAGGTGCCGAGGCCGCCGTTGAGCTTGATCACCGCGGTGGTCCGCAGCGCCGCCGACGCGGTCTCGTCGTCGACCTCCACGTCCGCCAGCGACTCCATGTCGAGAGGCTCGATGGACGACTCGGGAATCATCCCGGTCTCGCCGTGCTCCAGGAGCCGGTAGTAGTGGGCGAAGGTCTCGATGGCCACGGGGTCGATCCCCGCCTCGGACATCTTGGCCCTGGCACGTTCGAGTCCGGCGCTGCTCATGCTGGCGATCGTAGGCTGGCCGGGTGCCACCGCCACAATCCCGACCGGGAGACCTCCCAGCATCCGGGATGTCGGTGGCGAAGATCGCACTTCGCGACCAGATCCGCACCGCCCGGCACCGGTTGTCCGTGGCCGAGATCGGGGCGTTGGCCCGCGATCTGGCGGCTGTGGTGACCGCGCAGCCCGAGGTACGCCGGGCGGCCACGGTGGCGGCGTACGTCTCGATCGGCTCGGAGCCGGGCACCGGAGCACTGCTGGAAACCCTTGCCACACAAGGGAAGCGGGTGATCCTCCCGTCCGTGCTGCCGGACCGTGACCTCGACTGGGGCACCTGGCGTGGACCCACGTCTCTGGCGCCGGCACGCCTCGGGCTGCTGGAGCCCGTGGACCGGCTCGGGGTCGAAGCCGTCGCCACGGCCGACGTCGTGCTCGTGCCCGGGCTCGCGGTCTCCCCGACCGGTGCGCGGCTCGGTCGGGGCGGCGGCTCCTACGACCGGGCACTCGGCCGGGTGCCGGTCGGCACCCCGGTCGCCTGCCTGTTGTACGACGGCGAGGTGGGGCTCGACGTACCGACCGACCCGCACGACCGACCCGTCACCGCCGCCGCCACCCCCACCCGCTGGATCCCCCTCCGAGGTTGGACCGCGGGTTCTGACCACACGAGCAGCGGGTGCTGACCACGGACCGGTCCCGACCCGCGGCTCAACAGGTCACAGGCCGCGGCTCAACGGGTCGGGTGGCGTGGTGGCGTAGAATTAGCAGTCGCCGGTGGTGAGTGCCAACCGGTGACGACGACAGCACCGACCCGAGGACCGCCCGCGTTGCCCACGTACCAGTACCGCTGCACCGAGTGCGGTCACGCCTTCGAAGAGTTCCAGAGCTTCACCGACGACGCGCTCACCGTCTGCCCTGAGTGCGGCGGGAGGCTGCGCAAGGTGTTCAACGCCGTCGGCGTCGTCTTCAAGGGCTCCGGCTTCTACCGCAACGACAGTCGTACGACGGCGTCCTCGTCCACGGACGGCTCCGAGACGGCGAGCACCACGTCCTCCGGCGACTCCGCCTCCAGCACGTCGTCCTCCAGCGACTCCTCCCCCGGCTCCTCCAGCACGTCGTCGGCTACAACGAGCACCGCCGGGTCGTCGTCGAGCGCCTGACCTAGCACCCGACCTGCACCCCGGCGGCGCCTGTGGAGAGAGCCCGCGGCGACAAGTCTGACCCGCCTACGGTCGGCGAATGCCTGCCTCGACCGACCCGTCAGACCGGCCGCTGACCGCCGATCGCCGCACCCGGCTGCGCCGTCGGCTCCGGCGTACCGTGCTGGCACGTCGTCGTCCCCTGGCCGCCGTGTGCGTGGCGCTTGCCGTGGTGGCGGGCCTGCACGCCGTACGTCCGCCCGGTCCGGCCACCACCCGGGTCACCGTCGCCGCGCGCGACCTGGAGTCGGGGACGGTCCTGGCGCCTGACGACCTGGCCGTCCG
>JAFMQY010000048.1 GCA_017354415.1 Nocardioides sp.
GGGGGCCCCTCGTGGGCCCCGAGACGCGGAACAGTCTCCACGGTGATCCCGGGGGTGGTGCACACCCCTTCGGGTGATGGACGGCCGGGTGGCGTCGCGCCATGCCTCGGAGCCGCGCTGCCACGCCGGCGCTCCGGGCTCTGGAACGCGCCGGCATCCTCCACACTCCATCCTTATCCCCACGACCCGCGGGCGGCGTCGTACGGGCTGGAGGCCGCGGGGGTGCTCGGGGTCGAACCGGCCCGGGTGTTCAAGACCCTGCTGGCCGAGGCTGACGGCCGGCTGGTGGTCGGGGGGCCGGATTGGACGGTCGCCGGCTCCGGATAGTCCCTGACGAAACGAACGGCCTCAGTGCCGGAAGCGGACAGTTTCGTCAGGGACTATCCCCGTGGAACACGCTTGTCCACAGGCGAGGAGTCGGGTGTCAGGGCCGGGGTGTGGCACAGTCGAATGCGGACCGGGCGGGGTGTACGCCGAACCAGCGCCGCCCACCACACGGAAGCTGCCCACCACTGCGAAGGAGTCTCGGGTGTCGACGTCGTTCCGGCTGACCGTCGCGGGGGTCACGGCCGTGGGTCTGATGGGAGGGCTCGCCGTCGACACCGCCCCGGACGCGTCCGCGACGTACACCGAAGAACCGTCCACCGCCGCGCTCGTCGCGCCCCACGTCGTACCACCCGTGTCACGGCGCGCCCGTACGGCGAAGTCGGTCCTCGACCAGATGACGCTGCGCCAGAAGGTCGGGCAGCTGTTCATGGTCGGCACCCCGGCCGTCGGCCCATACGGCGCGACGCTGGCGCACATCACCCGTCGGCACGTCGGCAACATCATGCTGACCGGCCGCAGCTACGGTGGCACCAGCGTGCCCGCACGCGCCTCGAGGCTTGCCCAGGCGCGCGCGACGAAGGCCGCCACCGACCGCGTCCGACTGCTGATCGCCACGGACCAGGAGGGTGGGCTCGTCCAGGTCCTCCAGGGCCGCGGCTTCTCCCGGATGCCGACCGCACTGACGCAGGGCACCTGGCGACCGATCAGGCTCCGGAGGGCCGCCGGGAGGTGGGCGCACCAGCTGGCGCGGGCGGGCCTCAACATGAACCTGGCCCCCGTCGAAGACACGGTCCCGAGCCGGCGTGCCGCGGCGTCGAACCCACCCATCGGCGGATTCGACCGGGAGTTCGGCTTCCGCCCGCGGATCGTGGCCCGCCACGGCAGGGCGTTCGCTGCCGGTCTGTCGGCCCACGGGGTCGTGCCCACCATCAAGCACTTCCCGGGCCTGGGCCGCGTCCACGCCAACACCGACACCTCCACCGGCGTGACCGACTACGCCACGACCCGGCACGGCGCCTCCATCACCCCGTTCGCACGGTCGATCAAGGCCGGCGTCCCGGCGGTGATGATGTCCACGGCCTACTACCACCGGATCGACCCGAAGCGCCCCGCCGCCTTCTCACCCCGCATCATCCACGGCATGCTCCGCGGAGACCTCGGGTTCCGGGGCGTGATCATCTCCGACGACCTGGGCAACGCGCGCCAGGTGTCGCCCTGGAGCTACGGGGCTCGCGCGGTGAAGTTCATCCGGGCCGGCGGCGACATGGTTCTGACCGTGAACCCGACCACCCTGCCGGCCATGTACGCCGCCGTACTCCACCGGGCCGCGCACATCAGGCACTTCCGCCACCGGGTGAACGTCGCCGCTCGACGGATCCTCGAGCTCAAGCAGCACCGCGGACTGCTCTGACCCCCACGGGCAGGCACCACCCTCAGCGCGGGGGACGGCGAACACGCCGTGGGCGCCGCGCTCGGCGTCGACCATCACGTGGGAGACGAACGGGTAGTGGCCTGCCTGGGGGAAGGTGAGCTCGACGAACCTGCCCTGCCCCGGCTGAAGTGCCAGCGCCTGGCTCCCGCCCGTCCCGCCCTTCAGGAGGTAGGCACCCTCGGCGTACGTCGTGTCGAACTGGCCGCCGACCACGTGGAAGGACAGCGGCCGGGTCGGGCCGGCGTCGAGCACCCACACCCGGACCCGCTGCCCGACTCGGACGTGCAGCGGCCGTTGGTCGTACTGGTTCGCGTAGCCGCCGAACACCACGGCGTTGGGCTCGTCGGCGTACAGCTTGTCCAGGTCGACGGTGCCGCCCTGAGGGCCGAGGTACAGCTCGGACTGGATGAGCAGGTAGCTCCGAGCGACGTGAGGAAGGCCGGGAGGCTCGATGACCACGGCGCCGAACATGCCGCTGGCGATGTGGGCAGAGATCGGCATCGACGAGCAGTGGTACATCCACACGCCCGCCCGGGTGGCGGTGAACCGGTAGAGCAGTGACCGCCCGGGGGCCAGGGTGCGCATGGGACGGTCGGGGCGAGCGCGCCGG
This sequence comes from Nocardioides sp., assembly GCA_017354415.1. Lineage (GTDB taxonomy): Bacteria > Actinomycetota > Actinomycetes > Propionibacteriales > Nocardioidaceae > Nocardioides. Next base: position 2,370 of record JAFMQY010000048.1, read on the forward strand.
CGTGGAAGTCGACCGAGTGGCCGATGGAGCCGTCGTTGACGAGGCGGATGACGAACCGGTCGCCGACCCGCCCGTGAGCACCGGCCCGGGTGCATGCCCGTCGTACGTCCACAGTCGTTGGGTCACCCCTGGGGCAACGGCGCGCTCGACCTCGGTGACCGTGAGGGTGGCCCGGTGTACCCGTTGGTCGGTCAGTGGCGGAAGGGTGGCGTCGTGTGCGGTGAACCCCGGCCCGGGGTCGGCTCCGAAGTCCAGGTCATCGGCGGCGTCGCCGGTGCTCGCCTTGTCGCCGGGAGTGGAGCTCATGTCCATTCCCGGCATGGAGGACGACGCCGCAGAACGACTCGAAGTGGAAGACCCGGTGACGTCGATGTGGAAGACCATGCCCATCTGCCGGTGGCCCAGGACGGAGCACCAGCCGTCGACGTCCCGGCCCACCACACCGACCACGAACCCGGTCGACCCTCCTGGCGCGAGCCTCCCGCTCGTGGCGCCGGAGTCCAGGGTCAGGTCGTGCACGACGTCTTCCGCGTTCCGTAGGTCTCGATGACCAGCCGGTTGCCCGACGGCACCGAGATCGTCGAGGGTGTGAACCGCATGTGGTCGGCGGTGACCGCCACCCTGGTCGTCCGCCGGGTGGGCCTGGCGCCGGCCGAACCGACCCGGCGGATCCGCTGTGGGCGAGGACCGCCGGGTCGAGATCGACCCCGACCGCGACTGCCAGCGCCACGACGCCAGGCCGGTGGCGGCCAGCCCGGTGATCTGTCCTCGCGGCCGAGCCGCGGCGACCGGGGCCGGTCCGCGTGAACGGACCCCCACGGACCCGGAGACTGTGGTCGTGGTCGTGGCGGGTTGCCTCTTGGCCCTGCGAACCGCGCCCATGGCCATGAAGAGCAACGGGATGAAGGACGCCAGCCCGACCAGCACCAGCAGTGAGGCCAGGGTCCGCACCTCCGGCGGGACGGGGAGCAGACAGACCAGCAGGCCGGCATTGACAAGGACGACGCGAAGCGCGCTGCCGCGGTCCAGGACGGCGTTCCCGGCGCGTACGGCGACCGGGCCACCGCCCAGCACGACCGGGACCAGGTACGACAGGGCGCCGAGCAGCACCTGCGCTCCGAACCCGAGGGCTACGCCGGTGCGTTCCGGGTGGAGTACCTCGAGCGAGGCCCCGAGGTGTGGCGCCTCGCGTTCGTGCGCAGAGCCGCCTGATCCGCCACGACGGCGGGACACCGGCTGAGCGGAGCCCGCGCCGGCCGACATGGAAGCGCCCTGCACCGGGTACGTCGTCGACTGGCGGAAGGAGCAGGCGATGTCCACCGGTCTGGGCTGGCCCCGTTGTCGCGTCGACGACTCAGGGCGTGGCTCGTGCTGACGCCACCCGAGCTGCCCCGCGAGATGGTGCTCCGATACACCGACGTCCCGGAAGGACGGATCCGGACCCGGGTGCTCGGCGAGCCGCGCAACGGTCTCCCATCGGTCGTGGTCGTGCAGGGCATGACCGTCTCCGACTACCTCCTGCCAGCCTGCGCCGAGCTCGCGCGCTGGACGCAGGTGCACGTCCTCGACCTTCCCGGGTACGCCGGGAGCGGACAAGCCACACGATGGCTGGACGTCCCTGGATACGGCGAGGCGGTCGCCCACTGGCTGCAGGCATCCGGGCTCGACCGCCCGATGGTCGTCGGTCATTCGAGCGGCACCCAGGTCGCCGCGTGGACCGGCGTGCTGTCGCCCGAGGGCGTGAGCGCGATCGGCCTGGCGAGTCCGACGATCGACCCGAGCGTGCGATCTCTGCCGAGACTGCTGTACCACTGGCGCCTGGACGCACGGGCACCGTCACCGGGACTCGAGGAGAGCCACCTGCCAGAATGGAAACGGGCCGGCCCGCGTGGCGTCGCGCACCTGATCAAGGTGCACCTCCGCGACCGGCTCGAGGAGCAGGTGGCACGTCTTCCCATGCCGGTCCTCGCCCTGCGCGCCACGGAGGACCGCCTCAGCACGGACGCGTGGATGCATGAGCTCGCCGGAGCGGGCCGGTCCACCACGTGGACAGCCATGCCCGGCGCCCATGCCTTCGTGTGGCTGTATCCGGACGCCTGGTCCGCACCGCTCCGCAGCCTTGCCGAACGGGCGGCCTGAATGCGGTCGAGGTTGCACACGGGAGGCATGGCATGGTGACGGTGCCGCCTGAGAAGGCAGTCGCGTCGTTCGACTCCGCCTCGGCGTTCGTGGCTTCCCTGGCCCGAGCCCTGAGGCATCAGGACTTCCCGTACCTGGGTCAGTCCCGGCTCAAGGTGCCCCTCGTCCACGCGAGCAGGCTGCTGCCCCGGCCGCTCCGCCTCCGTGCGTATGCGATCGCGAGCGGCCGCGAAGGGGTCCCGCCGGACAGGCTCGGCGGCATCGACATGGAGCAGGTGGCCGCCTGGGTGACCGGCCAGTACGGCGAAGGCCCGCTCCCGGCTGTCTTCTTGGGCTCCTCGAACGGAGCCATCACCCATCTTGCGGCCGCATGCGGTGTTCCATGGCTGCCCCAGACGTTGCTGATCCCGGTGCGAAGGCCAGGTGCAGATCCGGAGGACTACGCGGGCGCCGCCGAGTTCGGGGTGCGACACGCCGGCAAGCTGCTCGAGCCCAACCCCGGCGTGCAGCTGCATCACATGCACGACGCCAACCAGGACGCCTTGAGCGCGTCGCAGATGGCGTACTTCCGTGTGAAGTGGCGTCGGCTACCCGAGGCGTACCAGCGCTTCCTCGAGACATGTCTGCTCCCCGGAGCGCCGGTGGTCATCGTGAGGGACACCTCCGACTGGCCGGTCACGAGGTACGCGGAACGCCACGTCTTCCAGTCCGGCGCGCAAGGCGGAATGAGCGCCGAGGAGTATCTCGAGCGACCCGGCACCCCCACACCGAACGACACCACCGCCGAAGCCGAATGGGGGTTCGCGGACACGCTCCTGGACGCCGTGCGCACATGGGCCGAGTCGGCCGGGCACCCGGTCGTCGAGATCCGGTACGAGCACCCGCAGCACCCGGCGGCCGCGGTGGCCGACACCGTGCGCCCATGGCTCCGAGGTCGGGGAGAAGGCGCAGAACGGCTTCTGGTCAGCTCGTTCATCGTGCATGACCCGTGGCGGACGATCGCCACCGCCTCCGTACCGTTCTGGACCTTCTTTCCTGTTCGCCAGGCCGCCGACGACCTCGCCGCCTACCTCGACACCCGCACCTACGACGACATCGGCGTGATGCTCTTCAACCACGGGGTCGGGTCACGGGGCTTGGCCGATGCGCGCACCTGGCAGCAGCTCGCCGGTCGCGCACGCCGCAGCGGGCAGCTGCTCGGCGTCGATCCGGCGGTCTTCCCCGCCGACTTCCCGGCCTTTGTGCGTTACCACAGAGCCTTGCGATCACTTCCTCCCGCGGCTCGCCCCTGGGAGCAGATGACGATCGATCAGGCGCTGAACGGCCTCGCAGCTGACGCCCGGGTGTCGGTCGACCGGCCGACCCGGGCTCAGGGCTGATTTCGGAAGCGCGGCATGGTTGGCCGCCCAGGGGATACGTGGGGGCCATGAGCCAACCGCCACAGCATCAGGAGCCGCCCGGTTCTCAGGCGCGCATGGAGCCGCGACCCGACTGCGGCGAAGAGACCTACGAAGGGCATGGGCGCCTCAAGGGGAAGACAGCCGTGATCACCGGTGGTGACAGTGGCATCGGTCGCGCCGTGGCGATCGCCTACGCCCGCGAGGGTGCCGACGTGGTGATCAGCTACCTCGACGAGCACGAGGACGCCACCGACACCGCACGGTACGTCGAGGAGGCCGGCCAGCGCGCCGTCCTCGTCCCCGGCGACATCTCCTCGCCCGAGCACTGTCGCGAGATCATCGCCCGCGCTGTCCACGAGTTCGGCCGGATCGACGTACTGGTCAACAACGCCGCGTACCAGATGACCCGGGAGTCGATCGAGGACATTCCGGACGAGGAGTGGGACCACACCCTTGCCACGAACCTGTCGGCGATGTTCCACCTCTGCAAGGCAGTCGTGCCTCACATGGAGGCGGGCGCCTCGATCATCGGTAGCTCGTCGATCAACTCCGACAACCCGAACCCGACCCTGGCGCCGTACGCCGCCACCAAGGCGGCCATTGCCAACCTCAGCGCCAGCCTCGCGCAGCTGCTGGGAGACCGGGGCATCAGGGTCAACAGCGTCGCGCCGGGGCCGGTGTGGACTCCGCTGATCCCCTCGTCGATGGACGAGGAGAAGGTGGAGTCGTTCGGCTCGAACACCCCACTGGGACGTCCCGGCCAGCCGGTCGAGCTGGCGCCTGTCTATGTCCTCCTGGCCTCCGACGAGGCGAGCTTCGTCTCCGGCGCGCGCGTGGCCGTCACCGGCGGCAGACCGATCCTCTGACCGACGAACACGGGCGAGCCCGAGAATCTGCTCGTCCTCGCCGAGTGGCATGCCGGAGCGCCCCGGGGGAACCTTGACGACATGGGCGGCGACCGGTTGGAGGTCTACCGACGCAAGCGGGACTTCACACGGACACCGGAGCCGTCGGGAGTGGTCGCGCCCGGCCCCGGCGGCGCCAGGTTCGTCGTGCAGCGGCATCGGGCGAGCAGGCTCCACTATGACCTGCGTTTCGAGATCGACGGCGTCCTGGTCAGCTGGGCCGTGCCCAAGGGCCCGACCCTGGACCCGCAGGCGAGGCGGCTGGCGATGCACGTCGAGGACCATCCGCTCGAGTACCTGTATTTCGAGGGGGTCATCCCCTCGGGGGAGTACGGCGGCGGGGACGTGATCGTCTGGGACACCGGCACCTGGGAGCCGGTCAAGACCGACGACCCCAGGGCTGCCGTCGAGTCGGGAGAGCTGCACGCCGAGATGCATGGTGAGAAGCTCCGTGGCCGGCTGGTCCTGGTACGTCGCGACGGCGACGAGGGCGGAGAGCCGTGGATGCTGCTGCACAAGCGTGACGGACATGCCGTGGACGGCTGGGACCCGGAGGATCATCCGAGATCGGTGCTCAGCGGACGCACGAACGAGCAGGTCAGGGCCGAGCCGGACCGGATGTGGCGCTCCGACCTTCCCGCCACGGAGGCCAGTGTGTCACTGCTACCGGAACCACTTCCCGACGAGGCGATCGACGAGCTCGAGGCATTCGGCAGGCAGGGGACGTGGGAGGTCTTCGGTCGCCGGCTCAAGGTCACGAACCTCGACAAGGTCCTCTTCGGTGGCGACCCGCCGGTGACCAAGCGCGAGTTCCTCGCCTACGCCGCCCGCATCGCCCCGGTGGCCCTTCCCTACCTCGAGGGACGGCCGCTCAACCTGCATCGATACCCGAACGGTGCGGAGAAGAAGGGGTTCTGGCACAAGCAGCGGCCCGATCACGCCCCGAGCTGGCTGGGAGCATGGGACAACCTCGCGGCCGACGAGGGCGAGACCACCACCTACACCGTCGTCGACGAGCCCGCCGCACTCGTCTGGGCGGCCAACTTCGGCGCGCTGGAGTGGCACCCCTGGACCTCCCGGACCGACGCGCCGCACGAGCCGACGTACGCCCTGATCGACCTCGACCCGGGTGGTCACACGACCTGGGAGGACCTCCTGGTGCTGGCGCGGCTCCATCGCACGGCACTCGACCACCTCGGCGTGACGGCGCGAGCCAAGGTGACGGGTCGCCGCGGCATCCAGATCTGGGTGCCGGTCACCGGTGGCTACTCGTTCGACGAGACACGGGCATGGGTGGAGAGGCTGTCCAGAACCGTCGGGAGGGTCGTGCCGGACCTGGTGAGCTGGGAGTGGGAGGTCAAGGCGCGCAAGGGACTGGCGCGGCTCGACTACACCCAGAACGCCGTCAACAAGACCCTGGTGGCGCCGTACTCGCCCCGCCCCGCCCCCGGCGCGCCGGTGTCCGTGCCGATCGCCTGGGACGAGCTCGACGATCCCGAGCTACGTCCCGATCGCTGGACGATCCGAACCGTCCTGGACCGACTGGACGGGAGCGGCGATCCCTTCCGAGCCCTGCTGAGTGCCGGGCAGGAGCTCCCGGAGATCACCTGAGTCTCGGGCGACAGGGTCCGAGCAAGCGGCCGCGCTCCCGTCTGCGCAAGCCAGGAGCGCGGCAGGAGACCGCCGTACGCGCTTTGCCCAACACCGGGGCCCCCGTTGCGGACCATCATGTACGTGCTCCGTCCACGTCGCTGTGTGGTCGTTCAGTCAGGCGACGTGTCACGGCTGCCAACACCCCGCGGAGGTCCCAGCGCTGACCCCGGCCGAGGCCTCCAAGGGCGAGGACACTAGTGGTGCACGAGCTCTCGGACCGGGTGTCGCAGGGTGCGCAGCGGATGCGCGAGGTGCACGTGACGGCAGTAGGGGCAGGACTGCGCAGTGTCCCGAGGGTTCACCACGAGATGGGCGCATCGTGGGCAACGTGCGAGGCGAACCGCTCCGACCTCTCCGAGCAGCCCGATGATGAGGGCGACGCAGCTGTAGGCGACCAGCAGGAAGATCAGCACGCTGATGACGAGATAGAGCGCCATGGGAGGTCCTTGAGTGAGAGACATATCGTGATACGAGTCTATCGCGTTACGATTGAAAACCCATGTCGTCTACGGCGTGCCCTCCGGCGGCGGGACCTCGGAGCCCGTCCTTGTATCGTGAGGCGAGGCAACGTCACACCGACCGTTGCTCCGCTGAGGGACACGAGGTGAGCCATGCCATCACCCCCACCCCGACGCCGAGTGACCGATCAGGACTACGCCCGCCTGCTCACTGTGCGGTCGGGGCTGCGACGGTTCGAGCGCTGGAGCGCGGAGCAGGCCGCCGCTCACGGGGTGACACCCAGTCAGCACCAGCTTCTCCTGGCAGTTCGCGGGCATGCCGGGGCGGATCCGGAGGCGGGCCTCACCATCAGCCAGGCTGCCGACTATCTCCTGATCCGCCATCACTCCGCGGTCGAGCTCATCGATCGTTGCGAACGGGCCGGGCTCGTGGAGCGTTCTCGAGACCGCGACGACCATCGCGTGGTGCGTCTCCGGCTCTCGGCCGCCGGCGAACAGCTGTTGGCAGACCTCAGTGAGGCACACCTCGAAGAGCTCTCGCGGCTCACGCCGCTGTTCGAATCGATGCTCGACGCCCTCGGTGCGCCCACGGATCGGTAGACCGCCGAGGGTCATTGTCGCGAGCCGGCGTCACGACGCCGCATGGATGCCCTCGCGGCCGAAGAAGGTCAGGACCGCGAGGACGCGACGGTTCTCGTGCCGGTCCCCGCTGAGCCCGAGCTTGGTGAAGACGCGGCTGACATGGGTCTCGACCGTCTTGAGCTCCACGGTGAGTTCTTCGCCGATGGCGAGATTCGACCGGCCTTCGGCCATCAGCTCCAGCACCTCTATCTCGCGTGGAGAGAGGTGGTCGAGCGCGTCGCCTCGATGGGTTGGGCCGCCGAACGCGCGGTCGGGGGCGCTTGTGTCATGGGTAAGAGCTGTGATCATCGCTTCTCGTCGCTTCGGGTGAGGGGTGGTTTCCACCCGTACGTCGATCCAGGGACCCGAGATGCGACATCCGGGTTCGGTGTCGCGTGTCACCAGCCCGCCCGAGCCCCTCACCAGCGCGGGTTAGCGTGGGGAGAGTGGTCAACCGACTCGCCTCGGCGACGAGCCCGTACCTGCTCCAACACGCTCAGAATCCCGTGGATTGGTGGGAGTGGGGGGACGAGGTGTTCGCCGAGGCGCGGCGGCGCGGCGTGCCGATCTTCCTCTCGGTCGGGTACGCCGCGTGCCACTGGTGCCACGAGGTTGAGCGCTTGGTGGCTGTCAGCGAATTTTGACTACACCGCAGGTCAGCGGGGGTGTGGCGGTTCATGTCGGTTCAGCGACGACCGCCGCTGGACACCGATTCCGCGGCTTCGTGTATCACTTTCGTGTATCACTCGGGCGCCCTCCGTCCGGACGGTCAGGCGAGCTTGCGCGGGTCGGGGAACCCGAGGCTGGTGTAGCCGGGTGCCCGCTTGGTGAGAGCAGCGGCGAGGACGGGAACTTCGACGTCGTGGTAGTCGTGCACCTCGGCAGTCTGCTTGCCTGGATGGGCGCGAAGTACCCGGCCGGCGTACTGGACGAGGCGTCCCTTGAACGAGACCGGACCTGCCAGGAACAGCGTGTCGAGTGCGGGACAGTCGAAGCCTTCTCCGACGAAGTGGCCGGTCGCGACCACGAGCAGCGGCGAGTCCGAATCGGATGGGTTGAGCCGCCCGATGGCTGCGGCGCGATGCTTGGCGCCCATGCCGCCCTTGAGAACCACTGGGTCCAGCCCCTGCGCGCTGAGTGCTGCTGCGAGGTGGTCGACGTGGCCGGTGCGTTGGGCCAGGACCAGGCAGTGTCGTCCGCGCCCCAAGGCGTCGACCACATCGGCGAGGATCTGCTCGTTGCGCGCCCTGTCCTCTGCGAGTGCCGTGTGGACGCTCGCGATCGCGCCCGGCATGGCGAAGTCGACCGATTCCGACAACTGGAATGCTGTGGGGTGGACGATGAGGACGGGGCGTGGCCGCTCGGCGTTGGCGCTTTCGAGCGTGTCTGGGTCGGCGTGCGTGAAGGTGTGGCGGACCGGGCCGAGTTGGAAGCCGATCAGGTCATCGAGGCCGTCGCGCCGGTAGGGCGTGGCGGTGAGCCCGACCCAGAAGCGCGCGGGGATGGCGCGGACAGCGGTCTCGAACGCGGCTGCCGGGACGTGGTGGCACTCGTCGACGATGACCTGGCCGTAGGCGCCGAGCTTGTCGGCGAGGTCGGTTCGGCGGGCGAGCGTCTGCAAAGTGGCGATGTCAACAATGCCGGTGAGCTTGGATCGGCCGCCGCCGAGCTGCCCCGGCTTGGTGCCGAGGAGGTCGGTGATTTCGCGGCGCCATTGGTCGGCGAGCGTCTTGCGGTCGACCAGCACCAGCGTGGAAACGGTTCGCTGGGCTATGACGGCGCAGGCCATGACGGTCTTCCCAGAGCCGGGCGGAGCGACCAAGAGTCCCAACTCGTGCGGCAGTACGGCCTCCACTGCTTCCTGCTGCTGCGGCCTGAGATCGAAGGTCGGCGAGAGGCGCAAAGGGTCTCCGGCGACCCGCTGATCGTCGACCTCGACCTTGCTGCCGGCTCCCTCGATGAGTCGCGTCGCGGTGTCTCGCAGTCCGCGCGGGAGGACCAGGTGGTCATCGAGCGTCTCGTCGTAGGAGGTGATGATGCGAGGGACGTTCCACGTCGACTGCCGGCGGCGCTGGCGGTCGTAGAAATCTGGGTTGTACGTCGACGCCGCGTGCTTCAAGGTCGCATAGAGCGAGGGGCTCAGCTCCGGGCCGGGAATCCTCACCGTGCCGTCGAGGGTCAGATGCACGATCGGTGCCGGATTCGGCTGAGTCCTGGTCGACCGGGCGGGCCGGGCGCGGTCGACGTGTGCCCCGACCGTCGGCTCGCGGAGCGCAGACGCGAGCCTCGTGACTTGCTTCGGTGTGAGGCGCTCCAGGGTGGAGAGGTATTCCCACGGGTCGTCGAAGGGCTCCAGCGTGGCCAGGTCGAGGAACACCGTGGTGCCGAGCTTGCGTGACTTGCCGTGCAGTGGTGCCGCGATGAGGTTGCCGGGGCCTTGTCCGGGGAGAACGTCTTGGGACGGGAAGAGCCGGTCGTAGCAGCGCAGGTCCATCCGGCCGCGGATCGCGATGGCTTCGCGGACCAGTGCGGTCCCGAGTTGGCGCGCGGTGGCCGCTGGTACGGGGTCGGTGAAGAAGATCCAGACATGCGCGCCGATCCCGGACCGGGACACCTCCAGGGCGGCGGGTGCGCCGACAGCTCGGGCCGCCTTCAGGTAGGCGAGCGCGTCGAGCATCGCTGCTTGCCCGTCGAAGTCGGCGGCGAGCCAGCAGGTCTGGTCGCCGGGGAGCATCGGATAGAGGCCGATGTGGACGTCGCCCGTCAGATGCGCGGCGAGCACCTCGGGCGTCAGCGGCAGGTGTCGAATGTCGGAGGCTCGTCGGCCCTTGCGCCACCCGCCCTCGACTGCGGGCATCCACCCCGACCTGCCGCTGCGGATGTTGTCCCAGCGGACGGCATAGACGTCGCGTCTTGCGCCGAACAGCGCGGCGTAGAACTCGACCTTGGCCCGCGAGGACGACCGAGCATCCACCGAACCCGGCGCCTTGTCGAACCACGCCGCCTGGGAGCCGCGAGCGGGCGCAGCTTCCGCATCCGTCAGCTTGAGCAGCTTGCGCAGGCGCGCGTTCTCGCTCCTCAAGCTCTCGAGTTCGGCCTGCAGGTCGCTCACGACGTCAATCCTGCCGGTCGCGCCACTGAAGTCGACCGAGCGGCTGAGCGCACCTCTCATGCTCGGCCGACGAGGCTCGTGCTGGGACGAAGCGACTATTGCGTTTGCTTCGAATATTGCGAATCCTGGTCACTCAGGAGAGGAGACACCATGACCGCTTGGGCACTCACGCCCGTACAGCCTGACGAGTCCGACATCAACACCGCTGTCGAGGCGCTGCCTCACGTCAAGAGCTACCTGGCCGAGCACGCCGACAGCATTATCCGGCTCGTGGTCGCCGACGACCCTGAGGAGACCCTCGTTGTTCCGCGCGGTGCTGTGGAGCTCCTCGCCCAGGTGCTGGCGCACATGGCTGCGGGGCAGGGGGTGTCGGTGGTGCCTGCTCACGCCGAGCTGACCACCCAGCAGGCGGCGGAACTGCTCAACGTCAGCCGGCCGTTCCTCATCGGCCTGCTCGATGCTGGCGAGATCGACTACCGGAAGGTGGGCAAGCACCGGCGGATCAAGGCGCAGTCGCTGATGGCCTACATGGCACGCGACGACCAGGAGCGCCGTCAGGCCGCAGACGAGCTGACCCGGCTCAACCAAGAGATGGGCCTTCTCTGAGGTGTCGTTCGTCGTTCTCTACGACGCCAACGTGCTCTACCCGAGCACGCTCCGAGACCTGCTGATCCGCGTCGCTCAAGCTGGACTGGTTCAGGCGAAGTGGACCGACCAGATCCTCGATGAGGTCTTCCGCAACCTAGCCATGAATCGGCCCGACCCCGATCCGCAGCGGCTGGCCCGCACGCGCGACCTGATGAACCGCGCGGTCCGCGACTGCCTCGTGACGGGCTATGAGCCCCTGGTCGACGCCGTCGACCTGCCGGACCCCGGCGACCGCCACGTGCTCGCGGCAGCGATCAAGGCACGCGCCCAAGTGATCGTGACGCACAACCTGAAGGGACTTTCCGCCCAACGTGCTGGAGAAGTGGGACATGGAGGCGAAATCGGCCGACGACTACATCCTCGATCAGATCGACTTGAGCCGCGACTCGGTCTACGGGGCGGTTCAGCGGATCGCGGACTCCCGCGGCAACCCTCCGGCAACGTTCGCTGATGTCCTGGCAATGCTCGAACGTGACGGCCTCGTCGAGTCGGTCGCAGCCTTACGGCCCTGATGGGTCAAGCGGACCGGCGCCGCTTTGGCTTGGGGAGCAGGTCGCTGACGAACGTCGGCTCCCGGTCCGGCGTAACGAGCGCCTCCAAAGCCGCTTCCGCCAAGGCCATCCGCTTCTCTTCCCAGGCAAGGAGCTGGTCGAGACGCCACCGGTCAGGATGCCTCATCACCGGCGCCGGCACGAGCGACCGGTCCTTGAGGCTCTGATAGCCCTTCGTCTTGCCCCAGCCGTAGCGAGCCATCACCTCGCTCGCGCTGAGGAAGACGTGGCGCGGGTCGTCCATCGGTCTCACACCGCCTTCGGCTTGCCGAGCACGGGCCGGGAGGCAAGCCGCTGGGTGCGGATGAACGTCCGCAGGTCGCCGACGGTCGTGTAGAGCCGCCGTCCGATCTTGAAGAAGTCCGGCCCGGTGCCCTCCTGGCGCCACCAGCGCACGGTGTTGACCGGGGTCCGCAGGATCTCGGCCACGTCATCGAGCGTGAGCAACTCGTCGTCGTGGCGAGCGTGGAAGGGAACGTCGTTGGCGTTGTTGTTCATGGTTCCTCCTGCTTGTCGAAGGCCCGCGAGAATCGTGGGCGACAGGTAGGTACGCGGGCGGTGCCAGCCAGAGGGCGAAATAAAGTCGATCGGATATCGTGGTTCCGATGGACCGCTCGTTCCTTCTTGGAATCGCGCGCCGGGCCAGAGGTCTGACGCAGGTCGAGCTCGCTGCCATTTCGGGTACGTCGCAGGCGACGCTGTCGCAGTACGAGCGCGGCCTGAAGTCGCCGTCGTTGAAGGTCGCGTCCCGGATCCTTGCGGCGATGGGCTACGAGTTCACGTTGCGCGGGCACGTCGACTGGGTGGAGCACCACCCGACCGGGATCGTGAAGTTCTGGGCGCCGAGCATGCTCTGGGCCGTCGAGCCGCCAACCTGCTTCGCAACGCTCAAGATCCCCGACGAGATCCGGAACACCGGCATGCGCTCGTGGAACATGCGCGACAGGGACGAGCGGCGCGGTGTCTACGAGCAATTGATCCGCCGCGGGCTGCCCCAGCAGATGATCCGCTGGATGGACGGCGGCCTGCTGGTCGACCTCTGGGACGAGCTCGACCTGCCCGACTCGGTGCGGGATGCCTGGGCGCCGGCAATCCGGCTGGCCACTGCGCCGCTGGAGCTCGACGGGCTGCGCTCGATCATCTTCGAGGACGGGTTCCTCGCACCGCGGGCCCTGATCCGCGAGTACCAGTCCATTCCGAAGCCGCCTCCGTCCCCGCCGCGTCGGCAGCGAAGGACGCGGTTCGACCCGCGGCCGCTGCCGCCGGGGGATCAGATCCCGAGACCAGGCCCGCCGGACGACGGCGCCGGTGGTCGATAGCTGAAGTCGTCGCTGGGCTGCCGTTGCGCTAGCGCCGGGCGACGGGAGTAGCGACGAGCCATCGGTCCGTAGCGCTCGACCGCCTCGGCAGCGGCCTCCCGTGCGTGCGCCGGTCCGAGGTCGGCGCGGTCACGGCCGAACACCTCGCACCACTGCTTGCGCGCATCGTCGACGGTCTCGGCGACCAGGTGCGCCACGTTGCGCGACCGGCCCCGGGTCATCGCGACGTACGCCGACGCGGCTCCGCTGTGCTCGCCGACCAACACATGGCTCTCGGTGACAGTGGCGCCTTGCGCGCCGTAGGCGGTCGTGGCGTAGGCGAGCTCGACATCGCGGCGCACGTAGTCGGGCGGCAACACACGAGTCCCCGCCTCGCCCCTAACGGTGAGCGCGCCGCGATCGCACGAGACGACGGTCCACAACTCGCGGTTCGCGACGTCGGCATCGCGGTCGTTGCGCCGGGTCGCGATGGTGTCGCCGACGCCGAGCCGTTCACCTGCCGCGGTCAGCACCTGCTCGTCGGCCTCACCGGTCGCCTTGCGGATCCCGTGCGCGAGGGTGTTGACCCGTCCAACCTCCTCGCGGGTGTCGGCGATGACGAGCTTGCCGACGCTGGCTTCGGCAGCGAGTCGCCGCGTCCGCTCGACAGCGCTCGCGTGGATGACGATCTCCCCGCGAGCCACCAGCTGATCAAAGACCTCCCCGGGCGGGGACCCGGCGCGCATCTGCAACGACAACTGCGCATACTCCGGATCGACGAACCGGCGTACGCCGTCGAGCTGTTGCACCCGATCGGGTGCGTACCTAATCGCCAGATCCAGGACCCCGCCACGGCCGACGGCCGGGAGTTGATGGCGGTCGCCGACCAGCATCATGAGTGCCTGGGTCTCGTCGGCCAGGCGGAGTAGCGCGCGGGCAGTGTCCTGATCGACCATGCCCGCCTCGTCGACGACGAGCAGGTCGCCGCGACGTAGCCGGGCCCGGGCATCGGCCGAGGAGTCGACCCTGGTCCATCGACCATCTGCATCCCATCGGAAGCCGTGCTGGTGCAGCAACCAGGCGGCGGAGTACGCCGCCGCGCCGGTCGCGCCCTCGGCGACCTGGGCCGCCTTGAGGGTCGGCGTGACCACGACCATCTGACGGCCTCCAGCGGTCGCCCGCTCGCGGATAGAGGCCAGTCGGGCCGTTTTGCCAGCACCGGCTGCGCCCTCCATGACAGTGATCGACTTGGACTCGGCGCGGGTGATGATGTGGTCCACGATCTCGTACTCGACGGCCAACACGTCGGCCGAGGTGAGCGTGCGGACGTGCTCGGGCTCGTCGGCGCGGCCGAGCAACGGCTCCGACGCGGCGACGACGCGAGCGGTCAGATCCTCGGTCAACTCGATGCGGACCGCTGCGTCCACGACTCCTCCGCTCGACGCGATGATGCGCTCGACCTCGCCCCGGGCGTCGGCTGCATTCCATGCCGAGCGACGGGAGCCGAGGCGGGCGAGGGTCAGCTCGACCACACCGTCGCGACCGACCGCACCTGCGCGCAGGGAGCAGAGCTGCGCGTTCGCGGTCGGCGGCTGATAGCCGAGCTCGTGCAGTTCTTCGATCCACCGCTGACGCAGCTCCTCGCCGCTGGTCGGCGCGACCTTGTCGGGGCGGGCGTCGGCCCACGCTCGTCGGTCCCAAGCCTGCCGCAGAGCGGGCCCGGGCACTTCGCCGGGATGCTCGTCACGCCACTCAGCCTCGTAGGTGTCGATGTTTGCCTCGATCTGCTTCGCCCGTGCGCTGAACGCTCCGGAGTACGCCGCCAGTTCGACGACCTCACCGGTTGCGGCGTCGAGGGTGAACCCGCGTCGCGCCAGTGCCTCGCGGAACCCCGGGTCGGTCATAACAGCCGCGTGCCCGATCCCGTTGATCGCCTCCAGACTGTCGCGGACCCCGACGGTGTGCAGCCCGCGCCACCCGCCCGCCGCGAGTGCTCGCGCGTTGATCTGGAGGTGCAGATGCCGATGAGGGTCCCCGGCCCGGGAGGTGAAGTGGCGTACGACGGCTGCCTCGATCTGTTCGATCGGCACCTGCACCTGCCGCCCGCGCGGCCCGACACGAGTCGTCGCGTGGGACGCGAGCCAGCCGATGATCTCCTCGGCCGCTGCCATCTGAGCGGCGTCGTAGGCCTCGGCGACTTCTGGATGCAGCGCGGCTGCGAGCGACCAGGTCTTCGGCCCGTTGACGGTCACCTCGACGAACCGGACGCCCTTCTCGTCTTTCCGCAACCGCCCCTTCGCGAGGCCGGTGTCGACGTCGTAGCCAGCCACCCAGCGCTCGTAGGTCTCGCCGTCCATATCGGCGCGGCGGTCGATGCCGTCGGGAGTCGCGGCGAAGCGCATCGCGATCCCGCTTCCTTCGGCGAGGTAGTAGTCGTCCGCCCGGGAGCGATCGGTCTCGACGTAGTGCCGGGCTGCGGCCGCGACGCCGTGGTAGATCTTCAGGCCGCCATGCATCGAAACAACCTCCCTCGGCATCCATCGACAACCGTGAAACCGCAGGTCAGCGGCCACATCGGCGCCCGTCCCGCTACGAAACTTCGTAGCATGCGTCCCGCCGTTTGAGCAGTGAGAGAGGGGCTGACGGGAGAGGAATAGAGGAGCCGTTGACGGTTGGCAATGGGTGGGCAGCAAGCGGAAGTGAGGGAGCTCGTGGGAGGGGCCGAGGAACGAAGGGACCTCGAAGGGATGGGTGCGGTGAATATCGTGAGGCGGCAGCTGCAGAAGCCACCGCGACTCGAGGCGCTCATCGCCCCGGAGGGGCTCGACGTCGTCACCCCGTGAGCCGCTCAGGGGCTCGGTTCAGTCACCGATCCGAAGCGGACGCTTTCGGCCTCGATGCCGACGCGGACCACACACAGCTCGTCCTCCACCGGACCCGAGACCGCAGACAGCATGAGCTCGCCGGTCACGGCCACCGAGGCGCCGACCTCACCGTGTTGGAGCACGGACGGCACATGTGCGTGCGCCTATCGCAGCCGTGTTCCGGCAGGGACAAAGCGGATGGTTGCCAACAGCGTTTCGGCGGCTTCGCGGTCTGGAGCGCCCACGAGGAACGAGACATCCGCTTGGGGAACGCTCAAGCCCATGGCAACCCCAGGACCTGGTTGCCTGACTTCGGCGACGTAGTAGGGCATCCCATGCACCTGTCCGGACGGCGTGCGCTCGGGGGCCGGTCCGGACAACCTGGTGTAGATCGACACGCTCTCTTGGGACGCGGGACTTCATCCGTGGGTCCATGAACACGTGCCCGAACACATCCGGCGCGCCGCCCTTGAGCAAGAGGTCGGGTTCTGGCTGGGCACCGCGGCACAGGACCTTTCGTACGCCGAGAACTATGCGCGGGTCGCGCCGCAGATCGGTCAACCCGTCGAGGCCTACCTGGATCGGTGGATCGAACTCGCAGACGGTGCCAACGTGCTCGCCGGTCCGCGCTACTGGGGCCGAGATCCCAACCTGCCCTTCGTGGGCGTCTCAGCCACCGACCGCCCACTGTCGCCGTGCGATCGGGACCGCCTGTGCGCGATTGGGAGCGATCACTTCGCGCCTTTCCAACCCGGATTCGTCCTGGTCTGGACCTGCGATCCCATCGGGTCTGGCCCGAGACTCACCCGGAGATGCGGCAGTTGGTGGGGCTGCTGGGTGTCCTGCGACAGCACAAGACGCCCCCGGAGCTGGCTTGCGTCCCCCGACCAGACACCGCGTTCTACACCCGCTACCGCCAGATCCACGACCTGCACCTGGCCAACGATCCTGACCATGCCCGACACGCAAGATGCGAGGACGAGGAAGAGCTCCAAGAACTCGCCGAGCAGGGACTGTTGTTCGACGTCCAGGCCCGCGGCACCTGGGCGGGTCTTCTCGCCGCCGAGCCCAACCATCCCCATGGGATTCAAGGAGTAACCGTCATCGAACTGCTCCTCGACCACCCATACCGCGGACTCGGCTACGGCAAGCACCTCAGCACTCTGCTGGCGAAAGCCCTCCCTATGCCCGACCAGACCTGCCTGATGGGGACCATCCACGCCGACAACCCGACCGCCTACCGCTCAGCCCTCCGGGCTGGACGGCTCGACGTCAGGGGCGAGATCCGCATCCCCCTCTGACTCGACCCGCGGGCGAGAGCACATCGGCCGGGCTGGGGGCCTGCATGACCGCTCACTCGGCTGGAGAGTTACGTTCGAGCCGCGCCGACAGCCGGGGGATTGCCCCGGTTGCCGGGGCTGGCTGGACAGTCATCACGGTGCTCCGCAGTCGGAAGTGAACTATGTGGCCTTCTTCCATGGCGCCACGGGCTTGGGTCGGTCACCAGGGGCCTGACTAGTCCGTCACTAGTTCATCACTTGTTCAGCCTCGTGTGATCTGGCGCCTGGTAGTCGATGACGGCTCAGCGCCCCCGCCGAAGCCGCCGGCCTCTACGGCACCCGGATCGCCCACCACCACCGCAGCGCTCGCCGGCGTACCGCTCGACCGGATCGCAGCCCAAAGCCGGCGATGTGCCGCGCCTCGTATGTGGCGGTTGGATGACCGGCAACCGGCCGCCACCGCGCCCCTTCAGGGCCAGATGCTCCAGCAGGTGCTGCCACCCGCCTCAACGATCGGCTCGTCCGCGATCCCGAACCGGAACAGCAACAGTGCGGAGAGAGTGGGGCGTCCACTGTCGACCCAGAAGCACCGCACCCCGTCGACACGGGTCTGGTGAACATCAGCCATGGCAGCGGCATGCTAGATGCCCAGGACGCCCACGTCCTCATCTTCCACCGGCGAGCCTGGCTGTTCGGCGGGGCTCCGGAGATTCTGCACGGCCTTCTCGGCTAGCACCGATGCAGCAGACGCGGCTGTCCATGTCAGCGCCAGGTGGGTGCTGGGAGTCCGGCGCACAGCCCCGTTGGAGGCGCCGACCATGGGCGAGGATGGGGTGACTCGCCTTGCGCGGGAGCCGTGCGACCGGATACCTTGCGCCACCCGCTCAGGTTCGGGCGGACCCTTCTCTTTCTCGGAGGCGTTTGTGCGCGTGCGTGTCGCCCTGGTTGCCACAACCTTGGTGCTGGGCTCGGTTGGGACGTTCGGGATCGCGGCAGCACAGGACGGCGTGCCGTTCCTCGGCGCCGCGGACCTACCGGTACCGAACCTCCAGTTGGACTGTCCGGCGGTGTTGGCGCTGGGTGACTCCGGCCAGCTGTCCGGCAGCCTGAGGGACGCCTCGACGGGCGACCCGATCGGCCACGAGACCCTGGTGATCACCCGGACCGACGAGTTCGGCCAGAACCCGATCACGGTGGGCTCACCCCAGACCGGTGCCGACGGCACGTTCCACAAGCTGTCCGACAGGCCGGTCAGCCGAGGGGGACAGACCTACGAGGCGCAGTTCGCAGGGTCTGCGGCGTATGCGCCAGCTTCGGCGTCGTGTACGACGGTGGTGCACGGCACCGCGACGAGCATCGCCGCCGACCAGGCCACCGTCGGCGGCGACATCGTCGTTGGCGGCCGGTTGACCTCGGCCGACGGGAGCCCGGTGTCGGGGGTGCCGATCACGGCAACCGACGCCGTCGACGACAGCCAGGCGACGCAGCTGGATGGCGCGTCCACCGACGGCGACGGCCGGTTCACCGTGACCGTGCCAGACGCAGCGGGAGGGCAGCACGTCATCGACGTGGACTACCCCGGGGACCAGACCCTCGAGCCGGCGACGCACCGCTTCGAAGTCGCCGTGAAACATGCGTCGATCCTCACCCTCGACCCGCTCAGCGGGGGTTCAGCGGGCCAGGACCTCGTGGTCGGCGGTCGGCTCACCACCGGCACCGGGGCTCCGGTCCCGGGGGCGACCATCCAGGCCACGGACACCGTCGACGACCAACCGGCAGCCGACCTGGGGTCCGCGACTACCGGCGACGACGGCCGGTTCCAGGTCACCGTGCCGAGCGCCGCCGCGGGCTCGCATCGCCTCGAGTTCGCCTACCTCGGAGATGACCTCCACGAGTCCGCGGCCCAGCAGATCGACGTTCAGCTGACCAACGGCACGGTGCTGGTCACCGATGCGCTTCCGGCACGCTCCGACGCCGGCCGGGACGTCATCGTGGGCGGCCGGCTCACCGATGCCTCGGGCGACCCCTTGGCCCAGGCCGAGGTCGCTGCCACCGACGTCGTCGGCACCGGACCCTCGACCGACCTGGCACCCGCGACCACCAATGCAGAAGGCCGGTTCCAGGTCACCGTGCCGGGCGCGGCCGCGGGCCTGCACCACGTCGACCTCCGCTACGCCGGCGACCAGACCAACGACTCGGCGACACATCGGGTCGACATCCAGGTCAAGCACAAGACGACGTTGACCCTGTCCGGTCCGAAGACACTCCCGGCACAGCCCACCGACGAGACCTTCGAGATCGCCCTCACCGACAGCACTGGCACACCGGTGCCAGGCGCCACGGTCGAGGTCAGCGACGGCACCGACTGGCGACGCAGCAAGGAAACCGATGCCGACGGTACGGCGCGCCTGGTGCTGCAGGACCTGACCAACCAGGTCCCCCTGAAACTCAAGGTGACCTATCCGGGCGACGAGACCCACTGGAACGCGACCCGTCAGCACACCTGGCAGGCCGTACCGCACTACACCTTCACCAAGGACCAGGCCCACTACACCGCCGGTCAGGTTGCGGCCTTCAGCATCGGCACCCCCGACCGGACGCTG
>JAFMQY010000155.1 GCA_017354415.1 Nocardioides sp.
GTCCGGGGCCGTTCGGTTGACGCGTCTAGATCACTTGGTGATCTTGGTGACCCGGCCGGCCCCGACGGTGCGGCCGCCCTCGCGGATCGCGAACCGCAGGCCGTCCTCCATGGCGATCGGCTGGATGAGCTCCACCGACATCTCGGTGTTGTCACCCGGCATGACCATCTCGGTGCCCTCGGGGAGGGTCACCACGCCGGTCACGTCCGTCGTCCGGAAGTAGAACTGCGGGCGGTAGTTGTTGAAGAACGGCGTGTGCCGGCCGCCCTCCTCCTTCGACAGGATGTAGACGCTCGCGTCGAAGTTGGTGTGCGGGGTGGTGGTGCCCGGCTTGGCCACGACCATGCCGCGCTCGACATCCTCGCGCTTGGTGCCGCGGAGCAGCAGACCGACGTTCTCGCCGGCCTGGCCCTCGTCGAGCAGCTTGCGGAACATCTCGACGCCGGTGACCGTCGTCTTCTGCGCCTTGTCGCGGATGCCGAGGATCTCGACCTCCTCGTTCACCTTGACGATGCCGCGCTCGATGCGACCGGTGATGACGGTGCCACGACCGGTGATCGTGAAGACGTCCTCGACGGGCATCAGGAACGGCTTCTCGGTGTCGCGCTCGGGGGTCGGGATGTACTCGTCGACCGCGTTCATCAGCTCCACGACCGACTCGCCCCATTTCTCGTCGCCGTTCAGCGCCGGGAAGGCAGCGACCTTGACGACGGGGATGTCGTCACCGGGGAACTCGTACTCGGAGAGGAGCTCGCGCACCTCCATCTCGACGAGCTCGATGAGCTCCTCGTCGTCGACCATGTCGCACTTGTTCAGCGCGACGACGATCGCGGGCACGCCGACCTGACGGGCGAGCAGCACGTGCTCACGCGTCTGCGGCATCGGGCCGTCGGTGGCGGCGACCACGAGGATCGCGCCGTCCATCTGAGCCGCGCCGGTGATCATGTTCTTGATGTAGTCGGCGTGACCCGGGCAGTCCACGTGGGCGTAGTGGCGCGCCTCGGTCTGGTACTCCACGTGCGCGATGGAGATGGTGATACCGCGCTGACGCTCCTCCGGAGCCTTGTCGATCTCGTCGAACGGCGTGAAGGGGTTCAGGTCGGGGTGCTGGTCGTGCAGGACCTTGGTGATCGCCGCGGTCAAGGTCGTCTTGCCGTGGTCGATGTGACCGATCGTGCCGATGTTGACGTGCGGCTTGGTCCGCTCGAACTTCGCCTTAGCCACTGTGGGCTCCTCCTGTTGTTGTCTTGACTCGTTGATTCTGCTGCATGCCGAGGTTCCGGCCAAATGTCCCCTGGGATGCCGGGCCGGCCCATCGGCTGGGCGGACCCGACATCAGGCAGTCACTCGCCGCGGACCTTCTTGACGATCTCGTCGGCGATGCCCGCGGGGACCTCGGCGTACGAGTCGAACTCCATCGAGTACGACGCCTGGCCCGAGGTCTTGGACCTCAGGTCGCCGACGTACCCGAACATCTCCGACAGCGGCACGAGGGCGTTGATGACCATGTCACCGTGGCGCTCCTCCTGTGCCTGGATGTGGCCGCGGCGGCTGTTGATGTCGCCGATGACGGTGCCGAGGAAGGTCTCCGGGGTGGTGACCTCGACGGCGAACATCGGCTCCAGCAGCACGGGCTTGGCCATGCGTGCGGCCTCCTTGAAGGCCTGGTTGCCGGCGATCTTGAAGGCCAGCTCCGAGGAGTCGACGTCGTGGTAGGCGCCGTCCTCGAGGGAGACCTTCACGTCGACCATCGGGTAGCCGGCCAGGACGCCGAACTCCATGGCGTCTTGGGCACCCTGGTCGACCGACGGGATGTACTCGCGCGGGATGCGGCCACCGGTCACGTTGTTCACGAACTCGTAGCCGGCGCCTAGCCCGGTCTCGGGGTCGAGGCTCGGCTCGAGGGTCATGACCACCTTCGCGAACTGACCCGAGCCACCCGTCTGCTTCTTGTGGGTGTAGCTGTGGTTCGCGACCGTCTTGCGGATGGTCTCGCGGTAGGCCACCTGCGGCTTGCCGACGGTCGCCTCGACGCGGAACTCGCGCCGCATGCGGTCGACGAAGATCTCCAGGTGGAGCTCGCCCATGCCCGCGACGATCGTCTGCCCGGTCTCCTGGTCGGTCTTGACGGTGAGGGTCGGGTCCTCCTCCGTCAGCCGCTGGATGGCGGCACCGAGCTTCTCCTGGTCGCCCTTGCTCTTGGGCTCGATGGCGACCTCGATCACCGTGGCCGGGAACGACATCGACTCGAGCACGACCGGGTTCGCAGGGTCGCACAGCGTGTGACCGGTCTTCGTCTCCTTCAGACCCATCACCGCGACGATCTGGCCGGCGCCGACCGACGCGATCTCCTCACGCTTGTTCGCGTGCATCTGGTAGACCTTGCCGATCCGCTCCTTGCGTCCGGTGACCGAGTTGAGCACGGTCGAGCCGGCCTCGAGCTTGCCGGAGTAGACGCGCACGTAGATCAGCTTCCCGAGGTGCGGGTCGCTGGCGATCTTGTACGCCAGGCCGGAGAAGGGCTGGTCGTCCGCAGGCTGACGCTCGATCTTCACGTCCTCGTCGTTCACCTTGTGGCCGACGATCGCGTCGATGTCGAGCGGGCTCGGGAGGTAGTTCACGACGGCGTCGAGCAGGGGCTGCACGCCCTTGTTCTTGAACGCCGTACCGCACAGCACCGGGTTGACCAGGTCGGCCAGCGTGGCGCGACGGATGCCGGCCTCGATCTCCTCGACGGAGAGGTCCTCGCCCTCGAGGTACTTCTCCATGATCTCGTCGTCGGCCTCGGCCAGCGTCTCGAGCAGCTTCTCGCGGTACTCGTCGGCCTGGGCGCGCAGGGACTCCGGGATCTCCTCGACCTCGTAGTCCTCGCCCATCTTGGTCTCGCCACGCCAGGTCAGGGCGCGCATGCCGACCAGGTCGACGACACCGAGGAAGTCGTGCTCGGCGCCGATCGGGAGCTGGAGCACCAGCGGGGTGGAGTTCAGCCGCTCGACCATCATGTCGACGCAGCGGAAGAAGTCCGCGCCGGTGCGGTCCAGCTTGTTGACGAAACACATCCGGGGGACGGAGTACTTGTTGGCCTGCCGCCAGACGGTCATCGTCTGGGGCTCGACGCCGGCCACGCCGTCGAAGACGGCGACCGCACCGTCGAGGACGCGCAGCGAGCGCTCGACCTCGGCGGTGAAGTCCACGTGACCCGGGGTGTCGATGATGTTGATCTGGTGGTTCTTCCACCAGCAGGTCGTCGCGGCAGACGTGATCGTGATGCCGCGCTCCTGCTCCTGCTCCATCCAGTCCATCGTGGCGGCACCCTCGTGGACCTCACCGATCTTGTAGGTGATGCCCGTGTAGAAGAGGATGCGCTCGGTGGTGGTGGTCTTGCCAGCATCGATGTGAGCCATGATGCCGATGTTGCGGACCTTCTTCAGGTCCGTGGTGATGTCGACAGCCACTGTCGGTTCGTTTCCTTAGGTCAAAGGGGCCGCGGGGCCCGGTCGTACGCGCGTGGGTCGCACGGCGTACGACGAGAGGTCACCAGCGGTAGTGGGCGAAGGCCTTGTTGGACTCGGCCATCTTGTGGGTGTCCTCGCGCTTCTTCACCGCGGCACCGAGGCCGTTGGAGGCGTCGAGGATCTCGTTCATCAGGCGCTCCGACATGGTCTTCTCGCGACGGTCCTGGGCGTACCCCACCAGCCATCTCAACGCGAGAGTGGTGCCGCGTGTTCCCTTGACCTCGATCGGCACCTGGTACGTCGCACCACCGACGCGGCGGGACTTCACCTCGATCGCCGGCTTGACGTTGTCCATCGCGCGCTTGAGGGTGACCACGGGGTCGGTACCGGTCTTGTCGCGGCACCCCTCGAGCGCGGTGTAGACGATGCGCTGGGCGACCTGCTTCTTGCCGTCCTTGAGCACCTTGGAGACCAGCTGGGTCACCAGCTGCGACCCGTAGACCGGGTCGACATCGATCGGCCGCTTGGGGGCGGGACCCTTGCGAGGCATCAGCCCTTCTCCTTCTTTGCGCCGTAGCGGCTCCGCGCCTGCTTGCGGTTCTTGACGCCTTGGGTGTCGAGCGTGCCGCGGATGATCTTGTAGCGGACGCCGGGGAGGTCCTTCACCCGGCCGCCGCGAACGAGCACGATCGAGTGCTCCTGGAGGTTGTGACCGACGCCCGGGATGTACGCCGTCACCTCGACGCCGCTCGACAGACGCACGCGGGCGACCTTGCGGAGGGCGGAGTTGGGCTTCTTCGGGGTGGTCGTGTAGACGCGGGTGCAGACGCCTCGGCGCTGCGGTGAGCCCTTGAGGGCCGGCGTCTTGGTCTTCGACGCCTTGTCGCGCCGGCCGTTGCGGACCAGCTGCTGAATGGTGGGCACTCGGTCGTTCCCTTTCTGTCCCTACCTCAGTGCCCGGCGCCTTGCCGGGCACGATCGTGTTGCGTGTGGTGCGGTGTGCCAGGGTCTGGGACCACACCCCTCACACACGAAATGGAGGGTGGGCACGCAGACAGGTCCGGACGAGCCGGACACGGTGTTCAAGATTACTCGCGCACGCGTGACCGGCCAAAACGAGATACGCCGTACGCGGTGCCGATCACCGCGTCATCGGCCGGCTGGAGCGTCCGCCCCTCACGCCGCCTGGAAGGTGACCGGCTCCGGCTCGGAGTCGGCCTCGTCCCGCGACGGCCGGGCGAACAGCGCCACCGCGATCACGACGCCGAGGATCGTCAGCATCCCGCCGCCGAGCAGCGTCCACCGGGCACCGAACTGCTGGCCGACCCAGCCGATGATCGGCGCCCCGATCGGGGTGCCGCCCATCACGATGGTCATGTAGAGCGCCATCACCCGGCCGCGAAGGGCGGGCGCGGACTCGAGCTGCATGGTGGCGTTGGCGGAGTTGAGCATGGTCAGCGTGAACACCCCGATCAGCGGGGTCATCAGCGCGAACGTGACGTACGTCGGCATCAGGCCGGCCAGGATCTCCGCGGCACCGAAGCCGAGCGCCGCACCGGCGACCAGACGGAGACGGATGCGCACCCGCCGGGCGGCGAGCAGCGCGCCGGTCAGCGAGCCGACGGCCATCGCCGAGCCGAGGATGCCGTACTCCCCCGCGCCCTTGCCGAAGACCTCGGTGGCCATCAGCGCGGAGGTGATCTGGAAGTTCATCCCGAAGGTGCCGGCGAAGAACACCATCACCAGGATCATCATCATCTTCGGCTGGCTGCGGATGTAGCGGACGCCCTCGAGCAGCATCCCGGGGGTGCGCGCGACCGGCTTCGGTGTGCGCAGCAGGTCGGTGTCCATGTGCTGGAGCTGCCAGATCACGGCGCCGTACGAGAGCGCGTTGATCAGGATCACCCAACCGGTCGCCGACGCGCCACCGCCGAGGGCGCCGATCATCAGGCCTGCGACGGCGGGACCGACGATGCGGGCGACGTTGAAGGTCGCGGAGTTCAGGCCGACGGCGTTGGCGAGGTCGTCGGGACCCACCATCTCGGAGACGAACGACTGGCGAGCGGGTGCGTCGAACGCCGACCCGATGCCGAACAGGAAGGCGATCACGTAGACCTGCCAGACCTCGGCCACCCCGGACACCGCCAGGACGCCCAGGACCAGCGACGCGAGGGCCATGGTCAGCTGGGTGAGCTGCAGGAGACGGCGCTTGGGGAAGCGGTCGGCGATCACGCCGGCGTACGGAGAGAGCAGCAGGACGGGGAGGAACTGCAGGCCGGTGGTGATGCCGAGGGCGGCGCCGCTGCCGTCGGTGAGGCGGAGGACCAGCCAGTCCTGCGCGATGCGCTGCATCCAGGTTCCGGTGTTGGACACCAGGCTGCCGAGCGCATAACGCCGGTAGTTCGGGTTGTGGAGTGCGCGGAAGGTGGGGCTCAAGATCAGCTTTCAGTCGGCATTCGTCATGGTCAGTCGGAGGCAGCCAGCCGCTCCAGGAGGGGTGCGGCGCGGCGGAGGGTGTCGCGTTCGTCGTGGGTGAGGTCGCGGAGGCGACGAGCGAGCCAGGCGTCGCGGCGGGCACGGTCGGCGAGGAGCGTCGTACGTCCCCGCTCGGAGAGCACGACCACGACCTGGCGGCCGTCGGTCTCGTGCGCGCGGCGTACGACGTAGCCGCCCGCCTCCAGGGCGTTCACGGTGCGGGTCATGCTCGGCGGCTGGACCCGCTCCATGGCGGCAAGCTCGCCGACGGTGAGGTCGCCGTGGCGGAACAGGCAACCGAGCACGGCCATCGCGCCCATGCTCAGGGGGTTGTCCGGGTGGCGCTCGTTGCTGAGTCGCCGCCTCAGGCGCATCACGCTGAGCCGCAGCTCGCTCGCAAGCCCGGCATCGGTCCGGGCAGCCATCTGGACACTAGGCATATCGTTAGCATAACTCATTACCTTCGCTAACCATTCCGCCGACGCTGACCTGGCAGCTGCGTCGCGGCCGGGGACGCCGACCTGGCAGTTGCGTCGTCACATGCGACATCGACCCGGCGCTTGCGTCGTACGGAAGTGCCGGGTCGACGCGACTACGGCGTACAGAAGTGCCGGGTCGACGCGACTACGGCGTACGGAAGTGCCAGGTCGAGGCCACTACGGCGTACGCGAACGCCAGGTCAGCGCAATCTCACGTGACGCAGCCGCCAGGTCAGGTGAAGAGCTGGGTGATCGGGTGGATGGCGAAGTAGACGAGGAAGAGGACGGCGACCACCCAGAGCAGGGGGTGGACCTGGGTGGCCTTGCCCTTGACCGTCTTGATCAGGGCGTAGGACAGGAAGCCGGCGCCGATGCCGACGCTGATCGAGTACGTGAACGGCATCAGGATGATCGTCAGGAACGCCGGGATCGCGATGTCGAGGTCGACCCAGCTGATCTCCCTGACCTGCTGCATCATCAGGAAGCCGACCAGGATGAGGGCGGGCACGGCCGCCTCGCTCGGGATCACGCTCACCAGCGGTGCCAGGAAGATCGAGCCCAGGAACAGCAGGCCGGTGACGATCGACGCCAGTCCGGTGCGCGCACCTTCGCCGACACCAGAGGCGCTCTCGATGTACGACGTGTTGGACGAGACGCCCGCTGCGCCACCGGCTGAGGCGGCGAGCGAGTCGACGGCCAGGATCCGCAAGGTGTTCGGCGGGGTGCCGTGCTCGTCCAGCAGCCCGGCCTCGGCGCCGATCGCGGTCATCGTGCCCATCGTGTCGAAGAAGTCGGCGAGCATCAGCGTGAAGACCAACAACAGCGCCGTGACGATGCCGACGGACTGGAAGGAGCCGAGGAGACTGAAGTGGCCGAGGGTGTCGAAGTTCGGTGTGTCGACGATCTTGGAGGGCCACTTCGGGACGTTCAGCCCCCAGCCGCCCGTCGGGTTGTCCACAACCGACCCGAGGTGGCCGATGCTCTCGACGATGATCGCCAGGATCGTGGTGGCGAGGATCGAGATCAGGATCGCACCCCGGACCCGCTTCACCCACAGCGTGATCACCAGCGCCAGGCCGAAGACGAAGACGACCACCGGCCAGCCCTGGAGGTAGAAGCCGGTCCCGAGCCCCACCGGCACCGTGCTGTGCGCAGCATCGGGAACGCGACGGACGAACCCGGCGTCGACGAAGCCGATGAAGGCGATGAACAGTCCGATGCCGACCGAGATCGCCAGCTTCAGCTGCTGGGGTACGGCGCGGAAGACGGCCTCCCGGAACCCGGTGAGCACCAGGACCAGGATGACCAGGCCCTCGAGCACGATCAGGCCCATGGCGTCGGCCCAGGTCATCTGCGCAGCCACCGACACCGCCAGGAAGGCGTTGAGCCCCAGCCCGGTGGCCAGAGCCAGCGGGTAGTTGGCGACCAGGCCCATCAGGATCGTCATCACACCGGCGACCAGGGAGGTGCCGGCCGCGATCGCCGTGAAGCCGTTGACACCGCCGAGGTGTGCGCCGTCCACGTCGGTCGACCCGGACAGGATGATCGGGTTCAGCACGATGATGTAGGCCATCGTGAAGAACGTGACCAGGCCGCCGCGGAGCTCGCGCTCCAGGGTGGAGCCACGTTCACTGATCTTGAAGAAGCGGTCGAGGCCGCTGGCCTGACCACGTGGGCCGTGCCGGCTGGGCGTGGGACCGTTCTTCGTGCGGTCCGGCGCGTGTGTCTTGGTCGGGCGCTGGCCCCGAGGCTGATCCGTCACGCCCGCAGCATGACAGAGCGAGCGCCCCGCCGGTAGCGCTCGCACGCAAGATCATGGGGTCTTCTACAGTGGCCTCATGGAGCTGCGCGACGAGCAGCCGCTCGCTCACGAGATCGGCCATCGCACCTACCTCGTCGCCGACGTCGAACCCCTCGATGTGGACGGGATCCGGACCGTCCAGGTGGGCGTGGCGCTGTGGGTGATCGGCTTCATCGCCCTGATCCCCTTCTACGGGCGACTGCAGGACGACGGCCGGGGCTGGGTGCTCTGGACGTGCGCCGCCGGCTGTGGTCTCGGCCTGCTCGGCCTGGAGTACTGCCGACGCCGCAAGCGTGCCCGGGCTGCGCGGCGCGAAGCGGACGCCTAGAACGTCTCCAGGTGGTCGTCGAGCTCGTCGACCACCGGCTCGGGGAGGGGCAGGGGCGCGTGCCGCTTGGCCAGCCGGACCTCGGAGTGGGCGCCGCACCCGTGGGTGAAGGCCACCACCCGGCCGTCGTCATTCGCGTCGCCGTTGGCGCAGACCCCGAAGGACTCGGCCAGCGAGCCGGAGAGGCGCAACAGGAAGCCGCAGGTCGAGCACGGCTCGGGAGCAGACTGCGCCAGCGGAGCCCCGGGCCCGGCGTCGCCGTCGTACCACCGCTTCGCGGCCTCTTCGTGTCCCTCGGGCGAGAGGGTGCGGATGCGGCCGAGGCCGAGGTCTCGGGCGACGGTGCGGATCTGGGCCCTGGCGTCAGGGTCGAGCGGGTCGTCACCGAAGGAGTACGTCGGCACCAGGCGCGGGTCGTCGTCGGCCACGGGGAGCAGGTCGCCCGGCGAGAGGTCGCCCGGCTTGATCCGCTCCCGATACGGCACCCACTCGGGCGCGACGATCGCGTCCGGCCCCGGGATCAGCACGATCTCGTCGATCGTCACCGATCTCTGCCGCGACGCACGGGCAACCGTCACCGACCAGCGCCAGCCGTCGTACCCGGGTGTCCGGCAGTCGAACAGGTGGGTGACGACGCGGTCGCCCTCGGGCTCGGCGCCGAGGTGGTCACCGACGGCCGCGGCGTCGACCTCGGTCAACAGTGCCTCGCGCGCGGTGTCCACCGCCGCCATCGCGACGCTGTCGCCCTTCCCGCCGACACGGGGGCGTGCAGGCGCCACGGTCTCCTCGCGGGTCATGGCGTCATGATGACCCATCTGGCCCCACCTGTCAGATCGATGGTGCTGGGTTTCGACCACGCGGTGCGCTCGTTCCTCGCTCTCCGCTGCTCGTGCAGGATGGACACATGACCATGCCCGAGGAGTCCGAGCGCCACACACCGCTCGACTCCGTCGCGACCGGCGCCCGTGCCACCGGGCGCGGCATGGCCTCGTTCGCCCGGGTGACCGGCCGGTTCGGCCGCT
>JAFMQY010000279.1 GCA_017354415.1 Nocardioides sp.
GGCCTGCGTCGTCTCTTTGTCGACGTACTCCGCGAACGCGAGGAAGGCTTGGCCCTGCTCCGCGAACCCGGCGGGGAAGACGTACGGGTCGCCATGGTGACGAATCTAGGTCACCGTCACTCCGGTCACACGGACCACACGCCGCACGCCATCCCCGTGTCCTGAGCCTGACCTGCTGTGATCGAGCGGATCAGCGGCGCTCGAGCAGCCCCCGGACGTACTGCGCCTGGCCGAGATGAGCATTCACCTCGTTGACCACCGAGACCATCCGGACCCCCAGCGTGACCGGCGGGTCCCACCGCTCGTCGATCACACGGTCGAGGTCGTCGGGCGTCAATGTCGCGACGTACGCCGCGGTCCGCGCGGCCACCGCGTCGTGGTAGCCCGCCAGCAGGTCGCCGCTCACCCGGACTCGGCCGACGTCGTCGCTGCTCATGCCGTAGCCGTGCGCGAGGGTCGGGAACGGCAGGTCGAACCGGTCGGCCCAGCCCTCGGCGGTCCACGCCTGCTCGGTGCCGGCGACACCGGCGACGTGGTCGTCCTCGATCCGGCTCAGGTGCCAGACCAGCCAGGCGATGGAGTTGGCGTCGGGGTCGGGGCGCCAGGCGAGATCGTCCTCGCCGAGGCCCTTGACCAGGTCGGGGATCTGCTCGCGCACGCGGCCGAGCGCGTCGGTCAGGAGTTCGCTCACGTCCATGGTGCCCACTCTTGCACCGCCCGCGGACGGCGCCCACGTGACACCTCCGCACCTTGCTCTGCCATGCTCCGCCCGTGACCGTCTCGTTGCTCTGGCTGCTGCCGGCCGTCCTCGCGGTCATCGACTGGTACGCCGTCGCCCGCAGCGACTGCCGGACCGAGACCTGGGCCAAGCCCGCCGTACTCATCGGGCTGATCGTCACCGCGGCCGGTCTGGGGGCCACGGACTCCGCAGCCGGCCAGTGGCTCCTCGTCGCCCTCGTCTTCGGTCTGGCCGGTGACGTCTTCCTGCTCGGCGACTCCGACACCCGCTTCAGGCTCGGCCTGGCGGCGTTCCTGGTGGGGCACCTCGCCTTCCTGGTGTCGTTCACCCGACTCGGGCTCGACGTACCCGGCTGGGCGTGGCTGGCCTGGGTGGTCCTGCTGGCCGCGCTGCTCGCGACCCGGCAGGTGGCACCCGCCACCTACATGCGCGGCGGTCTTGCCCTGGCGGCGCCTGTGGCTGTCTACACCGTCGTCATCGGGGCGATGGTGATCGTGGCCTTCGACACCGGTGAGCCGTTGATCGCGATCGGGGCGACCGTGTTCGCGGCCAGTGACTCGCTCCTGGCGGTCGACCGGTTCGTGCAGCCCCGCCCCTGGGCACCTCTGGTCGTGATGGTGACCTACCACGTCGGTCAGGCCCTCATCGTGGCCGGCGTGCTCGCCGCGAGCTGATCCCGACCCACTGGAGGACGGGCAAAATCGGGATAGTCCCCGACGAAGTGGTCGTGTCCCGGGAGGTTCACCCAGCCAGAACGTCGGGGACTATCAGCTTCTGGACAGGCTCCGTATGGGTATAGTGGAGTAAGTCACTTGTTTTACTTCACTATTCAGATCGGAGCTCCACTGACATGAAGACACCCTCTCGGACCTCGATCCGCGCCGCCGTCGCGATCGCCGCGGTCGTGGCGGTCGCCCCGGTGACCGCAGCCGCAGCGACGTCCTCCTCACCCTCCTCCGGGGCGGCGACGGCCGACAGCGCGCTGCCTCCGCCGCCGCTGACGGTCACGACGGACGACGCCGGCACGGCCGACGGCGACATCTTCGTCTCCCCGTTCGGCAAGGCCGACACGTACGGGAACGGCGCAGAGATCCTCAGCCCCGACGGGCAGCAGGTCCTGTGGTTCCATCCGGTGCCGGCCGGGCAGGAAATCTCCGACTTCCGGACCCAGACGTACCGAGGCCAACCCGTGCTGACCTTCTGGCAGGGCACCGGACTCGGCGGGCTCACCCAGGGCACCGACTACATCTACGACACCCACTACCGGCAGATCGCGGCGGTCCACGCGGGCAACGGCCAGTCGGCCGACGGCCACGAGTTCCTGATCACCGGTCAGAACACGGCGCTGATCCTGTCCTACGCCTCCGCGACCGCCGACCTCACCGACATCGGTGGACCGGCGAACCAGAAGGTGATCAACGGGATCGTCCAGGAGATCGACATCAACACCGGCAAAGTGCTGTTCGAGTGGAACAGCGCGGACCACGTGCCGTTCTCCGAGAGCGAGCAGCCGCTACCGGCCAGCGCCTCGACGCCCTGGGACTGGTTCCACGTCAACGCCGTCAAGCAGGACGGACGGGGTCACCTCCTCATCGACGCCCGGAACACCTGGACGACGTACCAGGTGAACCGGCACACCGGCGCGATCAACTGGAAGCTCGGAGGCAACGACAGCTCCTTCACGTTGCAGGCGGCCGACGGGCAGGTCCTCAACGACGACGGCAAGCTCTTCGCCTGGCAGCACGACGCCGAGGCGCACGGACACGGCGTCTACACGGTCTTCGACAACGAGGCGGCCGGGGCGGCCAACACCGGGACCGGGGTGAGCTCCGAGCTCCCGTACAGCCGCTCGATCACGGTCGCACTGGACGTCCGCCGGCACACGGCCACGCTGGTCGACTCCGCTGACCAGCCCCAGGGACAGCTGGCGTCGTCCCAGGGCAACACCCAGCTCCTGCCCAACGGCGACCTGTTCACCGGATGGGGATCCCTCCCCGGCTTCTCCGAGTCCAGCCCGTCCGGACAGGTGGTCTTCGCGGCCCACTTCCCGGACGGCGTCAACAGCTACCGCGCCTACCGTCTGCCCTGGCACCCCGCCCCGTGAGTGACACCCGGCCCCCCGTCGTCGACGGGGGGTCGGGTCCGCCCGCTCAGCCGGCCTCGAGCTCGGCCCAGATGACCTTGGAGTCGGCGAGGCGACGACAGCCCGACCGGTGCGAGAGGTCCTCGACGATGGCGATGCCGCGGCCGTCGAGCCCCTCGAGCCGTCTCGGCTCCCGGTAGGGGTACCCGGCGTTCGCGTCCTCGACCTCGATCAGCACGGAGTCCCCCTCGCGCCGGACCGAGGCCCGGAACGGCGAACCACCGTGCAGGACCGCGTTGGTCGCGAGCTCCGAGACGATCAGGATCACGTCATCGAGCACCCGGGTCTGGCCCCACTCCTCCAGCATCTCGGCCACGAACCGTCGGGCCGCCGACACCGCCTGCGGCGCAGGGAGGAAGACGCGAGACCCGGTCGCGCCGGCCGTCGCGCTGGAGACCTCAGGCGTGACGAATGCACTGTGCTCGCGGCACACCCTCCGGAGCTGGGGCAGGTCGCCTCTCCCGAGCGCCTCCGCCGGGTAGACGCAGAGCAGCTCGAGGTCGAGGTCCTGGGCGACGTCGTTCCACAGCTCTTCGAGTGCGATCGCGGTGGCGACGTCGCCGCGCTGCCAGAGCATGGCGACCATCTCGCCGAGGACACGCACCCTCCCTCGGCGCGCTCCGAGCGCCTCGCTGAGTCCGCCCAGAGTCGTCAACAACCGATCCCGGTCGGGACCACCGTCGGCTGTCAGCGAGCGCAGGGTGGGGTCGGCGTCGAGTGCCACGTATCCCGAGGCGGCACCAGGATCGCGATCGTCCGGGAACGCCGCCTCCTCGATGAGGGCCAGGTGCGGCCCGGTGGCGACCACCAAGACGGGGTCGCCCTGCGCGAGCCCCATGTTCACGTAGCGACCCGCCGCGGCGGCCAGCTGGTGGTCGTCGACGAAGAACCCCACGCGGTGGTCGTGCACCGTCATCGTCATCTACCTC
>JAFMQY010000156.1 GCA_017354415.1 Nocardioides sp.
GCTGGCCGAGGACGATCCGGCGGGCGCACTGGCCCGCCTCCGGGAGGCGCTCGAGGTCTGGAACGACCTCGGCATGCCGTACGACGCGGCCCGCGTCCGCGAACGGATGGGCGACGCGTGCCGGCTCCTGGGCGACGAGAGCGCGGCCGCCCTGGAGTACGACGCGGCACGCGAGGTGTTCACGCGTCTGGGCGCCCGACCCGACCTGGCGCGTCTCGACCGTGCGGCGAAGCCGGCCGCAGGCGGGCTGACCGCCCGCGAGGTCGAGGTGCTCCGGCTCGTGGCCCGGGGCCAGACCAACCGCGCCATCGCTGGCCAACTGGTGCTGAGCGAGAAGACAGTCGCCCGCCACCTCTCCAACATCTACGCGAAGCTCGACATCGGCTCCCGTGCCGCGGCGACGGCGTACGCCTATGACCACGGGCTGGTCTGAGGCCCGCACAGTTCTACACAGTTCTAATCACCGCAGCCGCCGAGAGGTTGGGTAGCTCGCCCGACGCGGAAGGGCGGTCGCGGTTCCTACCGTCCAGTGCATGACTCACACCACTGCTGCCACACCCGCGACCGGCTCGGCCATCACGAGCCCCGACAACAGCGCCGACAACAGGGCCGACAACAGGGCCCGCCGGGTCACCACCGTGATCATCGGCGCCGGACAGGCCGGCCTCGCCACGGCGTACCTTCTCGGCCGTGCGGGCCACGACTGCGTGGTCCTCGAGCGCCACCGGCGGGTGGGCGACCAGTGGCGGCACCGCTACGACTCGTTGCTGCTCAACACCCCGGCCCGGTACAGCAGCCTGCCGGGACGCCGCTTCCCAGGTCCGCGAGGAGCGTTCCCCACGGCGTCGCAGCTCGCCGACTACCACGAGGAGTACGCCGGACACTTCAGGATCCCGGTCGAGGGCGGCGTTCGGGTGACGGCCGTCGAGCAGTGCCCGGACGGGACCTGGCGGGTCACGACCGACCACGGCACGTACGCCGCCGAGAACGTCGTCGTCGCCACCGGTGGCGAGACCCACCCGAAGGTGCCGGACGTCCAGCGTCTGTTGGATCCGGGGATCCGGCAGATCCACTCGGGTGAGTACCACAACCCCGACCAGCTGCTGCCGGGACCGGTCCTGGTGGTCGGGCTCGGGCAGTCGGGGGCGGACATCGCCCTCGAACTCGCCGAGTCGGGCCGCGACGTCCACGTGTCGGGCCGGGTGCGCCAGGAGGTGCCGGTCGACATCGACGGGGTGAAGATGAAGATCGCGATCCGGGTTCTCTGGTTCGTCTGGAACCACGTGCTCACCGAGCGCACCAAAGCCGGCCGGAAGGTCAAGGCTCGCATCCGGGGCGGCACCATGAGCGCCCCGCTGATCCGGGTCAAGGGGCGCCACCTGGATGCCGCGGGCGTGCACCGGACGGACGCCCGGACCACCGGGGCCGTGGACGGGATGCCGCAGCTGGACGACGGCACCGTGCTCGACGTGAGCAACGTCGTCTGGTGCACCGGTTTCCGTCAGGACTTCTCGTTCATCCACCCGTCACCGGTCGGCGACGACGGCTGGCCGCGTGACGAGGGCGGGGTCGTGCCGAACCTGCCCGGTCTCTACTTCATGGGGCTGCTCTTCCAGCGGGGCTTCTACTCGATGCTCGTCGGCGGCGCCGGACGGGACGCCGAGCACGTGGCCGGCCACATCCTGGCCAGGTCCCGGATCGCCGCCTGATCCACGCCGTTGGCGGGATCTGCGGGGCGGGGTCGTCCGCGCTGGGTAGTTTGGCGACGTGCGCACCCGCTCCTCCGCCGAGACCTGGCTGACGCTCGTGCGCCGGGTCCTGATCGGCGTCGTGGCCGCGCCGTTCGTGCTGGCCATCGGGATGACGCTCATCGACTCGTACCGGCGGCGCGGGAAGCACCGGGCGGTGTCGTTCCCGACGGCGCCCCCCGACACCGTGTCGGTCGGCGACAGCGAGGTGACGACGTACACCTTCGGCGACGACCTCTACGCCGACATGCTGGCCGCGATCGAGGGTGCCCAGCGGCAGGTCCTGTTCGAGACCTACATCTGGAAGGGCGACGAGGTCGGGCAGCGGTTCAAGGCGGCACTGGAGGCGGCCGCGGCGCGCGGCGTGGAGGTCTACTGCATCTACGACGGTCTCGCCAACCTCGTGGTCTCGCCGCGGTTCCTGCGGTTCCCACCGTCGTTGAAGGTGCTGCGCTACCCGGTGTACCCCGCGGGGCTGCGGCCGTTCGACCTGAGCCGATACGGCCGTGACCACCGCAAGATCCTGGTGGTGGACGACAGCGTGGGCTTCGTCGGCGGCTACAACATCGGATCGCCGTACGCGACCGAGTGGCGCGACACGCACGTCCGGATCACCGGCCCGGGTGTCTGGGACCTCAAGCGGGCCTTCGCGGACTTCTGGAACCTCAACCGCCGGAGGCGTTTCCGGGCCAGCGAGCGGCCGCTCCTGCTCGAGACGGCGTCCTCCTGGGAGCCGACGATCCGGTTCCACCGCAACGTGCCTCGGCTCTGGATGTTCCCGATCCGGGGGATGTACATCGAGGCGATCACCCGGGCCAGCCGCAACATCTGGCTCACGACGGCGTACTTCCTGCCCGACCAGGACTTCGTGCGCGCTCTCACCGATGCAGCGCGCCGCGGCGTCGACGTCCGGCTGCTGATCCCGGCCAAGTCCAACCACGTGGTGGCCGACTGGATCTCGCGCGGGTACTTCTCGCAGCTGCTGGACGCCGGCGTGAAGGTGCTGCGCTACCGCGACGCGATGATGCACTCCAAGACCGCCACCATCGACGGCACGTGGTCCACCGTCGGTACGGCGAACATCGACCGGCTCAGCCTGACCGGCAACTACGAGATCAACGTCGAGATCATCCACCCCGCGCTGGCGGAGTCCCTCGAGAACGTGTTCCGGGTCGACGAGTCGAACTCCCTCGAGCTGACGAAGGACGAGTGGGAGGCGCGGGACATCTACCGCCGCTTCACCGAGTTCCTGCTCAACCCTCTCCGGCCCCTGTTGTGACGCTCTGAGCGCCGAGAGCCTCGGCCAGCGCCCGCCATATCGGCATGGCCGCGGGTTCCTCGCCCATCACGTTCGTGAGGACAGCAAATGTGACTCCTCGCCCGACGTCGGACATGCCGAGCACGTTGAACCCGCCGTATGTGCCTCGATGTCCCTGCCAGGTGCCACCGGCGGCCTCAGTCCGGAAGGTGCCCATCCCGTACGTGGCCAGCGCCGGGTCGGGCACGTCGCGCACCGCCGCTGCCGCCTGGGCGGTGGTCGTGGTCATCAGCTCGAGGGTGACCACGTCGAGCACGGTTCGCCGGACGAAGAGGCCGTCGAGGAAGGTGGCCACCCCGACGGCCGTGCCGGCAAAGAGCCCGTCACCGAAGGGCAGCCCGAAAAGATCGGTGGGGACGCCGGACGGCGAGTGCGCGGCGTACGCGTCGACCAGGGCGCCGTCCGGGTTCACGACGTACCCGTGCGCAAGCCGGTCCGGCCCGGGGCAGGAGCGGTCCAGGGTGAGCAGGTTCTCGGTGATCCGCCCATCCCCGACTCGACCGGCGAGTGAATTCCATGCTTCGGCCAGAGCCTCGGGTCCGCCGAGCAGTCGCACCATGAGCTCGGTGAGCAGGATGTACCCGCCGTTGGAGTACTCCCACCGCTCTCCCGGCTTCACCGGGTCGCGGAAGCCGGGCAGGAGCATCTCCCACGTGAACCGCCGCTCCGGGTCGTACGACGTGCCGCCCTCGATCTCGCCTTCCGCCGGGAACAGCGGTGCCAGTTCGGGTGTCTCGTAGACGTCGGAGTAGCCGGACGTGTGAGTGAGCAACATGCGCGGCGTCACCACGTCGGCGCCGGGCA
Source organism: Nocardioides sp. (assembly GCA_017354415.1). Taxonomy (GTDB): domain Bacteria; phylum Actinomycetota; class Actinomycetes; order Propionibacteriales; family Nocardioidaceae; genus Nocardioides. The sequence goes on from JAFMQY010000156.1 coordinate 3,871, forward strand.
CCTCGGTGACCACCCGGCCGATCGGAGCGTCGAGATCCAGCACGTTCTGCTCGACGAGGCGCAGGGCGAGAGCCGCGACCAGGGTCTTGCCGAGGCTGGCCAGGCAGAAGACCGTGTCGCGCGTGACCGGTCGGTCGCCGCCGATCTCGGCAACACCGAAGGTGCCGCTCCAGACGAGCTCCCCCTCGCGCATGAGCGCTGCTTGTGCGCCTGGGGACGACGTGCCCGAGCCGGCTTGGACGAGCACTGCGTCGAGGCCGACCAGGGGTTCGTGGGCGACGGGCTCGTGCGACATGGACAGTCCCTCCCGGACCTCGGCGGCTCGACCCGAGGTGCCTCACGCTAGCGCGCTAGTGCACGGGCAGGTGGGTCCGCGGGGCCAGCCGGGGGCCGCGTCTCGGCTTCCCGCCGGCGAGTCCGTGGATCAGCACGACAGCGCGGTTGCGCTGTGGGCGCCAGGGCTCGAGGAACTCACGCAGCTGGTCGTCGTCGTACGGCGTGCCGCTCACCGCCCAGCCGATGTCCTTGGCGATGTGGAAGTCGCCGAATCTCACGGCGTCGGGGTCGCCGAAGGCCCGGGACCTGATCACGGCCGAGGTCCACTCCCCGATGCCGGGGACGGTGCGGAGCAGAGTGTCCGCGTCGTCCCGGGTCAGCCGTTCGAGCGACCCTGCGACCGAGGCCGCGCGGACCAGGGTGCGGGAGCGAGCGGGGTCGATGTGCATCCGAAGCCACTCCCACGACGGGATCCACCGCACGGTCTCCGATGCCGGCTGAACCCAGAGCCGCAGGTTGCGGCCCGGGCCGGGCGCGCGCTCGCCGTACCGATGGACCAGGCGGCGGAAGCCTGCGAACGCCTCCTGCCCGATGACCTTCTGCTCGATCACCGCCGGCACCAGGGCCTCCCACACACGGTGCGTGGCGCCGAACCGGACGTGCGGCCGCCGGCGCCAGGCCTCGGCGACGAGGGGGTGGAGGTCGTACCGGAACCCTGACTCGTCGTCGTCGGCGCCGAGCAGGGAGGGCAGCCGGCCCAGCGCCCAGTCGGCTCCCGCACCCCAGGCCCCGGCCTCGACCTCCCCGTCGTGTGGCCGGGTACCGATGCACAGGGTGGCCGGGCCGACGGGGGTCCGGATGCCGCACCAGACCTGGTCGCCGACGACCCGGAAGGTCGGGTCACCCGCGCCCCGCCGCAGCGGGTACAGGGCCCCGGTCACCGAGACGGGCCAGTCGGGCCGCCACACCCGCCGCTGCCCGTCCGTCACGGGTCCCACGCTACGGGGCGGGTGCACCGTCCGTGGTCGGTGCCTCGCCGGTTCATCACGCTGAGCAGGCGAACCGGAACATGGCCAGCGGGAGGACTACGGCGAGTCTCGAGAAGGCCTCTCGAAGGCCTGGAGAACTCCGCCTGCGACGAAGCAGACAGCCCCGAGGAACGTGCCCCAGTTGACCATCCGCAGGTTGATCACCTCTGAGGTGGCCGGCCGGGTGTAGGCGGCGAGACCCGCCAAGAAGAACAGAGCGGAGCCGAACTGGTTGACCGCGACGACCCACCAGCCGAGCTCGTGGACGCGTACGCCGACCCTTCCGTGACAGACCTCGAGCACGGCCAGGTGCCCGGAGGCCAGGAGGCACAGGCACCCGAGGATGTCGGGGAACCATATCCAGCCGTTGGACTGCCGTGCGGTCAGCCCCGTTGCGAACGCCGCCACCAGGCTGACCCCGAAGAGCAGGGTGCCCACGAACAGGACCGCCGCGCTCAGCCAGCCGAGCTGACGGGGCAGGAAGCCGAACCACCGCCAGCCCCCCGAGGCCAGGGGGCCACGCTCGTCCAGGACCGTCGGCGCGTTGACCGCCTGCACCACCGACATGTAGCCACCCAGGCTGAAGAAGACCCCACCGACCAGGTACACGACATCGACCGTCGTGGTCGAGCCGATGCCGACCTGCGCGAAGAGCGCCCCCAGGGAGAACAGCGAGCCGCCGATCACGAAGGACAGGGCGGCGACGCGGTTGGTCCGGTCGAGCCGCTGGGCCGTCTCGGGCTCGGCGCCGACCCTCGAGACCCCACCTCCGGAAGCGTCGCGCACCTCGATCCGGGCCCGCTGCGGGCCTCGCGCGACGACCAGCGCGCGGATCTCCCGTCGGGGAGGTCCCAGGTCACCCGAGTCGTGAACCCCGCGAAGTGCCTGGCCTCCTGGACGACCCATTGCCCCGGTCGGCGGAGCCCCACTCCCCCCTCGGCATCCGACACTCGAGGACAGTAGCGCGTGGGCGACCGCGCAGCCGCGATCCGTGGGCCGGGTGGGGGATCCCCAGGGCTAGGGTCGGGGCGTGAGCGACGCCACCCACGAGCGGCCCCTCGAAGAAGGGATCGAGCGCGACTTCAGCCGCCAGATGTCGTACGGCGACTACCTGATGCTCGACACGCTGCTCTCGGCCCAGCGACCGCTCAGCGACCCTCCCCAGCACGACGAGCTGCTCTTCATCATCCAGCACCAGACGACGGAGCTGTGGCTGAAGCTCCTGGTCCACGAGCTGCGCTCGGCCCGCAGGCTCCTGGCGTCGGACGACCTCGCGCCCGCCCTGAAGCGGCTGGCGCGGGTCAAGCACGTGCAGCACACGATCACCGACCAGTGGGCGGTGCTGGCGACGCTCACGCCGTCGGAGTACGCCGAGATCAGGCCGTTCCTGGCCACCTCGTCCGGCTTCCAGTCGGCGCAGTACCGCGAGGTCGAGTTCCTGCTCGGCAACAAGAGCGCCGAGATGGTCAAGGTCTTCGGCCACGACCCGACCGCCCAGGCGGAGCTGACCACCCTGCTCCACGAGCCGTCCCTGTACGACGAGTTCCTGGCCTTCCTGTCGCGCCAGGGGTACGCCGTCCCACAGGACTGCCTGGACCGGGACTGGTCCCAGCCCTACCGCTCCCACCCCGAGCTGGTGCAGATGTTCGCCGGCGTCTATGCGGCCCCGGAGCAGCACTGGGGCGTCTACGAGACCTGCGAGGAGCTGGTCGACGTCGAGGACAACTTCCAGGAGTGGCGCTTCCGCCATCTCCAGGTCGTGCAGCGGACCATCGGCCACAAGACGGGCACCGGCGGCTCGACAGGAGTCGACTTCCTGCGGCGCGCCCTCGACCTGACCTTCTTCCCCGAGCTCTATGAGGTGCGCACGCTGATCGGCCAGTGACCGTCGGACGTCCCCGCGGGGTGTCGGCGGACTCGTGCAGGATGGCGGCATGCTGCTGGGTGACCTGGTCGAGACCTCGGGCGTCGTCGCGGCCACCCGGTCGCGCAAGGCCAAGGTCGCGGCCCTGGCCGAGCGCCTCGCCGAGGCCGACGTCGGCGAGCTGCCGGTGGTCACGGCGTACCTCGGCGGGACGATCCTGCAACGCCGGACCGGCGTCGGCTGGCGGGGGGTGAGCACACTGCCCGCGCCAGCAGACGAGCCGACGCTGACCCCGCTGGAGGTGCACGCGACACTCGACGTGCTCGCGGGCCTCTCCGGTCCGGGCTCGCAGGAGGCCCGGGCGTCGGGGGTGCGCGACCTGTTCGCGCAGGCCACCGCGGACGAGCAGCGCTGGCTGCGGGGCGTGCTCACCGGCAACGTCCGTCAGGGCGCCCTCGACGCGCTGGTGCAGGAGGCGATCGCCGCGGCCGCCGGGGTGAAGCTCGCCGCCGTACGCCGGGCCGCGATGCTCGCGGGAGGCACGGTGCCGATCGTGGTGGAGGCGATGACCGGCGGTGAGGCGGCCCTTGCCGAGATCGGGCTCGAGGTCGGCCGGCCGATCCTGCCCATGCTGGCCTCGAGCGCGCCCGACGTGGCATCGGCGATCGCCAAGGCGGGCGGCGGTTCCGGCATCCCGGTCGAAGTGGACGTGAAGCTCGACGGCATCCGGATCCAGGTCCACCGCCGCGGCGACGAGGTGCAGGTCGCCACCCGCAGTCTCGACGACATCACCGCCCGGTTGCCCGAGGTCGTCGAGGTGGTCCGCGCCCTGCCCACCGGCGACGTCGTGCTCGACGGCGAGGCGATCGCGCTCGACGATCACGGCCGCCCACGACCCTTCCAGGAGACCGCGTCGCGCACCGCCCAAGCGTTCGGCGCGGCGGCCGGCGTCGCTGTGACGCCGTACTTCTTCGACGTTCTCTACCTCGACGGGCGCGACCTCCTCGACTCGCCCGGCAGCGAGCGGCTCGCCACCCTCGACGCCCTGGTGCCCGAGGCCCACCGGGTCCCGCGCCTCGTCACCGACGATCCCGCGGCGGCCGACGCGTTCGCACACGAGGCTCTAGCCGCCGGCCACGAAGGGGTCGTCGTGAAGAGCCTGACGATCGGGTACGCCGCGGGCCGCCGGGGCTCGGGCTGGGTGAAGGTGAAGCCCGTCCACACCCTCGACCTGGTCGTGCTCGCCGTGGAGTGGGGCAGCGGTCGCCGCCAGGGATGGCTGTCCAACATCCACCTCGGCGCCCGCAACCCTGACGGCACGTTCACCATGCTGGGCAAGACCTTCAAGGGGATGACGGACGAGATGCTCGCCTGGCAGACCGAGCGGTTCACCGAGCTTGCCGTCTCCCGAGAGACGATCCACGACCACTACGTCGTCCAGCTGCGCCCTGAGCAGGTCGTGGAGATCGCGTTCGACGGGCTCCAGCGCTCGAGCCGCTATCCCGGCGGCATCGCCCTGCGCTTCGCCCGGGTCGTGCGCTACCGCGACGACAAGTCCGCGGACGAGGCCGACACTCTCGACACCGTGCGGTCGCTGGGCGGCGCGGTCGCACCGGAGTGACCCGAGTGCCCCCAGGTGCCTGGGGCGCCCGCGATAGGTTCGCAAGCATTGCCGACCGAGGGCCGACGGAGGGACCGAACGTGATCGAGCTGACGCGGGGCCAGGAGATGGTCCTGGCCCGGGAGGACGGCCGGCCCCTGGGCCGACTGCGGATGGGCCTGGGCTGGGACAAGAAGCCTGGCGCGGGCTTCATCGGCAGCGGCGCCGCCGACTTCGACCTCGACGCGTCGGCGTTCCAGTACGCCGGACCGCAGCTGTTCGACCTGGCCTTCTTCAACCACCTGGAGACCCGCGACGGCTCGGTCGTCCATCTCGGCGACAACATCAGCGGGCGCGGCGAGGGCGACGACGAGGTGATCACGATCGACCTCGAGAAGGTCTGGCCGACCGTCGACACGATCCTGTTCCTGGTCAGCAGCTATCAGGGCCAGACCCTCGAGTGGGTCCACAGCGCCTACTGCCGGCTCGTCGAGGACGACGGCACCGAGGACGGCACCGAGCTGGCCCGCTTCACCCTCACCCAGGGAGTGCCCCGCACCGGCTTCATGATGGCCAAGATGTTCCGCGACGGAGACCAGTGGCGGCTCCGCGCCATCGGGCAGGGCATCCCCGTCACCGTGCCCACCGACTCGCTCGACGTCCTCCAGAGGTTCGTCTGACCTTCCGGTCGTCTCGAGACGGTCCTGCGACACGGCCGCAGAGCGACCTCCTCAGGACACCGCGCGGAGCGACCTCCTCAACCACCGGTCGTCAGCGGTGCCTGTGGGGGAATCACTGGGTGGGACAGTTGAGCTCGGCCCCGCTCGGGTAGTGCACCGGCCGGGGACCGCCGTCGACCGCGAACCG
>JAFMQY010000157.1 GCA_017354415.1 Nocardioides sp.
CCCGACAGTGGGCGGGGTGAGTCGTGGGCATTATTCGATCTTCGGTACGGCGGGCCAGTCGGCGGGGTAGCGGTCGGCTGCCTTCTCGTGGTTCTTCTGCAGCTTCTTGCGCCATCGCGTGGACAGCCGGTCCGCGAAGACGGTGCCCCGGGTGTGGTCGGTCTCGTGCTGGAGACACCGTGCGAGCAGGCCGTCACCGCTGAACTCCACCGGCTCGCCGTCCAGGCCGGTGCCGGACACGGCCGCGACGTCCGGCCGCGCCAGCGGCACATAGCCTCCGGGCAGGGACAGGCAGCCCTCGTCCTCCTCGGCGAGCCGACGGTCCCGTCCCTCGGGCACGGTCACCTCGGGGTTGCACACGACACCGACGGTCCGTTCGCCGGACTCGTCGTGGCAGTCGAAGACGAACATCGCCAGGTCGACCCCCACCTGGCACGCCGCGAGCCCGACGCCCTCCGCGGCATACATCGTGGCCACCATGTCGGCCGCCAGCGTCCGGAGCCCGTCGTCGTACGTCGTGACCGGGGCGTTGCGCCTGTGCATGACGTCGATGCCCCAGCGCACGATCGGGCGCACCGCGCCACCGTCGGGCAGCAGTCCGTACGGCGCGTGCTCGGGCGGCCCAGGTTTCTCGAGCTCAGGAGGTTCGAGCGTCATGACCGTGATCCTAGGGAGCCGGTTGTGACGTGGCGCACGCGGTGTGCCGGTGGTAGCAAAGTGTAACTCCGAGTTACATTAGGACCATGCTGCTCCTCAAGAACCTCCGCCCCGGGGGTCGGCACGGCATCGCCCGAGGCGAGTCGCGCGACCCGGTCGGGTATGCCGTGGCAGCCCTCAACCGGCTGGCGCAGAGCGACCTGCTGGACCGGGTGGGGCTCCGCAAGCAGGCCGAGCAGGTGGTCTTCACCGTGACCCGCGGCGGCTTCCGGACCGCGACCACCGCCGGGCGAGCGTTCGCGCGAGCGGGTGAGCGTGGCCAGGCGGGTCGCCGGCCGGCCTCTGCGCCCTCGCGTGGCGTCTTCGACCTCACACCGACCGATGACGAGCAGATGCTCGTCGACGTCGTCTCCGAGCTCGCTGCCGATGTCATCCGACCGGCCGCCGCCGACGCGGACATCGCATGTGCCGCCCCCGACGAGGTGCTGAAGGCGGCCAACGAGCTCGGCTTGCCCCTGCTGGGCGTCCCCGAGACGCTGGGCGGGATCTCGGAAGAGCGAGCGGTGATGGCGGGCGCACTGGTCGCCGAGGCGCTGGCCAAGGGCGATCTCGGCCTGGCCGTCGCCACGCTCGCTCCGGGTGGGGTCGCCACCGCGATCGCCACCTGGGGCACCGACGAGCAGCAGCAGACCTACCTGCCGGCATTCACGGGAGCCGATGTCGCGGCGGCGGCACTCGCCCTCACCGAGCCGCGCCCGCTCTTCGACGCACTCGAACCGGCAACGACCGCGCGTCGCGTCGGCGACGACCTGGTGCTGGACGGCGTGAAGTCGATGGTGCCGCGCGGCGCCGACGCCGAGCTGTTCGTGGTCGGAGCACAGCTCGACGGCAAGCCGGTCCTCGTGATCGTTGAGTCGGGCACCGAGGGGCTGTCCGTCGAGGCCGACCCCGCGATGGGCGTCCGCGCCGCCTCCCTCACCACCCTGACACTCGAGGGCGTACGGGTCACCACGGCCAACCTGCTCGGCGCGGACGACGGCACGACGTACGCCGAGTGCGTGCGGCTCGCCCGCCTGGCGTGGTGCGCGCTCTCCGTGGGAGTCGGGCAGGCGGTGCTCGATTACGTCTCGTCGTACGTCAAGCAACGGCGTGCCTTCGGTGAGCCCCTCGCACACCGGCAGTCGGTCGCGTTCATGGTCGCCGACATCGCGACCGAGCTCCAGGGCATGCGGCTGCTGACGTGGAAGGCCGCGGGCCGCGCCGCTGCTGGCAAGGACTTCTCCCGCGAGGTCGCGCTCGCCCGCCGGCTCTGCTCCGACAAGGGGATGAAGATCGGTCTCGACGGTGTGCAGCTCCTCGGCGGCCACGGCTTCGTCAAGGAGCACCCGGTGGAGCGGTGGTACCGCGACCTCCGGTCCATCTCGATCATGGAAGGCGGGGTGCTTCTCTGATGATCTCCCTGGACGACCCGAAGAAGCTGCGGGGGCTGCGCGACAACGCGCACCAGGTCGCGATGAACATGCTGCGCCCCATCAGCCGCACCTACGACCGCGCGGAGCACGAGTACCCCCAGGAGCTCGACCTCCTCGCCGCGATGATCGACGGGCTCGCGGAGTCGGGTGCGGGCAACGGCGCCGGCGCCGCTGGGGTCAAGCGCCAAGAGTCGGCGGGAGACGCTGATCGGATCACGAACGGCACCAACCTGGCGTCGGTGCTGGGCATCGCCGAGATGTGTTGGGGCGACGTGGGTCTCCTGCTCTCGCTCCCGCGGCAGGGCCTCGGCAACTCCGCGATCGCGTCGGTCGCCACACCCGAGCAGCAGGAGCGCTTCAGCGGGCTGTGGGCGTCGATGGCGATCACCGAGCCGGACACCGGTTCCGACTCCGCCAACATCCGGACCACCGCGGTTCGCGACGGCGACGAGTACGTCCTCAACGGCGAGAAGATCTTCGTCACCTCCGGCCAGCGGTCGGACGCGGTCGTGGTCTGGGCGACCCTCGACAAGACTCTGGGCCGAGCCGCCATCAAGTCGTTCGTCGTGCCGAAGGGCACACCCGGCATGACCGTCGAGCGGCTCGACCACAAGCTCGGCATCAAGGCATCGGACACGGCGACGATCCGGTTCGAGAACTGCCGGGTCCCTGCCGACAACCTCCTCGGTTCGCCGGAGATCGACACCAGCCAGGGCTTCGCCGGCGCGATGGCGACCTTCGACAACACCAGGCCGCTCGTCGCTGCGATGGCGGTCGGCTGCGCTCAGGCGGCCCTCGACCTGACCCGTGACCTGCTCGACCAGGCCGGCGTGACCATCGACTACGACCGGCCGGCGATCGTGCAGAGTGCGGCGGCGTCCACGTTCCTCCGGCTGGAAGCGGACTGGGAGGCGGCGCGGCTGCTGATGCTCCAGGCCGCGTGGATGGCCGACAACCGTCGGGCGAACGCGATGGAGGCGTCGATGGCCAAGGCCAAGGCCGGCCGGATGGCTTCGGACGTCACCCTCACGTGTGTCGAGCTCTGCGGATCGGTCGGCTACAGCGAAGGCGAGCTGCTGGAGAAGTGGGCGCGCGACTCCAAGATCCTCGACATCTTCGAGGGCACCCAGCAGATCCAGCAGCTGATCGTGGCCCGCCGCGTGCTCGGTCTCACCAGCGCCGAGCTCAAGTAGCGGCGGCCCTCAGCCCGGGCACGCGTGCCTCAGTGAGCATGGGCTCCATTAACGTGATTCGCGTGACCGACCTCGCCGCTCTCGTCCACCGTTTCTACGACGAGCTCTGGAACGCCTGGGACGACGACGCCGTCGCCGAGGTGCTCCATCCCGACCTGCGGTTCCGGGGGTCGCTGGGCCAGGAGACCGATGGTCTCGACGAGTGGCGCAGCTACCGTGACGGCGTACGTCGTGCCGCGCCGGACTTCCACAACGAGGTCGTCGATCTCGTGGTGGGCGGCGATCGTGCCGCTGCGCAGCTCGTGTGGTCGGGGACGCAGGCCGGGCCGCTGCTCGGAATGGGCGCGACCGGTCGCTCGTTCCGCTACCCGGGCGCTGCCTTCTTCACGGCGCGTGACGGGGTGCTGGCCGAGATCTGGGTCGTCGGCGACCTGGCTTGCCTACGCGGACAGCTCGGCTGACTCGGTCAGACGAGCCCGGGCTGTCCGGTGAGCCCCGGGCTGGAGGCTGAGCCCCGGACCGTCAGGTGAGTACGGCGACCGGAACGACGTCGACCACGCCGCGCACCGCCTTCCGTAGCCGCTCGTCCTCGGTGACCAGCGCGTCCGCGTGCATCCGGGTGAGCGCGACGTACTCCGCCTCCAGCGTGTCCGGCCAGCCCAGCTCCTCGGCGACGTCCCACGCGTTCGCCTGCAGCACGCGATCCCCGAGGAGCCGCATCCGCATGGCCAGGACGCGGTCGAAGAGGTTCCGTGCCTCCTTCCTGGTGAGCTCGCCGCGCCGTACCGCCTGGAGCAGGAGGGAGTTGACGTGGGAGCGCAAGACGCTCGGGGCGAGCAGGCGATGCTCCTCACCGACGACCAGGTCCTCCCTTGCCATGCTCAGGGCGGCGTCGGGGGCGATCACGTAGCGGCCCATCTCGGCCTCCTGTCGGGCGGGTCCGGCCCACTATGCCCGCCCACGTGTCCCCGGGCTGGTGTTGACTCATGTGTTCAGCCCGGCCAGGGCGAGCACCTCTTCGGGCGATCCCAGCCCGCGGACGCCGACGAAGACCGTGCCCACACCGAGGCTGTGCAGGGCGGCGTAGCGGTCGCGGTGCTGCGCGACCGTCCCGGCGTGGGTGCGTCGGGCGAAGGTGGCAGCCGGGATCCGTCCGCGAAGCCGCTCGACGCGTCCCCACACATCGTCACGGTCGGCGCCGACCACGGGGAGGTCGAGGACGGTGACGGCGATGTCGTCGCGGGAACGGCCGGCGTCGGCCAGATGCCGGTCGAGCACCGCCAGCTTGCGGGTGAGCACCTCGGAATCCGACGGAAGGTTGCAGGCATCGCCGAGCCGGGCGGCGATCGCCAGGGTGCGCTGCTCGCCGTTGCCCCCGACGATCACCGGGATCCGGTGCGCCGGACGAGGGTACGACGTGGTCTCGGGCAGGCTGACCCGGTCGCCGACGTACGCCTTCGTGCCCGCTGCCCAGAGCGCACGACAGGTCTCGATCGTCGTCTCCAGCATGTCGAGGCGTCCGTGGGCCGGAGGGAAGGGGAGCCCGAACGCCGCGTGCTCGCGCTCCCACCAACCCGCGCCGATGCCGAGGAACGCCCGGCCGCCGGACAAGGCGTCGAGCGTGGCCGCGACCTTGGCAGTGACTCCGGCCGGGCGGAACGTGACCGGCGTACACAGGGTGCCCACCTCGAGCCGGGTGTCGAGCCCGGCCACCAGCCCCAGCGTGACCCAGGGCTCCGGGATCGGCTGCCAGGCCCGGTCGACCTGAGGGATCTGGATCAGATGATCCATGAGCGCCAGCCCCGCGAACCCCGCCTCGTGGGCGGCCAACGCCATCTCGCGGACCCACCCGCCGGGGTCCTCGTCCCACGGGAATCTCGACAGCTGCAGCACCACCTTGACGCCGTGGGAGGGCGTGGGCGTTGCGGTTTGGCGCCAATCCGCGGAGTTGGATCGTTCCAGGTCGCGGTTTGTGCCCAAACCGCGCGTGGACGCGCCGCCCGACACCACGACCTCGAGGTGTTCCCAGCCTTCGGCGGCGAGACCGTCACGGACGGCGGCGACCCGGCGGAGCTGGTCGGTGAGGACCGGCGCGGGGACGGGGCGGTCCCGCTCGGCGTTGCGCCGCCGGCACTCGTCGCCGGGGGTGTCGAAGAGTACGGCGACGGCGGGAAGGCCGGCGTCGCGGGCGGCGTCGCGCCATTCCGCGCGTCGTCCTGCGTCCAGACCGAGGGTGTCGATCACGGTGGTCAGACCCCGTGAGAGACGTGCGGCGACGATCCGCTCCAGCAGGTCGAAGGCGTCGGCCGAGGCGTCGAGGTCCGCAGGCCCGGAGCCGACGGCGGCACGCAGGTCGTCGGAGGAGACGACCTCGGAGCGGCGGTAGCGGGAGAAGGCCCAGGTGGACTTGCCCGAGCCCGCGGCGCCGATCAGGACGACGACTGCGGGGTCGGGCACGGGCACGATCGGGATTGTCCCAGGACGGCCCGGCCGGGTCAGCCCGCCTTGCTCCGAAGGCATCCACCGTCGTGGCAGGATGCGCCGGGATCCGTGGACGGCCGTATGAGTCTCGACCTGAGGCGACTGCGCTGATCGGATGGCGGCATGAAGCTCTACGCCGACGCCCCGAGCCGTCGTACCCGCCAGATCGCCGCCGACCTGTTCTTCCTGCTGTGGCTGGTCGGCTGGGTGTGGGTCGGGCACGTCGTGCAGCACGGCACCATGCAGCTCTCGGTCGTCGGCCGGCAGACCGACGAGTCCGCCAGCTCGCTGGCCACCGGACTGACCAGTGCCGGCGACTCGCTGCGCGACCTGCCGGTCGTGGGCGACGGCGTCTCCGCACCGTTCGACGGGATGTCGTCGGCGTCCCACTCACTGGCCGAAGCCGGCACGAGCCCAGTGACCGCGGTGCACCGCCTGTCGTGGATCCTCCTGTCGTGGATCCTCGGGATCTCGATCGCGGCGATCCCGATCCTCACGGTGGGCGTGTTCCTGGTCCCCGGCACGATGGCGATTCGCGCGGGAGGCGACCGCCGGAGCGAAGGTCATCGACGTGGCCGAGGACCTGGACCTGTTCGCCCCGCGCTCTCAACCGGCAGCCCATGTACGTGCTGGCCAGGATCAGCGACGACCCGGCCGGCGACTGGCGGGCCCGGGACCGGCAGGTCGTCAACGCCCTGGCCGCGCTCGAGCTGCGTGACTCGGGGCTGTCGATGCCCGCCCCGTTCAACTGAGGGGTCGAGCTCAGCCGACCGAGTCGACGCGGGCCGCGCCGCCTGGGATGGCGACCAGGTACGCCGGCAACCGGAGCCCGGCGTCGGCGAAGGCCGCGGTGACCGTACGACGTACCTCGTCGACCGTGGTGTTCGGAACGAGCCCGACCGCGGACCCGCCGAAGCCACCCCCGGTCATCCGGGCTCCGAGGGCGCCGGCGGCCCGAGCGGTCTCGACCGCGAGGTCGAGCTCGCGGCAGGAGATGTCGAAGTCGTCGCGCATCGAGACGTGGGAGGCGTCGAGCAGGGCCGCGAGCGCGGTCCAGTCGCCCGCCTCGAGCGCCACGACGGAGTCCCGGACCCGGGCGTTCTCGGTGACGATGTGGCGCGCGCGGCGACGGAGGATGTCGTCGTCCAGGCGGTCGACATCCGCGAGGGACACCTCCCGAAGAGACGCGACGCCCAGTGCCGCCGCCGCATCGGCGCACTCGGAGCGGCGGTCGCCGTAGGAGCCCCCGGTGAGCGTGTGCCTGACCCGGGTGTCCACGACGAGGAGGACCAGTCCGGCGTCCTCGAGCGGGAGGCCGACCGGGGAGACGCCGTCGTCGTCGAAGTCGAGCAGCAGCGCGTGGCCGGGCCGGCCCAGCATGGCCACGGTCTGGTCCATCCCGCCGGTGGGTGCGCCGACGTACTCGGTCTCGGCTCGGATGCATGCCCGTGCGAGCCGACGCCGTACGACGGGATCCTCCAGGTCGAGCCCGAGCAGACCGGCCACGCCGGTGGCGACGGCGCACTCCAGTGCGGCCGAGCTGGACAGCCCCGCGCCGAGCGGGACGTCCGAGTCGACCGAGGCGTCGAGGCCGGGCACCTCGAGTCCGTCGTCCCGGAGCACCGCGACGACGCCGGCGACGTACGCCGCCCAGCTGCGAGGCCGCTCGTCGACCGGTCCCTCCCAGCCCTCGTCCTCCTGGGCGCTGGTGAGCCGGAGGAGCAGATCGGGCCGCGGCGTCAGCGTCACGGTCGTGCGCTGGGGGAGCGCGAGAGGAAGGCAGAGCCCGCGGTTGTAGTCGGTGTGCTCGCCGATCAGATTGACCCGGCCCGGAGCCGAGGCGACGAGCGTCATGGCGGGCAGCCTAGCCACGGGACGAGCGGGCGGTGCGTCCCTTGACGACCCCCACGAAGGCCTGGGTCATGTCGTCGTCGCGCGACCGGAGCCAGACCAGCGCGATCGTCGTCGGTGGCAGGTCGGCGACCTCGCGGTGGACCACGTCCTTGCGGTGGTGGAGGCGGGCCACCGACATGGGGACGACGACCACACCGGTGCCGGCGGCCACCGTCTCGATCGCGTCCTTCTCGGTCATCGGCGGCCAGTCCAGCTGATCGGCCGACGGTCGCCAGCCCGAGGCGTGCGGCCGTACCAGCTGCTCGTCGTCCAGGTCATCCACGCTCACGGTGTCGGCGGCGGCGACCAGATGCTCCCGCGAGGCGACCACGACCGGGAGCTCGTCGTACAGCCGGACGACGTGGAGGTCGTCGGCCTCGACCGGGAGGCGGACCAGGGCCATGTCGATCTGCCCACGGCGTACGGCGTCCTCCTGGTCGTCCTCGGTGAGCGGAACCAGGGTCACGGGGCCGCGGCGCTGCTCGCGCCAGGCGCGTGCCCACTTCTCCGGCGTGGTGCCCGTGACGTACCCGAGCCGCAGCTCGTCAGACCCGTTGGTCATGGGCCCACGGTAGAGGCGATCCGGCTCAGGCCAGGGTGTCGACCCAGGCGGCGACGGTGGTCACGTCGGCCTGGCGGGGGAAGACCTTCCCGGTGAGCACGCTGTGCACCTCCTCGTCCGCGTCGGCGCACGCGTCCGCCAACACGGTCAGCCGGAAGTCGCGGTCTGCCGCCTCGCGCAACGTGGAGAGGACCACGCCGCTCGTCGCGATGCCGGAGAGCACCAGGTGGTCGACCTCCAACCCACGCAGTACGACCTCGAGGTCGCTCCCGGTGAACGCACTGACCCGCCTCTTGAGCACGACAACCTCGGTGTCCTGCGGCGCCAGCGCCTCGACCACCTGGGTGGAGGGATCGTCCTGTCCCATCCCGCCCCGGTCGGCCAGCGCCGAGAAGGACTTGTTCCGCCGGCTCACCTCTGGCAGGCCGGGACGGAAGGCGACCCGGACGAACACGACAGGGACCCCGTGACGGCGCGCGGCCTCGAGCGCCGTACCGGCGGCCTCGACGACGTCCGCCGAGCCCAGCCGGTCGACGACACCGGCCTGGAAGTCCATCAGCAACAGGGCAGCGGTCACGGGGACACCTCCAATGACGGGCGGGACTGCGCCACCTTACGCGGAGGCTCTCTCCGGTCAGTTCTCCGGCCCGGTCGTGAGCTGTTCGGCGAGCTGAGTCAGCTGTTCGGCAGTGTGATCGTCACTCGGCGGTTGGCCCGACGGCCGGCAGCGGTCGAGTTGTCGGCCACCGGGTCCGACTCGCCGTGCCCGACGGAGACGATCGACACGGGTACGCCGATCAGCTGCGACTGCAGGTACGCGGACACCGCATCCGCGCGGCGCTGGGAGAGGACCTGTCCGTAGGCGGCGGAGCCGAGGTCGTCGGTGTAGCCGTCGACGTAGATCTTCCCGCTGAGACGCGCCTGGCGGACCTGGTGCGCCACGTTGTTGATCGCCGCCTTGGCCTGGGACGAGAGCCCGGCGCTGTTGAAGCCGAAGGCGAGGTCGGACCGCAGCGTGACGTTCGGCTTGCGTGACGGGGTCCCACTGCTCGCCTTCCCCTGGGTCACGGTGGGCGCCGCGGACGAGGACGGGCTCGAGGACGCGCTCGGCGTGGGCGACGCGACCGAGGCCGACGCGCTGGGCTGCGGTGCCGTGGACCTGGCCGGGCCGGCAACGGCGGCGCC
>JAFMQY010000280.1 GCA_017354415.1 Nocardioides sp.
GACTGGCGCACCCTCCGGCCCTTCGTGGAATGGGTCACGTCAGCCGGGGACGTCGCCTGATCGGTCCGCCCGGGCCGGGTTCCGGAGCGGCGGCCGTGGGAGCGTGCGCAGGCGCGGCGGCCGCACGACCTCATAACCACCCACGACGTACCGCGGCCGACGCGCGGCCGCCAGCGACGTACGCGGCCGGTCCGGGCCTCGGCCCGATGAACGGCCCCCACCCCGCGGTCTCGACCAGCTCGACCGACGGGCACAGCGATCAGTGGGGCAGCCAGGCATCCTCGTCGTCGGTCAGCGCCGAGACCGCGTCGGGGAGGTGCCCGCTCGCCAGGTCGGCGACGCTGACCTGCTCGAAGACGTCGCGCAGCGAGTGCCGGGCGGCGATCCAGACGCGCTGCAGGGCGTCGGCGCGCTCGTTGTAGGAGACGGCCTCGGGGCGGAGGCCGTAGACGGAGACCAGCGGTCCGTCCACCGCACGGATCACGTCGGCCACGGTCACATCCGGCGCGGCCTTGGCCAGTCGCCACCCGCCGGACTGGCCCCGCTGGGCGAGGACGATGCCGGCCTTGCGCAGGTCGGCCAGGATCGCTTGCAGGAAGTTGTGCGGGATGTCCTGCAGCCGGCCGAGCTCCTCCGCGCTCACCGGGCGTCCTCCGGCGGCGCCGTCTCCGCGGGCTGCCATCTCGATCAGGGCGCGCAGCGCGTAGTCGGCCTTGGCAGAGACTCGCATGCGAGAAGTCTCCCAGAACGGCCCGCGGAACCCGGCAAGGGCGCGTGGTCTCGATCACATCCGCCGCACGCCGTACGACGCGCCCGCTCAGAACCAGTTGCCCGGGCCTCATCTGCACGGCACAATGAAGTTACTGGTGAGTAGGAATACTCACGCCACGCCTTGGGACGTCACCCACAGCAATGTGAACAGGTAGGGACATGGGCCACTACAAGAGCAATCTCCGCGACATCGAGTTCAACCTCTTCGAGTTGCTGGGCCGGGACGAGGTCCTCGGCACCGGGCCGTTCTCGGAGGTCGACGGAGAGACCGCGCGCGAGATCCTGGCCGAGGTCGACCGGATCGCCCGCGAGGATCTCGCGGCGTCGTTCGAGGACTCCGACCGCCACCCACCTGTCTTCGACCCCGAGACCCACACGGCGCCGCTCCCCGAGGCGTTCAAGAAGAGCTACCGCACCTGGATGGACGGGGAGTACTGGCGGCTGGCCACCTTCGCCGAGCTCGGCGGGACCCCCGGCCCCTCCACGTTGGAGTGGGCGATCGGCGAGATGGTGCTCGGAGCCAACCCTGCGATCTGGATGTACGGCGCCGGCCCGATGTTCGCTGGTGTGCTCTACCGCAACGGCAACGAGCGCGACCAGAAGATCGCCCGGTACGTCGTCGACAAGGGCTGGGTCACCACGATGGTGCTGACCGAGCCCGACGCCGGCTCCGACGTGGGCGCCGGACGCACCAAGGCCACGCCGAACGACGACGGCACCTGGAACATCGAGGGCGTCAAGCGCTTCATCACCTCCGCGGAGAGCGACCTCAGCGAGAACGTCATCCACCTCGTGCTCGCGCGGCCGCACGGCGTCGAGGGTGCGGGTGGTCCGGGCACCAAGGGCCTGAGCCTGTTCGTCGTACCGAAGCACCACTTCGACCCCGAGACCGGTGAGCTGACCGGCGAGCGCAACGGCGTCTACGTCACCGGCGTCGAGCACAAGATGGGCATCAAGGTGTCCAACACCTGCGAGCTCACCTTCGGCGACCCGGGTGTCGGCGGTGGCGAGCCGGCCCGCGGCTGGCTGCTCGGCGAGGTGCACAACGGCATCGCCCAGATGTTCCAGGTGATCGAGAACGCCCGGATGATGGTCGGCACCAAAGCGATCGCCACCCTCTCGACCGGCTACCTCAACGCGCTCGAGTTCGCCAAGGAGCGGGTCCAGGGCGCCGATCTCACCCGGGCCGCCGACAAGACCGCTCCGCGGGTGACGATCACTCACCACCCCGACGTCCGCCGCTCGCTGATGACGCAGAAGTCCTTCGCTGAGGCGATGCGCTCCCTCGTGCTCTACACGGCGTCCTGGCAGGACCGGGTGAAGACCGCGATCCATGCGGGCGAGAAGGACGAGCTTGCGGAGGCGGTCAACGACCTGTTGCTGCCCATCGTGAAGGGCTACGGCTCCGAGCGCTCGTGGGTGCTGCTGGGGACGGAGTCGCTGCAGACCTTCGGGGGCTCGGGATTCCTGCAGGACTACCCGATCGAGCAGTACGTCCGCGACGCCAAGATCGACACCCTCTACGAGGGCACGACCGCGATCCAGGGTCAGGACCTGTTCTTCCGCAAGATCGTCAAGGACCAGGGCCGGGCGCTGGGCCACCTGGCGTCCGAGATCCAGGCGTTCGTCGCGTCCGAGGCCGGCAACGGCCGGCTCAAGGTCGAGCGCGCGCTGCTGGCGCAGGCGCTCGACGACACACAGGCGATCGTCGGGTCGATGATCAACGACCTGATGAGCGCCGACGCATCGGCCGAGGGCGGCGACATCCGCAACATCTACAAGGTCGGCCTCAACACCAGCCGCCTGCTGATGGCCCTCGGTGACGTGGTCTGTGCCTGGCTCCTGCTGCGGGGTGCGGAGGTCGCGCTCACCCAGCTGGCCGGCGAGGTCTCGGGGAAGGACCAGGCGTTCTACGAGGGCAAGGTCGCGGCCGCGCAGTTCTTCGCGCAGAACACGCTTCCGAAGCTGTCGGCCGAGCGGAAGATCGCCGAGCACACCGACCTCGCCCTGATGGAGCTCGACGAGTCGGCGTTCTGACCGCGACCGCGGCTCGTCGGGGAAGCCGAGGGACCGACGCCACGGCTACGCTCCCGACCGTGACCCCGGAGATGCAGGCGCTTCGTGCGGAGCTCGACGAGCTCCGCGCGGGAGTTTCAGGAAGCTCGCCGGCCTGAGCGAGGAGGACGCCCGACGCAGCACGGTTCCGTCGGGCACCAACGTGGCCGGGCTGGTGCAGCACCTCACGTTCGTCGAGTCGTTGTGGTTCGAGGAGATCGTTGCCGGCGGGAAGGCGACGCGGGGCAAGAGGTCGATGCAGGTCGACCCGTCAGTCCCTCTGCGGAGACTGCGCGCGGAGTACCGCGCCGCCTGTGCCGCCAGCGACGCGATCATGGACGGCCTCGGTGACGCCGACGCACCGGTGACCCGCAACGGGAAGAAGCAGGACCTCCGGATGGTGATCCTCTCGGTCATCGGAGAGACCTCCCGCCACGCCGGACACGCCGACATCATCCGTGAGCAGATCGACGGCAAGACCGGCCGCTGACGCGTGTCGCGGCGGTCAGAAGGACTGGGAGCCGAACCGCAAGACCGCCACGAAGTCCAGCAGAACGAACAGCACGACGGTCACCGCCACCATCTGCAGCTCGCCGCGGCGCACGTGAACCGCCGCGGCGAGGAGCATCATCACGGCCAGACCGGTGGCGGCCAGTGGCGTCAGGATCGGTGCCACGCCGAACGCAGCCGGCAGGACCAGGCCGAGCGCACCGAGGATCTCCAGGACCCCGATGAGCTTGACGGTGCCGGCTGAGAAGTCCTCGACCCAGGTCATGTTCGCGGCGAGCTTCTCCTTCGGCCGGGTGACCTTCGTGAGACCGGCAGCGAGGTAGAAGGCCGCCAGGACGCCGGCGATGATCCACAGAACGATGTTCACGGGTGGGGCCTCCTGGGGGCGAGGTGGTGCCTCAGCAAGAGTAGAGAAAGAGCCGGTGGTGTCCTGTGGG
>JAFMQY010000281.1 GCA_017354415.1 Nocardioides sp.
TGTAGATCTCGATGCCCGAGTCGTCGTTGCCGTAGACGGTGTTGCGCTCGACGAGGACGCCGCTCGAGCTGCTGCTCACGTCGATACCGGTGGCAACCCGGGTGCCCGGCTTCAGGTTCGCGAAGGCCGTGACGTCGCGCACCGTGTTGCCGGACCCGCCCTGGACGCTCACGCCGTGGAAGCCGTTGTTGTTCGAGGTCGACGCGGAGACCACGTCCCCGGTCGAGTTCAGGACTCGGATGCCGATCGAGGTGTTGCCGGTGGTGTGCACGCCGGTGATCGTGTTGTTGCTGCCACCGTTGTCGCTGATCCCGTAGCCGCCCGAGCCGCTCACGGTGGTGTTCGTCACCGTGCTGCCGGACGTGCCGGTGTCGAGGTTGATGCCGGCGCCGGTGTGCCCGGTGACGGCGAAGCCGTCGATGGTCACGCCGCTGAGACCCCGGACCAGGAAGCCGTAGGTCCAGCTGACCGTGACGGCTGACGGAGCGGTGCCGCCCGCGTTCACCAGCAGGGTCGCCGGCGCCTTGCTCGAGTCCCAGAACCAGGAGTTGGGGGTCGTGTCGACTGCGGCCGCCGAGGCCGCCCTGGTGAGCGCCGTCCCACCGCTCGAGACCTGCGCCGGCGAGGAGGGCCACCCGGGCTGGACACCCCAGGAGCTGGTGCCGATCTGGGTCCATGCCGTGTCAGCCACGGCGGCGGAGCCCACCACCTCGGCCTGCGCGCTGCCCTGGTAGGTGACGCCCGACGCGACCGCCGTCACCTGTTCCGAGTAGCTGCCTGCTGCCACCTGCACGGTGTCACCGGACACCGCCTTCTTGGCGGCCGCGGTGATCGTGCACAGTGGGGCACTGCTGCTGGTGCCCGCGTTGCCGTCGGAGCAGGTGGCGCCGTTGTTCACGAAGTACGTCGTGCCAGCGGCCTCCGCCGCTACCCCCGTCAGGAGTACGAGCATGCCGCTCACCACGCCGGTACTCGCGAGAAGTGAGACCATGCGAGTGCGAATGTTCATGTCCCCCCCGAGCTGTCCCCATAGTCCATCCCATCCTAGGAACGGCGGGTGGGGCCGCACATGATCCAGAAGGATGACCGGCCTACGTCATTCGGATGAGTGGTCGTGCCCGAACCCACCCGGTCGATCAGCCCCTGGATGTACGGCGTCCAGTTCCGGCGTACCGGCACCTGCAGGCGGCGTCAGCCGGGCACAGCCGCTCGGTCGGCGACCTCGCCACCCAACCGCGAGGTCTGAGCGGCTACCGCTCCCGCTTCCACTTTCCGCGGCCGAACATCCGTCCGAAGCGGTCTGCCAAGGAGTCGCCCGTGTCGTCGGATGCGTCGGCGTCGTACACCGGATCCTGATCCGGAAGCGGAAGGTCTGCTACCTCCTCGGAGGACAAGGTCGTGACGACGTGGGAGGTGAAGATGGCACCCACGTAGTCAGCATCGACGAACCGGATCCCCTCGGCGCACGTGACCACGATGCCATCGAACACGGCCACTTCCTCGACGGCGAGGACAGTCTCGACCGACCCGAACTCGTGCCCGTCGCGTGTCTGAACAGGTGTACCTGGCTGAAGCGCTGTGTAGGCGATGGGCACGGACTCCTCACTCATGGCGCGAGCCTAGGTCGTCGTCTGTGCAGGTCAAAGCACGACTCGTACGGGCCGCCCCCTGTCCCGGAGCGCACTCACGACGACGGGTGGCAGCCCTGGCCGGCGTCGCGCCGGAGTCGATCGCTTGCACGGGACCCCGCCCGAGCGGCGAGTACGCGGGCTACCGTGTCGCCATGGACGTCACCGTTGTCGGCTCGGGCAATGGTGGTCTCGCGACAGCCTTTGACTTCGCTCTCCACGGGCACCACGTGCGACTCTTCGACACTCCTCATTTTCCCGATCACGTGGCCGAGGTGTCGGCCGCCGGGGGAATCCACGCCACTGGTGTGATCGAGGGCTTCGCCAGGATCGGCTACTCCGGTCACGACATCGCGACAGCACTCGACGGCGCCGAGCTGGTCGTGCTCGTCGGTCCGGCGTACAGCACCGAGCACCAGGCCAACGAGGTCGCGCCGCACCTCGTGCCGGGGCAGGCGGTGTTGGTCTGCCCGGCCTCGTGCGCGGGTGCAATCACGTTCAAGCGCACCGTGGGCCTGGCGCTGGGCGACGAGACGATCACGGTGGGCGAGACCAGCACGCTCCCGTACGCCGTTCGTATCGTCGCGCCGGGACGGATCAACGTCTTCCACAAGCTGGGCGCCGGTATCTTCGTCGCCGGCCTCCCCCGTTCGGGCACCGACCGGTTGCTGTCGATGGCCAAGGAGGTCTACCCCGGGATGGAGGCCGCCGACAGCGTCTTCCAGACGACTCTGCAGAACGGCAACCCGGTGATCCACCCGGCTGTGACGCTCCTCAACGCCGGTCTCATCGAGCGGACCGCCGGCGGGTTCCTGTTCTACGAGGAGGGCGTCACCGAGGCCGTCGGCAGGGCGATCGCGGCGGTCGACCGCGAGCGGCTGGTGATCGCCGACGTGCTCGGGGTGCGCGTGCTGTCGGAGCCTGACCTCGGGGTGTTGCAGGGATACATGCGTGAGGCCAACTACTCGACCGGCTACTCCACCGCCCCGGGTTTCCTCGGGATCGGCGCTCAGAGCCAGCTCGACCACCGCTACCTGACCGAGGACGTCGGCTACTCTCTGGTCTTCTTGACCGACCTGGCCCGTCGCATCGGCGTCGAGACTCCGATGATGGAGGCGCTGATCACCGTGGCGTCGGTCGTACTGGGTGAGGACCTGCGCGCCAAGGGGGCGCGCACGCTGGCGACCCTCGGTCTCGACGGCATGGACGCCGGCGAGCTGGCAGCGCTCTGACGAATGCTGATCGCGGAGGACCTCCTGCTGCTGCTCGTCGACGACGCGACGGGCAGGTTTCTGGTGGACTCGACCAAGGTGGACAACGTGCTCGCGGGTGCGGTGCTGGTGGAGCTGGCCACGACCGAGCGCCTGGGCTTCCCACCGGAAGGGAGTGGCGTCAAGCGCGGCCGGTTGGTCGTCGTAGACCCGACGCCACCGGGTGACCCGCTGTTGGACCGCGCGCTGGCGACGGTTGCGGCGAGCCGACCGGCCCAGCCCGAGCAGCTGATCGCCACGTTGCGCAAGCGGCTGCGGGCAACGCTGCTCGAACGGCTCAGCGCGGCCGGCGCGCTCCGCCGCTCCACCCGCAAGGTCATCGGCATCCTGCCGTGCACCACCTGGCCGGCGGCCGACTCCAGCCACAAGCGGGAGCTACGCGCTGACCTGCAGGCCGTGCTCGTGACCGGCGCGACGCCGGACAGCCGCACTGCTGCGCTCGTCAGCCTGCTGGCGGCCGTCAACGCGGCGCACAAAGTGGTCGATGGTGACAAGAAGCTCGTCCTGGCCCGGGCGAAGGACATCGCCGCCGGAGACTGGGCCGGCGATGCGGTGAACAAGGCCATCGACGCGGTCAACGCCGGCATCGCCGTCATCATTGCGGCCGGCGCGGCCACGGCGGGCGGCTCGTCCAGCTGACCCTCAACGACCTGGCAGCGTCACAACTGGGACTTCAGCACGTCCACCTCGCAGCCCGGCGAGGACGGGTCGAAGCCGTGCTCGACCAGCCACCGGACCGCCGTCAGGCTTCGCCACGACCACCACGCGCGGATCACGTCGATATCGACGTCGGCGCCGTAGCCGGTCACGACGTCGCCGAGGTGCTCCCGGTGTCCGAGCGTCAAGCTGGCGAGGTCGTACAAGGCATCTCCC
>JAFMQY010000158.1 GCA_017354415.1 Nocardioides sp.
GCGACCCCCAGCGCGGGACGCCAGGCGCTGCCGAACGAGCCGCCCACGAGCTGGGGCAGGGTCGACCCGAGGGTCAGCGCGCCGACCAGGACGCCGAGGGCCCACCCCCGCCGATCGAGGAACCAGCTGCTCGCGAGCTTGAGTCCGACGGGGTAGACCAGCGCCAGGCAGATCCCTGTCAGGAGACGCAGCCCCGCCGCCACCCACACGCCGTGCGCGAACAGGGCGAATGCCGCCGTGCAGAGGGCGGCACCCAGCGCGCCACCCGACATCAGGTGAGGCGGGTACAGCCGGTCGGGCAGGTTGAGGAACGCCGAGGTGAGGGCGCCGACGACGAACCCGACCTGGACCGCCGTGGTCAGTAGCGGCACCTCGGCACCCGACAGGTGCCACTCGGCGCGCAGTGCGGGCGCCGCGGCCGATGCGGCGAACCAGGTGCCGAGCGCCAGCACCTGTGCCGAGGCGATCACGGCCAGCTCGCGGTAGTCGCTGCGCGAGCCGGCCTCGACCGTCACCATCTCGCCGACAGGCAGACAGGCTGCCCGGCATCGGTCGCGGAGCCGGCCATGTGACGCCTCTCTCGGAATGCGGCGCGTGTTGCTCGCGTTGTGCGGTTCAGATGTGACCCGGTGAACCGGCCACGCCGTGGCCGCGCCGGGGGAAAGGTTTGCGAATGGCCACCCTCCCACTGACCGAGGAGTCCTTCCAGCAGACGGTGACCCAGGAGGGCATCGTGCTGGTCGACTTCTGGGCGTCCTGGTGCGGCCCGTGCCGCATGTTCGCCCCGATCTACGAGCAGGCATCGGAGACGCACCACGACGTCACCTTCGCCAGCATCGACACCGAGGCCGAGCAGATGCTGGCCGGAGCCCTCCAGATCACGTCGATCCCGACGCTGATGGCGTTCCGTGACGGGATCCTGGTCTTCCGCCAGGCCGGCGCACTGCCGGCGCCCGCCCTGGAAGAGCTGATCACCGCGGTCCGCGGCCTCGACATGGAAGACGTGCGTCGCCAGGTCGCGGAGCAGGAGGCCGCGCAGGCCTGAGCTTCCGATCCGGCGGAGCCGGAACGGAAGGCCGCACCCGCTTCGCGCGCACGGGGACGCTGAAACCTGCTCGCGCCCGGGAGCGTCGCTCCGCGACCCTGTGCGCATGGCTCTGCTGCTCGTCTTCGGCCCGCCGGCAGTCGGCAAGATGACCGTTGGCCGGGCGCTCGCGGCTGCAGGTGGGTACCGGCTGTTCCACAACCACGCGACCATCGAGCCGCTGATCGAGGTCTTCGACTACGGCACCCCACCGTTCATGAGGCTCCTCGACGAGTTCCGGCGACGGGTCCTGGAGGAGGCGGCCGCGGCCGACACCGACCTGGTGTTCACCTACACCTGGGCGCTCGACGTTCCGGAGGACACCGAGGCGGTGCGTGGCTACCTCCTGCCGTACGTCGACACCGGTCGCCGGATCGCCCTGGTCGAGCTGTCCGCCGACCTGGACACCCGGTTGGCGCGCAACCGTACGCCGTACCGGCTGGCGGAGAAGAAGTCCAAGCGAGATGTCGACTGGTCGGACGACAACGTGCGCGATCTCGACCGCTACCAGCTCAACACCGATCGGCCCTCGCCGGCCGACGCGTTGATCGCCGCACACCCGCACCTGCGGGTGGACAACACCGACCGCTCGCCCGAGGACGTGGCCGCGCAGGTGCTGGGGTGGCTGGACGGAGAGTGAAGGGGCGCGTCAGCGACCGAGCAGCCGGCCCAGCAGACCGCCGCGGCCGGCCATGGCCCGCTCCTCGGCGGTGTGCTTGCCGTCGCACCACAGGTTGGCGGGCACGACGGCCTTCACCTGCGCGACGTGCTGGCCGCATCCGGACCAGGTGGTCCCACCGCAGACGCGGCAGCGGACGGGTCGGCACATGAGACGCTCCTTCGCATGGCTGAATACCTCAGGGGGTATAGTGACCGTAACACCCCCCGGGGTATGTGGACCAATCGAGAGTGAGGACGTCTGATGGAGCTCCCAGCCCAGGAGATGGCGCCGGTCGTGAACCGGATCCGCCGCGCCCGAGGCCAGCTCGACGGCATCATCCGGATGCTCGAGGACGGCCGTACCTGTGAGGACGTCGTCACGCAGCTGGCGGCGGTGTCCAAGGCGCTGGACCGTGCCGGTTTCGCGGTCATCGCCTCCGGGCTGCGCCAGTGCGTGGCCACCGACGACTCCGAGCTCGACGTGAAGCGCATGGAGCGCCTCTTCCTCTCCCTCGCGTAACTCCCCGTCGTGCCTCACCCCGATGGGTCGTCCGCTCCACGCGGGGGTCTAGCACCGCCACCGGCGGACAACCCTGACCCCTGACGAGTCGTCCGCTCCACGCGGGGGTCTAGCACCGCCACCAGCGGACGACCCGAGAAACGAGGGTCTGTACAGCGCGGATCGGCAGGACTAGCGTGCGGTCTATTCCACAGTGGTATAGACCTTTCGCCGGTAGGAGATCTCGGTCATGACGGTTCGTCACATGCGCATCGACAACCGGTTGATCCACGGACAGGTCACCGTGGCCTGGGCCGGCAACCTCGGCGCCAACCGGCTGATCGTCAGCAACGACGATGTCGCGGCCGACGACATGCAGCGGATGATCCTGCCGCAGGCCGCGCGCGGCATCCCGACCTCCGTGCTCGGCATCCAGCAGACGCTCGACTACTGCGCGAGCGAGCAGGCGCAACGCGAGACGATCTTCGTGATCGCCAAGCTGCCGGCTGACGCGTTGGCACTCGTCACGGGTGGCCTGAAGCCCGAGGAGATCAACGTCGGCAACCAGGCGCCGAGGCCGGGGACCAAGTTCACCATGGTGACCCGCAGCATCGCGGTCACCGCCGAGGACGCCGAGACCTATAGGGCGATCGCGGCCGCCGGCTTCACGCTCCAGCAGCGGATGATGCCGAACGACAAGAAGGTCGACTTCCTACAGGTTCTCCGCAACAAGAAGCTGTGACCACCGCGGACCTCGTGCTCCACGGAGCGCGCTTGATCACCGGTCACGACTCCCCGCCCCCGGCCTCAGACGGCTGGGTCGCGGTCCTCGACGGCCGGATCGCCGGCCTCGGCACGGGCGAACCCCCCGCCGCCACGGACAGCGTCGACGTCGGTGGCGACTGGCTCGCACCTGGCTACGTCGACGTCCACATGCACGGCGGCGCCGGAGGCGACGTGATGGCGCCGGATCGGGAGGCGCGCGACGCCGTACGCCGACTGCACGCCCAGCACGGCACGACCGCGATGCTCGCCTCGACCGTGAGTCGCCCGGTCGACGACCTGGTCGCAGCGGTGGATCGGCTGGCCGACGACGTCGAACGTCCCGACACCGGCGAGCCGGTGGCCCGGCTGATCGGCATCCACCTCGAGGGCCCGTTCCTGTCCCGGGTACGCCGCGGTGCCCACCAGGAGACCGCACTCCGGCTGCCGGACCTCACCATCGCCGACGAGCTGCTGGCCGCCGGTCGCGGGCACGTTCGCACCATCACCGTGGCACCCGAGCTACCGGGGGGCCTCGACCTGATCCGTCACCTGGTCGTAGCGGGGGTGATCGCCGCCGTGGGACACACCGACGCGGACGCCGCGACAGTCGGGGAGGCGGTGAGGGCCGGAGCCCGTGCGATGACGCACACCTACAACGCCATGCAGGGTCTGCACCACCGCCGTCCCGGCGCGGTCGGGATGGCCATGGACCTCTCGCAGCTCACCTGTGAGCTGATCTTCGATCTGGTCCACGTCGACCCGATCGCCGCTAGAGCCCTCGTGCACGCAGCGGGCGCCGACCGGATCTGTCTGGTCACCGACGCGATGGCGGCCACGGGGATGAGCGACGGCACCTACGAGCTCGGAGGCCAGGTCGTCGAGGTGGTCGACGGCCAGGCCCGGGTCCGCGGGACGAACACGCTGGCCGGCAGCACGCTCACCATGGGCACCGCAGTGCAGAACGCGGTCGCCCATCTCGGGATCGACGTACCCACCGCCGTCGCGATGGCGACGACGATCCCGGCCGGACTCCTGCACGGTGTGGACGTGGGGAGGCTCCACGCCGACGGGCCGGCCGACATGGTCCGGCTCGACGAAGACGCACGTCTGTGCGGCGTGTGGGTCTCGGGACGCCAGGTCGCCCCGAGCCCGAAGGAGGTGACCGCCCCCTGACGCGAGGTGACAGCACCTCGTCAATGAACCAGCTCCATGATTCCATCCTTCAACCAGGGAGGTAGCCCGTGTTCCAGGCGCTCATCCTGGCCTTGTGGGCGACGTTCTGTATCTACGACACCCTCGGGCCAACGTTCATTTACGCCGGCAGGCCACTCATCGCCGGCACCGTCGCCGGCTTGATCGTCGGCGACCCCACGCTCGGCCTTGCCATCGGCGGCACGCTCGAGCTCACCGCGCTCGGTGTCTACACCTACGGCGGCGCGACGATCCCCGACTATCCGACCGGTGCCATCGTCGGTACCGCGCTGGCGGCCGACGCGAGCGGTGGCTTCACCCAACAGCTGGCCATCGGCTTGACCATCGGTATCCCGGCGGCCGTGCTGCTGGCGGCGCTGGACCCGATCGGTCGGTTCCTGCCGGTGTTCTGGATCCACGCGGCCGACGGGGCTGCGGCCAACGCCGACTCCAGACGCCTCACACTGCTGCAGTGGACGGCGTTCCTCCCGTGGGCGCTCGTCAGGTTCATCCCGACCTTCGTCGCGGTCCAGGCCGGACGCTCGGTGGTCAACAACATCCAGGACGCGATCCCGCACGGGTTCGTCCAGGGCATGGCGCTCGTCGGCGGCATGCTGCCGGCGGTCGGCTTCGCGATGCTGCTGCGGATCATGCCGGTCGACCGCTACTGGTACATGCTCACGATCGGCTTCGTGATGTTCGCCTACCTCCAGGTCCCACTGATGGGCATTGCGATCTTCGGCGTCGGCATCGCCGCGATCTTCATGGCCCTGAAGTACGGCGCACGACCCGGAGGATCATCCACGCAGGAGGCAGCTCATGTCTGACACCGAAACCGTCGAGAGGCCTCCGGAGCCCCCGGAGTCCCCGGAGCGAGCCCTCACCAGGCGCGACCTGGAGCGGTCGTTCTGGCGGATGTTCTTCGGCCTGCAGATCTCGTGGAACTACGAGCGCATGCAGGCCCTGGGCTTCGCCTGGGCGATCGAGCCGATCCTGCGCCGGGTCTACCCGCACAAGGAGGAGTACGTCGAGGGTCTCCAACGGCACCTGACGTTCTTCAACACCAGCCCGATCGTCGGCGCCCCGCTGATCCTCGGGTCCGCGGTGGCCATGGAAGAGGCACAGGCGAAGAACAGCGCCGAAGGCATCAAGGTCGGACTGATGGGCCCGATGGCCGGTGTCGGCGACTCGCTCACCTTCGCCCTCTACAACTCGATCATCTTCACGATCGGGGCGAACTGGGCGATCGAGGGCAGGATGCTGGGCTTCTACTTCGCGGCCGTGATGGTGCTGGTCCCCTACTTCCTGGTCCGGCGTTGGCAGTTCTTCTTCGCCTACAGGCAGGGCAAGAACCTCGCCTCGCAGATCGCGGGCGGCGCGCTCGAACGCCTCAGTGAGGCGGCGACGATCCTCGGCCTGATCGTGCTCGGCGGGTTCATCCCGTCGATCGTGAAGATATGGACGACGATCACCTACAACCAGACCGTCACGGTCACCGGCCCGAACGGCAACACCACGAACGTCACGCAGAAGGTGCCGGTCCAGACCCAGATCGACGCGATCGTGCCGTACCTGTTGCCGGTCGCGCTGACGGGGCTCATCTACTTCCTGATGAGGAAGTACCACCTGCACCCCTTGTGGGCCATCGCGATCGTCTTCGCGCTCGGGCTGGCCCTCGGTTGGAGGGGATGGTTCACCAACGTGGCGCCGACTCCTCCATCCGGAGGATGACCGACGGTGACTGACGGGGGTCGGGCGCTCGTGGTCCTGGTCGGACACGGCGGCTTCCCGCAGGGCGTCCTCGACGGAGCCGAGATGATTCTCGGCCCCCAAGAGGGGATGCATGCGGTGGGGCTGTCGCCCGACCAGGACCCGGACGCCGTCGTCGAGGAGGTACGCCGGCTCCGGGACGAGGGCGGTTCGCCAGTGCTGATGCTGGTCGACCTGTTCGGGGGCAGCCCCGGGAACGCGGTCGCGGCTGCGTTCCTGCGTGAGCCCGACGTCGCCATGGTGACCGGCCTCAGCCTGCCGATGGTGCTGGAGGTAGCCAACCGCCGGAAGAAGGCCGGCGGCGACGTCGCCAAGCTCGCGGGGTACGCCGTGTCGGCGGGCACTGCCGGCATCGTCGATGTCGGAGAGAAACTCGGCCTATGAGCGCCCCCGCGGTCGCGGGTGAGGAGTCAATGATGGTCGCGGTGGGCGTGCATGAGCACCTCGTAGCGGTCGCCGCGGTAGACCGAGGACGCGAACTCGATCACGGCGCCCTCGGAGTCGCGTGTGGTGCGCTCGATCCGGAACGCCGGGCGGCCCGGCTCGGTGTCCAGCAGTCGCGCCTCCTCGGCGGTGAGGTCGGAGACGGTGACGCGTTGCACCGCGTCGGCGACCTGCACGCCGTACCGGTGCTCGAAGAGGTCGTAGAGGCTGCCGTGGTCGAGCCCCGCGTCGACGAGTCCCGGGAACCGCCGGGCCGGCACGTGCGTCTGCTCGGCGGCCATGGGCTCGGCGTCCGCGGTACGCACGCGACGTATGCGCACCACCCGGGAGCTGGCCGAGATCTCGAGCCGCGCGGCCAGGTCGACTCCGGCGCGCATCTCCTCGATGCCGATCAGTCGCGAGCCGGGTTCGAGGCCGCGGGCGCGCATGTCTTCGGTGAACGACGTGAGGTGCTCGGTGTGGGCGACCCGGCGCTCGGCCACGAACGTGCCGCGGCCACGGTGCCGGTACAGCAGTCCCCGCTGGGCGAGCCGGTCCAGCTGGAGGCGGACGGTCATCCGCGCGACGCCGAAGTGCTCGGCCAGGTCGCGCTCGCTGGGGATCGGGCTGCCGGGCGGCAGCTCGGCGACCCACTCTTCGAAGATCTCTTGCAGCCGGGCACCCTTCGCCCCGGTGGGAGGCATCTCCACCACCGGTGCGAGATCGCCCGGCTCCAGGGCCTCGGGCGTCTCAGACGATCGGCTGGCCACCGCACGAGCCTAACGGCCGCAGCGGCCTGATGGGTCGCCGTACGAACACGGACAGAGCAGAGACAGAGCAGAGACAGAGCAGAGACAGAGCACAGACAGAGCACAGACAGGGGGCTTGGCATCATGACCCAGGCGCATGACAGCGAGCGACTGGCCCGGCTCGGCACCGAGGCCGTCCGTCCGGACCTGCGCGACCTCGACGAGCGCAGTACCGACGACCTGGTGCGGCTCGCGATCGACGAGCACGTCGCCGTCGACGCAGCCCTCGAGCGGGCCGCGCCGGCTCTCGCGGCCGCGGTGGACGCCGTCGCCGAACGGATGCGAGGCGGCGGGCGGCTGGTGTATCTCGGTGCCGGCACGCCGGGCCGACTCGCCGCACTGGACGCCGCCGAGTGTCCCCCGACCTACGGCACCGACCCTGATCTGGTCGTCGCGCTGGTGGCCGGTGGAGCGGTCGGTGCCGTCCGGTCCACGGAGAGCTCGGAGGACGAAGGGGACGCCGCGGTCGCGGCCCTCAAGGAGATCGGGGTCACCGAGCGCGACGCCGTCGTCGGGATCACGGCGAGCGGCCGCACGCCGTACGTCGTGGAGGGGCTGCGCGCCGCGCGCGGCGGCGGTGCGCTGACCGTGTCGATCGCCAACAACGAGGACGCGGAGTCGTCGTCGGTCGCCGACATCGCGATCGAGACGCCGACCGGGCCGGAGCTGGTCGCCGGCAGCACCAGATTGAAGGCCGGGACCGCCCAGAAGATCGTGCTGAACGCGCTGTCGACCTTGGTGATGGTGCGGTTGGGGAAGACGTTCGGGAACCTGATGGTCGACGTCGCGCCGGGCAACGAGAAGCTCCGCGACCGGGGTCGCAGGATCGTCGAGATGGCGACCGGGGCCGACTCGGCTCGGGCCGACGCAGCGCTCGAACAGGCGGACGGCTCGGTGAAGGCGGCCGTCGTGATGCTGCTCGCCGACGTCTCCGCTGAGGAAGCCACGCGTCGCCTCGCCGACGGCCGCAGCGTGCGGGAGGCGCTGACCCCTTGAGCATCCGCGCCGGGCACGCCACAGCCCGCCTCGACGTCACTCGGGGAACGTCGATGGCCGGGTACGTCGCGCGCACCGGCGCGGTGTCGGGCGTGCTCGACCCGCTCGAGCTGGGAGCGGTGGTGCTGGCTGGGTCGTCCGGCGCCGTCGCGGCGCTGTGCGTCGTCGACCTGCTCCAGGTCGACGGCCCGCTCGCCGACCGGTGCCGTACCTCGGTCGCCGACTCGCTCGGCACGTCGTCCGACCTGGTCTGGCTGACCGCCACCCACACCCATGGCGGGCCGCTTCCCGACGACGTCGCCGACCAGGTGGAGAACGCGGCGGTCGATGCCGCCCGTGAGGCGCTCCGGCTCGCGGGGCCGGCTCGGGTGACGCTGCACCGGACTGAGCTCGACGGCGTGGGCGCTCAGCGGACCGGTGACTCGCGACGGTCGGCGGTGCCGGTCGAGGTGCTGCAGTTCTCCGGGGACTCGGGGGTGGTCGGGGTGGTCGGCGTTCTGCCCGTGCATCCCACGGTGCTCGGCGCCGACAACACCCGGGTCTCGGCCGACCTGCCCGGTGGGGTACGCCGTGCGGCCGCACGCGAGTCGTCGGCCTGGTGTCTCGTCGCGACCGGGGCCGCGGGCGACGTCAGTACCCGCAGTCACCGTCGGGAGCAGACGCTGGCCGAAGTGGACCGGCTGGGTGCCCTCGCCGCCGGCCGGCTGCTCGACCCCGGGCCGGCGATCGCCACCGCGACCGACGTCGTCGGGGGCCGGGTCACGACGATCGACCTGGCACCGGCCAGACCGGACGCGGCGTTCCGAGCCGGTGCGGTCCAGACCGCGCGCCAGGCGCTCGCAGCCGCCGAGGCCGTCGGCGACCCCGTCCGGGTCCGTGAGGCGACCGTCGTACTGCAGGGCGCCGAGCTGGGCCACGGGGGGACCGCTCCGGTCCCGTGCGCCGTCGCCGGTCTCGACCTCGGGGGTGTCCGGCTGGTCGGCCTCGGGGGCGAGCCGTTCCTCGACCTGGCCACCACGACGGCGGCTCTCGACCCGGGGACGGTGCTCGTCGGATACGCCAACGGCTACGCCGGCTACCTCCCGACCTCCGCCGCCTTCGCCGCAGCCGAGGCCGATCCGGACCACCCGTCGTACGAGGTGCTGATCGCGCGCGTCGCCCCCGGCGAGCCCGGACGCGCCCTCGCCGCCGCCACCGCCCTTCTCGGGTCGTCCGCCTGAGAGGGTGCTAGAG
>JAFMQY010000159.1 GCA_017354415.1 Nocardioides sp.
CGACGCCGCGGCGCTGCTCGACGTGATGGCCGGGCCCCGGGTGGGCGACCCTTCGTGGGCGCCACCGCCGGCGTCGTCCTTCGCGTCGGCGTGCGACCGCGAGCCGGGACACCTCCGGATCGCGCGCTTCGTCGAGCCGGTGATCGCCGACGTCGAGGTGGACCCCGAGTGTGTCGCCGCCTGGGAGGCTGCCGCGACTCTGCTGTCCTCGCTCGGACATGAGGTCGAGGACGTCCCGGTGCCGATGCCGCGCGAGGCGGTGTCGACGTTCGAGACCTGCTGGGCGGTGCTCACCGCGCTCTCCGAGGTGCCCCCGGAGAAGGAGACTCTGTTGCGTCCGCTCACCCGGTGGCTGTCCGAGCGGGGGCGGGCGTTCTCCGGACCGGAGTTCGGGCTCGCGCTGGGCGCCCTGCGCCGGTACGCCGCCGACTGCCTGACCGCCCTCTCGCCGTACGACGCGGTCCTCACGCCGACGCTCGCCGTACCGCCGCTGCCGGTCGGGGCGCTCCGTGACGACGACGACCCCGCCGCGGACTTCGAGGCGCAGAAGGCGTTCACGCCCTGGACGTCGGCGTGGAACGTCACGGGCATGCCGGCCGTCTCGCTGCCGCTCCACTGGACGGCATCCGGACTGCCGGTCGGCGTGATGCTCGCCGGCCGGCCCGCGGACGAGTCGTCGCTGTTGTCGCTCGCCGCCCAGGTCGAGGCCGCCGCCCCCTGGGCCGACCGGTATCCACCCGGCTGGTGACGTCGCGGGCTCAGACCTCGAACGTCCCGCCGGAGCGCCAGTAGCGGTTGTCCTCGCGGGTCATGAAGCCGTTCTCGACGAGGAGGCGGCGGAGCGCGGCGTAGTCCGGGTGGAACCGCTGCAGCGTCTGGTTCACCTCGGACTCGGGATACCGCTGACCGGGCTCGAACTCCTGCGCGAGGTGGTCGAGCACGACCATGAGCTTGCTGTGCTTCGCGGGGATCGTGCGAAGCCGACCGTCCTCGGTCAGGAAGTTCGCCAGCACCCGCTCGTCCATGGCTCCACCGTAATCAGGAGTCGGGCCACCCGGCGTCGGCGATCATGCGTTCGCAGTCCTCGATCAATCGAGCCCGCAGCGGGGCCGCACGCTCGGCAAAGGCGCGCTGGAGCGCGGCGTACTCCTGCTTGCCCTCGGGCGTCTCGATCCGGATCGGCGGGAAGCCCAGTGACGCGAGGTCGTACGGTGCGGCGCGCATGTCGACCGACCGGACGTCCCACGCGAGCACGAAGCAGTCGGCGACCAGGTCGGAGCCGACCAGCGGCCACAGCCGGAAGGCGTGCTTGTAGAGGTCCATGGTCGCGTGAAGGCAGCCGGGCTGTTCGTGGGCCCTCCGGTCGTCGCGCCCGGGCCGGAGCCGGTTGAGCGGCGCCGCGGACGGGGTGAAGAAGCGGTAGGCGTCGAAGTGGGAGCAGGTGATGCGGTGGGCCTCCACGACTTCGTCCGTCCCTGCAGCCCCGAGCCGGAGCGGGACCAGGTGGCGGGTCTCGTCGGTGCGGTACACCATCGCCCACTCGTGCAGGCCGAAGCAGGCGAACGTCGCAGGACGCGACGCCGTCGCCCGCAACAGCCGCAGCGTGGCGGCGACCAGCGGCGCCCGTTTCGCGAGCAGCTCCGCCGAGCCTGAGTCCGGCCACCCGGGCTGCCAGTCGAGCAGCTTCGCGGGGGAGAAGGAGTAGTAGGTGAACAGGAAGTCGTGCACCGGGTGCTTCTCGCCCGCCCTGCGGCGCTCGAGGTGCGGTTCGACGTACGGCGCGAGGCGCGCCCGGTGGGCCTCCGCCCGATCCACGTCGGTCGAGCGAACCTTGTCGGTCGAGCCTGTCGAGACCACGGTCACGCCATCATTCTGCGACGTCGACCACGGCGCCGAACGTTTCGGCCAGCGACACCGCCGCCGGCAGGTCGATCCGGGTGTCACGCAAGATCGCCGAGGTCAGGTCGACTCCGTTGACCGAGGCGCGACGCAGGTCGGCGCCGGTCAGGTCGGCCTCCCGTACGGTTGCCGCGTCGAGGTGCGCCCCGGCGAGAACGGCTCCGGACAGGTCCGCCATCGACAGATCTGCCTCGCGGAGGTCGATGCCGCTGAGGTCGACCCCGCTGAGGTTCGCCCCGCGCAGGGTCACGGACCGCCAGGCCCCGCCGACGACCGTGAGTGGGCGCAGCGTGCAGTCGGCGAACACCGAGCCGGTCAGCTTGCAGCCGTCGAGCCTCGCCGTGAAGAAGCTCGTCCGCCGGAAGTCGCAGCCCACGAAGGCGGTCGCGTGGTGTGTGGAGGCGTTGAAGCGGCAGTTGTGGAAGGTGCAGCCCTCGAACGTCGTCCCGCTCGTGGTCGCCTCGGTCATGTCGACGTCGACGAACACGCAGTCGACGAACCGCACGGCGCCGATCTCCTCGCCGTACCAGTCCGCGTCGCGGAAGGTCGCGCCGTCCGCATCTCGCTCGAGTACGTCGCTCACCCGCGCAACGCTAGGCCACGTCGACGACAGCCGTTCGCGGGCCGGTCGATAGGCTCGGCCCCGTGCGTATCGCGAGGTTCTCGGCGGGTGAAGACCCCCTGTTCGGTGTGGTGAGCGGTGAGCTCGACGAGTACGGACAGCCGTCCGAGGACAGCGTGGTCGTCGAGCTGACCGGCGACCCGCTCTACGCGGGGATCCAGCCCACCGAGAAGGAGCACCGGCTCGCCGCCGTACGCCTGCTGGCTCCGGTGATCCCGCGCAGCAAGGTCGTCGCGATCGGCAAGAACTACGCCGCGCACGCGGCCGAGATGGGCGGCGAGGCCCCGCCCGAGCCGCTGATGTTCCTCAAGCCGAACACCTCCGTGGTCGGGCCTGGCGACCAGGTCTACTACCCGCCGCAGTCCGAGCGCGTGGACTACGAGGGTGAGCTCGCGATCGTGATCGGGCGCATCTGTCGTGACGTCCCGCCGGAGCAGGCGACGGACGTCATCTTCGGCTACACGATCGCCAACGACGTGACCGCGCGTGACCTGCAGCGCAGGGACGGGCAGTGGTCGCGGGCCAAGGGCTTCGACTCTTTCTGCCCGCTCGGGCCGTGGATCGAGACCGACCTCGACCCGCAGGACTTCGCCGACGGGCGCGCGGTGCAGACGCACCTGAACGGCGACCTCGTCCAGAACGGCTCGACCAAGGACCTGATCTTCGACATCCCGACCCTGGTCGCGCACATCAGCG
Source organism: Nocardioides sp. (assembly GCA_017354415.1). Classification (GTDB taxonomy): domain Bacteria; phylum Actinomycetota; class Actinomycetes; order Propionibacteriales; family Nocardioidaceae; genus Nocardioides. Next base: position 3,218 of record JAFMQY010000159.1, read on the forward strand.
CCGTGATGACGCTGCTGCCCGGCGACGTGATCCTGACGGGAACTCCTGAGGGTGTGGGCCCGATGCGGCCCGGCGACGAGGTGGAGGTCTCGATCGAAGGCCTCGGAGCACTGACGAACACGGTGGTGAAGCGCTGATGGCGGCCGAGAAGGACCCGACGGTTCGCGTCCGCTTCTGCCCGTCCCCGACCGGCTCCCCGCACGTCGGCCTGGCCCGGACCGCCTTGTTCAACTGGGCGTTCGCCCGTCACCACGGCGGCACGTTCGTCTTCCGGATCGAGGACACCGACGCGGCCCGCGACACGGAGGAGTCCTACCAGCTGCTGCTCGAGGTGATGCGCTGGATGGGCTTCGACTGGGACGAAGGGCCCGAGATCGGCGGCCCGCACGCGCCGTACCGCCAGAGCGAGCGGAGCGAGATCTACGCCGACGCCCTGGAACGCCTGCGGACCAGCTCCCGCACCTACGATTGCTACTGCACGACCGACGAGGTCGAGGCACGCCGCAAGGCCTCGGGCTCCAAGATCCAGGGGTACGACGGGTTCTGCCGCGAGCTGTCCGAGGAACAGGTGGCGGCGTTCCGTGCGCAGGGGCGGGCGCCCGTCGTACGGTTCCGGATGCCGGACGGCCAGATCGCCTGGGACGACCTGGTCCGCCGGGAAATCACCTTCGACACCGCTCACGTGCCCGACTACGCGCTCGCCCGGGCCAACGGCCAGCCGCTGTACACGCTGACCAACCCCGTCGACGACGCGCTGATGGAGATCACCCACGTGCTGCGCGGCGAGGACCTGCTCTCGTCGACGCCTCGCCAGATCGCGCTGTACGACGCGCTGATCGAGGTCGGGCTCGCGAAGGCGACCCCGCGCTTCGGCCACCTGCCCTACGTGATGGGGGAGGGCAACAAGAAGCTGTCCAAGCGCGACCCGCAGGCCCACCTCCTCCGCTACCGCGACGACGGCTTCCTGCCCGAGGGACTGCTCAACTACCTGGCGCTGCTGGGCTGGGCGATCGGACCCGACCGCGACGTCTTCGGGATCGATGAGATGGTCGAGGCGTTCGAGATCCGCGACGTGAACCCCAACCCCGCCCGCTTCGACCTCAAGAAGGCAGAGGCCATCAACGCCGACCACATGCGGATGCTCTCGCTGGACGAGCTCACGCATCGCGTCCTGCCGTTCCTGAAAGCGGCCGGCACGGTCGGGGAGCCGGTCAGCGACTCCGACGCGAAACTGCTCGAGCTGGCGATGCCGTTGGTCGCCGAACGGATGAACAAGCTCACCGAGGCTGTCCCCATGCTGGGGTTCCTGTTCGCCGACGAGGAGACGTTCGTGCGCACCGACGAGGTCGACGAGGCCGGACGCTCCGTCGTGCAGGCGGCGTACGACGCGCTGTCGGGGCTCGCGGACTGGAGCACCGCCGACATCGAGGCCACGCTCCGGAAGACGCTGGTCGACGGGCTGGGGCTCAAGCCACGCAACGCGTTCGGTCCCGTGCGCGTCGCGGTGACCGGGAGCCGGGTCAGCCCGCCGCTGTTCGAGTCGCTCGAGCTGCTCGGTCGCGAGCGGGCCCTGGGCCGTCTGCAGGCGGCTCTGACATGACCGTGACCGGGGCGGGTCGGGCCGCGGAGCCGGCGGCTCCGGGCGGGCTGCCGTTCCACCTCATCCAGCTCGCCGGTCGCCGCGGGTGGTGGCGGCAGCTGCTCGGGATCGTGCTGATCATCGCCTGGCTGGCGGTCTTCGCCGCAGTGCTGGTCGCGATCCCCTTCGTGATCTGGTACGCCGTCCACGGCGAGGACGTCACCGCCTCGATCAACGCCCTGGCCGACTCGTCCAACCCGACGCCCGCCAGCCTCCTCTATGTCGACCTGGTCCTCGCGTCACTGATCCCGGTCGCGATCCTGCTCAGCTGGGTTCTGCACCAGATCCCGCCACGCTGGCTGCTCTCCGTGGCGGGTCGGATCCGCTGGCGGCTGCTGTTCGCCTGCCTCGGCATGGCCTTCCTGGCACTGGTCGCCACCCTGATCGTCGGCGCCCTCCTTCCTGGGCCGAACGACGGCACCACCGGCCATGCCGAGCTGACCCGCACCGCGGTGGCCTACCTCGTGATCATCCTGGTGCTGACGCCTTTCCAGGCGTCCGGCGAGGAGTTCATGTTCCGGGGCTACCTCACCCAGTGCCTCGGCGCCCTCAGCCGGCAGGCCTGGCTGCCCGTGCTCCTGACCGGTCTGGTGTTCGGCCTGTTCCACGGGCTGGGACAGAGCCTGCCGGTGTTCATCAGCCGGTTCGCGTTCGGTCTCGTCGCCGGGTATCTCGCTATCCGCTCAGGCGGCCTCGAGGCCGGCATCGCGATGCACACGCTGAACAACTGGCTCAGCCTCGGGCTCGCCGCGATCTACGACCAGATGGGCGCCTCCCTGAACCCGACCGGCGGGAGCTGGTGGAGCCTCCCGGTGACGCTCACCCAGTCCCTGGTCTACCTCTGGCTCGTGCTGCTCGTGTGCCGGCGGATGGGAGTGCCGCGCACCACGGACGCGCACGTTTTGGAGGCCCCGCGCAGCCGCGTGTAAGGTTTCCCGGCGGTCGGCCACCGACTTTCGGGCCTGCTCAGGTGCGCGAAAGGCCGTCAACCATTGGGGTATGGTGTAATTGGCAGCACGACTGATTCTGGTTCAGTTAGTCTAGGTTCGAGTCCTAGTACCCCAGCGAAGATCCCGGCTCCGGCCGGGATTTTGAGCGTCTGAAGCGTTTCGATAAAGTCGCTCCCTGCGTGTTCACGTGCTCGCCCCCGTTGTGTAGCGGCCTAGCACGCCGCCCTCTCAAGGCGGTAGCGCCGGTTCGAATCCGGTCGGGGGTACCCATCCGAGGAGCGGTTCTGACCAGCGCAAACGCCGGGACGGGCCGCTTCGGCATCTCCGGCGAGATCCAGCTCCGGCAACACGGGGCAACACTGGGCAACGCGGGCAGGCGCGCCCGACGTACCCGTGCCGCCTCTCGGCCAGCCGACGAGGCCCACCTTCGTCGCAGGCTGGAGGCTCGGTCGGATGGAACCGGTCCTTGTCCCAGCATCGGAAAACGCGAAGTGGTGGGGTCGGCTCGGAGGACACTCGCTCGTAGACGCTGACCGTCGGGTGCGGCGAGGCCTACAGTGCCAGGCATGTCTCTCTCGAGAACGACTGCCCGGGTTCTTCGCGGCGTGGCGAGACGGCTCGACCCACCGTCGGCGAGCCCCGAGCTCCCGTCCGCGGCATCCCGGCTGCCCGATTCCTACCGGTCCGAGCCGGGGAGCCGGGTGGCCTCGTACTTCTTCCGGGACTACCGCAGGTTCTACGCCACCGGCGAGGCGGGCATCAGATCAAAACCCAGACTGAACCTGCGTTACGAGGCGATCTTCGGGGAGAACAAGGACCTGTTCGAGGGCGCCAGGGTGCTCGACATCGCCAGCCACGACGGCCGGTGGTCGATGGCCGCCCTGGCGTGCGGGGCGAAGTCCGTGGTCGGCGTCGAGGCGCGGCCCGAGATGGTCGACCATGCGATGGCCAACCTCGAGCACTACGGCCAGGACCCGGACCGGTTCCGGTTCATCGTCGGCGACGTCCACGAGGTGCTCGGATCGGAGGACCTCGAAGTGGACGTCGTCCTCTGCCTCGGGTTTCTCTACCACACGCTGCGGTTCAACGAACTGTTGCACGGGATCCGCAGGACCGGCGCGCACCACCTCATCCTCGACACCCAGGCGCGGCGCATGCTGGACCCCGAGCCGTACGTCCGGCTGCACAGGGAGGCGAGCCAGCGCATCGGCACGGCGAAAGCGGACGTCTACACGGTCGGCGCCTCGGTGCTCACCGGACGCCCCAACCTCGCGGCCATCGAGCTGATGCTGGGCTGCTACGGCTACGAGGTCGAACGCCTCTCCGATTGGCCACGCCTGCTCGCCGACAACCCAGACGTGTCGGGTTGTCCTGACTACGCCGTCGGCCGACGCATCACCCTGCGTTGCCGGAATGCCGACGACTCTGCGGCGTAGCACGTCAACAGAGCATCAGGTCGATACTGTCCGGGGAATAGTGGGCCCGCCGCGAGCAGCCAAGTACCTGAGCGTCTGGTCGGGACGGCGCGGCCTCCCACAGGCGCGCCGGCCACGCCTCGCGTCATCAGCGGTCGACGTCGTGTCTCGGAGGGCCGACACCCTTGATGAGGTCCGCGAGGCGCCCCTGCGGTTCAGGGTCGCACGCGCACCACCCGGGTGGCGGTGTCGACGAGGCCGAGCGTGTTGCGCACCCAGACCTTGACCGTGTGCCGCCCCGTGCGGTTGTAGTGGCAGCTCGTGTGGCGCGATGGCGACCACGCCGTGCGGTGGCCATTGCCGCAGGCGAAGCGGTAGCCATTGATCGGCGACACGGTCGTGCCTGTCGAGGCTCCTGCCCTGGCGGTGATCGAGTGGCCCCTGTGGATCACGGACCGGGAGAGCGACAACCGTGCGGTCGGCGGGACTCCCTTGGTCACCGTGACCGTCGCGGCGGCGGGGGCGGAGACCTGCCCCAGGGTGTCCCGCACCTTGACGCGCACGGTGTCGGTGCCGATGTGGGTGTACGTGCACTGTGCAGTGGGACTGCTCTGCCAGGCGCCCCAGCCGCCCGCGCCGCAGTTGAACCGGTAGGCCACGGGGGGATCACTTGGGTCGGTGGACGCCGAAGCGGTGGCGGTCACAGCCTCCCCCTGGCGGATGCTCGAGCTGCTGAGCCCGAGCGTGACAGTCGGAGCCTTGGCCACGTTGACCGTCTGCTGAGCGGTCGCGGTCTGCCCGGCGGAGTCCGTCACTGTCACCTTCACCGTGTAGGTACCCGGGTCCGGGTAGATGCACGTCGCGGTGTCGGCGTTGCCGGCCGGCTGGCCCGAGTTGTTGCCGCAGTCGAACTGGTAGGACGTGACGGGGTCGCCGGGGTCGGTGGACGCCGAGGCGGTGGCGGTCACAGACTCGCCGTGCCGGATGCTGGGGCTGCTGAGCCCGAGCGTGACTGTCGGAGCGTTCACCACGGTGACCGTCTGCTGAGCGGTCGCGGTCTGCCCGACGGAGTCGGTCACCGTGACCATCACCGTGTACTGCCCGGGATTGGAGTAGGTGCAGGTCGCCTTGGCGTCCTTGCCGGCCGACGGGACCGTGTCGTTGCCGCAGTCGAACGCGTACGACGTGATGGGCGGGTGGTCGTCCGACGACCCCGAGGCGTCGGCGGTGGTCGATACGCCGATCCCGACCATGCTCCTCGTCAGCGCGAGGGCCGCGACGGGCGGCAGGTCCTTCTGTACGTCGACCACCGTGCTCGCCGTGTCCGACCACGAGTGGCCGTTGACGACTGCGCCGGTGACGGCCACGGTCACCGTGTAGCTCCCACTGGCCGGATAGACGCACGTCGCGGTGTTCCCGTCGACCGCCGGATCACCATTGCCGCAGTCGATGGTGCGCTGGGTGGGCTGCTCGCCGAGCGTGCCGCTGTTGGACGCGTCCACGGTGATGGTGAGCCCGTCCGGGGAGGCCACGCTGGTCGTCGGTGGCAGGGCCACCGCCCCGATGAACTCGAGGGCGCCCAGGTCCGCGTACGTGGGGTTGCCGCTGCCCCTGTCGGCGACCTTCGGGTCGTCGACCGGCTGCACCTTGTCGTGGTCGGGTGCCGTCCAGCCTGCGACGGTGCTGTCCGCTGCGTCGACCGCAGGAGAGATGCCGGTCAGCCGGAGGTCCCGGCCGGCCAGGGACACGAACGCCGGGTCCGTGACGAGGCCGTTCGTCTCTTGGCCGCTGGCGGTGCGGAAGGCCGCGAAGCTGGTGTAGGTGATGCCGTTCCACTCGAAGATCGGCGGCGCGGTCGACGACGGGCTCTCGAAGACCAGGTCGTGGTCGAGGGTGGTGCCCTGCACCGAGACGGCGTCGACCCTGATGTCGCCCTTGCTGCGGTCGGGGATCGCGGTGTTGTCCACCGCGATGTTGTCGCGCACCGTCGTGCCGGTCGAGCCGCCCTCGACGTTGATCCCCGAGCTGTTGTTGCCCACCACGGTGTTGGAGACCACCGTCGAGTTCGGCGCCGTGGAGATGTCGATGCCGTGGTCGTTGTTGTCGTAGCTGACGTTGTCGCGCACGAGGGCGTCGCTCGACCCGGTGTAGATC
>JAFMQY010000160.1 GCA_017354415.1 Nocardioides sp.
CGTCGGCGGATGAGCTGGGCCTGGTCACGGTGGCGCTGGACGACATCGACTTCGCCGACGAGCTGCGGATCGCGCTCGAGGAACGCGCCTCGCTCTCGCCCGACGCACTCTCTGGCATGGAGGCCAACCACCGGTTCGTCGGCCCGGAGACGATCGAGAGCAAGATCTTCGGCCGCCTCTCGGTCTGGCAGAACTGGATCTTCGTCAGACCCAACGCCTCGGGTCCTGACGGTGCTCTGCGCCGCTACGGGTCGGGACGACGCGGCTCCTTCGATCATCACCGCGTATAGGGAGAGGCCGTGTTCAACGCCGCGACGTACCTGGTCAGCCGCCACCTGGACGAGGGCCGGGGCAGCCACCCGGCGGCCCGCGGCACGACCACCGTGACCTACGCCGACCTCGACGAGCTCGTGGGTGACGTGGCGGCGGCGTACCGCACGCTGGGGCTGCACCGCGACGACCGGGTGATGATCGTGGGCACCGACGACATCCCGATGCTCGCGGCGATCCTGGGCTCGTTCCGGGCCGGGGTCGTGGCCGTGCCGGTCTCGACGATGCAGACCAGTGCCGAGCTCGGTGCGGTGCTGGCCGACTCCGGCGCGCGGCTGCTGGTGTGCACCCATGAGCTGGCCGAGGTCGTCCAGGCCGCGCTGCCCGCGGCGCCCGAGGTCGAGCACGTCGTGCTCTCCGGCGGCGCCCCCCTCGCGGTGCCACCCTCGGTGTCCCTGACCTCGTGGGACGCCTTCCTGGACGCCGGCCGAGCCGCGGCGACCACCCTGCGCGACCCGGTGGCGACGGATGAGGACTCGTGGGCGCTGTGGCTCTACACCAGCGGCACGACCGGGCTGCCCAAGGCGGCCATGCACCGTCACGCCAACATCCGGCACGTGGCCGAGACCTACGGCGCCCAGGTACTCGGGATCCGGCCCGACGACGTCACGTTCTCCATCGCCAAGCTGTTCTTCGCCTATGGGATCGGCAACTCGGTGTTCTTCCCGATGTCGGTGGGCGCGACGGCGCTCCTCGACCCGCGGAGACCGTCGCCGCAGATGGTCCAGGAGCGACTGGCAGCCGACCGGCCGACGCTCTTCTTCGCCGTCCCGACCTTCTACGGCGCCCTCCTCGCCAGCGACCTCCCCGACGACGCGTTCGAGTCGGTGCGCCTGGCCGCATCGGCAGGCGAGCCGCTGCCCGGCCCGCTGCTGCGGCGGTTCAAGGACCGGTTCGGCGTCGACATCATCGACGGCATCGGCTCGACCGAGGCGCTGCACATCTTCTTGTCCAACCACCCCGGCGACATCCGTCCTGGCACGACGGGCACACCCGTCCCCGGGTACGACGTGGTCGTGCGCGACGAGAACGGGCGCGAGGCCGGCCCGGGGGAGCCCGGGGCCTTGCATGTGCGCGGTGAGTCGATCGCCCTCGGCTACTGGCGCCGTACCGCCGCCAGCCGACAGGTGTTCCAGGGCGAGTGGCTGGTCACCGGCGACACCTACGTCCGGGACGAGGACGGCTACTACACCTGCCTCGGCCGCAACTCCGACATGCTCAAGGCGGGTGGGATCTGGGTGTCCCCGGCCGAGGTGGAGAGCCGGCTGATCGAGCATCCTGCTGTCCGTGAGGCCGCGGTCGTGGGGATGGCGGACGAGCACGGCATCGACAAGCCTGTCGCGGTCGTCGTCGCTGACGGGGTCGGCGAGGAGGAGCTGGTCACCTGGTGTCGAGACGGCATGGCGCACTACAAGGCACCCCGTCGCGTGCTGTTCGTGGACGAGCTGCCGAAGACCGCGACCGGCAAGCTCCAGCGGTTCAAGGTGCGCGCCGCCCTCGCCGAGGGGGTCGGCGACGACCGACCGGCGCCCGAGCCTGCCGTCTGAGGTCTGTCGAGGACAACAGGAAGGAGCGCCGTGCCCTACGTGATCACCAGCGCCTGCGTCGACGTCAACGACAAGTCGTGCGTCGAGGAGTGCCCGGTCGACTGCATCTACGAGGGGCAGCGCAAGAGCTACATCAACCCCCGTGAGTGCATCGACTGCGGCGCCTGCGAGCCGGTGTGCCCGGTGGAAGCGATCTACCAGGACCGCCGGGTCCCCGAGTCCGAGGCGGCGTACATCGCGGACAACCAGGCATTCTTCGTCGAGGTCCTCGAGGGCCGCGACGAGCCGCTGGGCGACCCCGGTGGGGCTCGCAAGGTCGGCGACCTGGGCACCGACACCGAGCTGGTCAAGGGGGTGTGAGCGGTGCTCGACGGTCACCCGCTCATCGACGCACACGTCCACGTCCCGGTCCTGCGGTCGTTGAAGCCGGCCTGGATCGAGTGGGCACGCGAGTTCGGGCCGAGCGGCATCCTCGAGGAGGTGTGGGATGGCGACGGCGTCCCGATCCCGGCGCGGCTGGACGAGCTCTTCGAGGAGCAGGGGGTCGATGCGGCGCTGATGATGTGCGAGTACAGCCCGAAGGTCACCGGCATCCAGCGCTTCGAGGACCTGCTCCCGATCGTCGAGCACAACCCGCAGCGGTTCCGGCCGATCGCCAACGTCAACCCGCACCTGCACTTCCCGATCGCGGACGAGGTGACGCGTCAGCTCGACCACGGTGCTGCGGCACTGAAGCTGCATCCGGTGCACGGCGGCTTCCGGTGTGACGACGCGGCCCTCTACCCGGCGTACCAGGTGCTGGCCGAGCGCGGCGTCCCGCTGGTCGTGCACTGCGGTACGAGCTCCTTCCCCGGCTCGATGAACGAGCTGGGTGACCCCGAGCTCCTGCTCCCGGTGCTCCGCCACTTCCCCACTCTCGATGTCGTGCTGGCCCACGGCGGCCGCGGCTGGTGGCACGACAAGGCGGCGTTCCTCGCGCAGTCGCAGGAGCACGTCTGGATCGAGCTCTCGGGTCTCCCGCCCAAGCGGCTGCCGACGTACTTCGCCCGGTACGACGTGGGCCGGCTGGCCCGCCGGTGGATCTTCGGCACCGACTGGCCGGGGGTGCCCAGCACGTCGGAGAACGCACGGGCAGTGGTGGCGCTCGGGCTCGAGGACGACCTGGCCGCAGCGGTCCTGGGCGGGAACGCACGGACGGTGTACGCCGGCCTGGACGGGTCCGGAGGCCCGGCATGAACGGCGTACCCCAGTCCGGCGTACCCCCGTCCGGCCGGCCGGCGGCCGAGCTGACGGACTCCGAGCTGGAGACGCAGGGCAAGCAGCTGCACGACACTCGCAACTGGGTCTTCCTGCACGGCAGCGCAGCCCAGTTCGAGACCCACACCCGGCGGATGCTCGAGCTGGAGCAGGAGTATCTCCACCGCCACCCGAAGCGCACCTGGCAGGGCAGTGGGGGTGCCGACGACGTAGCCCCCGAGCCCGTCGACGACCCCGTGCGGGCGCTCCTCCAAGCGGTCGCGGACGCGCCGGGTGGTCGCCTGCACAAGCTGGAGGTGCACCAGCTCGCCCGGCGGTTCGGTGTCGAGCGGGCCACCCTCGCCGCGCTCTACACCCAGGAGCCCCAGCTGCTCGTCACCGAGCGGTCGGAACGGGTCATCACCGACGCCGGGCGCGCCCGCATCGGCTGACGGAGGCGAGGCGGTTCGGCTGTCGGTGACACTGGATAGAGTCGGCAGGTGCCCGACCCCGCATCTGTGACAGCGACTCCCACCAAGCCGCGCTTGCTGCTCCTCGACGGTCACTCGCTGGCCTACCGCGCGTTCTTCGCGCTCCCGGTGGAGAACTTCTCGACCACCACCGGCCAGCACACCAACGCGGTCTTCGGGTTCACCTCGATGCTGATCAACGTCCTCCGCGACGAGCAGCCGACCCACATCGCGGTCGCCTTCGACAAGTCGCGGCAGACCTTCCGCCTGCAGGAGTACGCCGACTACAAGGCGAAGCGCAACAAGACGCCCGAGGAGTTCTCCAGCCAGCTGCCGCTGATCAACGAGGTGCTCGACGCCCTGCGCATCAAGCACCTCGCCAAGGACGGCTACGAGGCCGACGACATCATCGCCACCCTCGTCACCGAGGCCCTCGACGAGGGCTATGAGGTGCTGATCCTCACCGGCGACCGCGACGCCTTCCAGCTGGTCACCGACGACGCCACCGTTCTCTACCCGATGCGCGGTGTCTCCGAGCTGGCCCGGATGACTCCGGCCGCCGTCGAGGAGCGCTACGGCGTGATGCCCGAGCGCTACCCCGACCTCGCGGCGATCGTCGGTGAGAGCTCCGACAACCTCCCCGGCGTCCCGGGTGTCGGTCCCGGCTTCGCGGCGCGCTGGCTGAAGGAGTACGACGGGCTCGACGGCGTGATCACCCACGCCGACAAGATCACCGGCAAGAAGGGCGAGGCGCTCCGGGAGCACCTCGGAGACGTCATCCGCAACCGCCGGCTGAACGCCCTCGTGCGCGACCTCGACCTCGAGCTGGCACCCGCCGACCTCGAGGCCCAGTCGTGGGACCGGCAGTTGGTGCACACCCTGTTCGACTCCCTGGAGTTCCGGGTGCTGCGCGAGCGGCTCCTGGAGTCGTGGGACGTGCAGGACGCCAGCCTCATCGACGACTCCGGCTTCGAGCTGGAAGCCGTCCGGCTGGGTGCGGACGAGGTCGGCCCCTGGCTGGAGACCCACGCCGGGCCCGACACCCGCACCGGCGTCACCGTGCACGGTGGCTGGGGCGCGGGCACCGGTGAGGTCCGCGGCCTCGCGTTGGCCGCTGCCGACGGCCAGGCGGCCTGGGTCGACGCCGCCGATCTCACGCCCGACGACGACGCAGCGATCGAGGCCTGGGTCGGCGACCCGGCGCGCGACAAGGTGCTCCACGACGCCAAGGGGCCGATGCTCGCCCTCGCCGCTCGCGGGTGGCCGCTGCACGGGCTGGTCAGCGACACCGCGCTCGCGGCCTATCTGGTTCGCCCCGACCAGCGCTCCTACGACCTGGCCGACCTGACCCTGCGCTATCTCAAGCGCGAGCTGAAGCAGGGCAGCGTCGACGACGAGCAGCTCAGCTTCGACGCGGTCGACGGGGTGTCAGACGTCGCTGACACGGCGATGCTGCACGCCCGCGCGGTGCTCGACCTGGCCGACACCCTCGACGGCGAGATCGAGCAGACCGGCGGCACCCGGCTGCTGGCCGAGGTGGAGCTCCCGCTCGTCGACCTGCTCGCGAAGATGGAGCAGGTCGGGATCGCCGTCGACACCGACCACCTCGAGTCGCTGGAGAGCCACTTCGCGACCGAGGTGCGCGACGCGGCGTCCGAGGCGTTCCGGGTGATCGGCAAGGAGATCAACCTCGGCTCGCCCAAGCAGCTCCAGGTGGTGTTGTTCGACGAGCTCGGGATGCCGAAGACCAAGCGCACCAAGACCGGCTACACCACCGACGCCGACGCCCTCCAGGGTCTCTACGAGAAGACGGAGCACCCGTTCCTGATGGCGCTGCTGCGACACCGCGACGTGAGCCGGCTGCGGCAGACGATCGAGGGTTTGCTCAAGACCGTGCAGTCCGACGGGCGCATCCACACGACGTTCAACCAGACCATCGCGGCCACCGGACGGCTGTCGTCCACCGACCCCAACCTGCAGAACATCCCGATCCGTACCGAAGAGGGGCGCCGGATCCGTGAGGGGTTCGTGGTCGGGAAGGGCTTCGACTGCCTGATGACCGTCGACTACAGCCAGATCGAGATGCGGATCATGGCCCACCTGTCGGAGGACGCCGGTCTGATCGCGGCGTTCAAGTCCGGGCGGGACTTCCACTCGATCACCGCGTCCCGGGTCTTCGGCGTGCCGGCCGACGAGGTCACGCCGGCGCAGCGGGCCAAGATCAAGGCGATGAACTACGGCCTCGCCTACGGCCTGTCGGCGTTCGGGTTGGGCCAGCAGCTCCGCATCGACCCGAGCGAGGCGCGGGGTCTGATGGACGAGTACTTCGAGACCTTCGGCGGCGTGCGGGACTACCTCTCCGGCGTCGTCGACGAGGCTCGCCGCACCGGCTTCACCGAGACCATCCTCGGCCGCCGGCGCTACCTGCCCGACCTGAGCAGCGACATCCGTCAGCGCCGGGAGATGGCCGAGCGGATGGCGCTCAACGCGCCGATCCAGGGCTCGGCCGCCGACGTGATCAAGGTCGCGATGCTCCACGTGGACGCCGGCATCCGGGAGGCAGGTCTCAGCTCGCGGATGCTGCTCCAGGTCCATGACGAGCTGGTGTTCGAGGTGGCCGACGGCGAGCGCCAGGCGCTCGAGGACGTCGTACGCCGCGAGATGGGCGCCGCCGCCGACCTCGCTGTCCCGCTCGACGTCTCGGTCGGCACCGGCCGCAGCTGGCACGAAGCCGCGCACTGATCCGGGGAGCCCGCACAGCGCCTGCGCGGGCCCCAGTCGCCTCGCTCCTGCGCGAGCTCAGGGGGCGGCGGCGGAACGGGGGAGGTCCCGTGCGGCGCGATCGAGCCTGCCCGGGCGCAGCACGTCGGTGACCAGCAGGGCCACCAGTAGGAGCGTGTCGCAGGTCAGCACCACGCCGAGCAGCCCGAGCACACTCGAGGCGTGCAGGCCGATCCCGACCACGGCCGCGAAGCCCAGCCAGACCAGCAGTACCGGGCGGCGTCCGCTCCTGGCCAGTACGGCGTAGATGAGGAGCTGGAGCATCGACAGCACGGTGCCGAGGACCGCGAACAGCCAGAGCTGGTCGGAGATCTCGGAGTACTCCGGACCGCCCACGAACAGCAGGGCGAGGCCGGGGAGGAGGAACGCCCCGGCGATGCCCACGACGCCCAGCGCCCCGACCGCGGCCAGGCTCTTGAGCAGGGCGGGACGGCGGTTCGCCGCCGTGGACATGTCGGGGAAGGCGACCACGACCACGAACTGCGGCAGGAACATCATCGCCTTGGCCAGGATCAGCCCGGCCGCATAGATGCCCGCAAGGTGGTTGTCGAGCGCGTGCCGGGCGACAACCACATCGGCGTTGGAGAGGGCGAAGAAGGCCAGGAGCGCCGTCGAGTTGTGCGCGACCTCGCGCAGGATGTCACGCGTGGGGTGGCGGCGCTCGGCGCCCGCGGCGACGGGTGCCGCCGGCTCCCGGTCGGGGTGCCGTAGGGCCAGCCAGCCGACGACCGCCGGCACCAGGGCAGCGATCGTGATCCCGACCATGGCGAACGTCTGCGTCGGTCGCCACAGGACGAACGCCACGCCGATCACCAGGCGCGGGATGCCGAGTCCGAGGTAGATCGCCGACAGCGGCGGCCAGCGCCGCTCACCCTGGAGCACACCGGACTGGGCGCCGATGAGCGTCAGCGGGACGGAGGCGACGGCGATGAGGACCGCGGGAACGACGCCCTCCAGCCGGAGCACGTGCTCGAGCAGCGGCGACGCGATCAGCATGAGCACGCCGAGAACGCACGAGGAGAGCCAGCCGACCCGAAGCAGCTCGTGCTCGATCTCGGCGCGATGCTGGGGCTCGGCGGACACCCGGCGGGCCCCGGTCGCCTGCAGCCCGAGCGAGAAGACGTTGATCACGAGGAGCGTCGCCATCAGCGCCGCGACAGCGCCGTACTCGTGGGGGCCGAGGATCCGCGCCGCGAGGACGGTGAACCCGTAGGTGCAGACGTTGGCGATGCTGATGGACACCGCCATCGAGCTGCCCCTGCGGGTGAACTCCCGCAGCCTGTCCCACGCCCTCACGGCTGGCAGCGTAGTGAGCGACCCTCCAGCGCCGAAAACGTGGAGACTGCATGACGACGGGTACGGCGCGTCTCCCTGTCCCAGCCACCTCACAGAGCCACGCCCTAGACTCCGGCGGGTGATCGCGGCCGTCGTGCGGTCCCTGCGCCCGCGGCAGTGGACCAAGAACCTGCTGGTCGCGGCCGCTCCACTCGCTGCCGGGAAGCTCTTCGAGGCCCCGGTGTGGTGGCAGACGCTGGTGGCGTTCATCGCGTTCTGCGCCCTGTCCGGGGCCGTGTACCTCGTCAACGACGCCGTCGACGTCGAGTCCGACCGGGCCCACCCCCGCAAGCGCCTGCGGCCGATCGCCGCCGGCGAGCTACCCGTGCGCACCGCCCTGGTGGTGGCCGCGGTGCTGGGGTTCGCGGCGATCGCGGCCGGGACGGCGGTGACCTGGCGGCTCGGACTGCTCCTGGTCACCTACGCCGCGCTCCAGGTGGCGTACTCGCTGTGGCTCAAGCACGAGCCGGTCCTCGACCTGGCGGTGGTCTCGGTCGGCTTCCTGATGCGAGCGGTCTCCGGGGGTCTCGCGGCGGGCCTCCCGCTGTCGGGATTCTTCTTGATGGTCGCCGGCTTCGGGTCGCTGTTCATGGTCGCCGGCAAGCGCTACTCCGAGCTCCACAGCCTGGGCAACGAGGCCGGCACTCGTCCCTCCCTGGTCCGTTACACCCCCAGCTACCTGCGCTTCGTCTGGAGCATCGCCGCGACCTCCACCGCCCTGGCCTACTGCCTCTGGGCGTTCCAGCAGGCCAACGACGACATCCCGTGGCAGTCGATCTCGATCGTGCCGTTCGTGCTCGGCCTCCTCCGGTACGCCGTGGACATCGACCTCGGGCGGGCCGCGGAGCCCGAGGACGTCATCCTCTCCGATCGGGGTCTGCAGGCCATCGGCCTGGTCTGGTTCGTCCTGGTCAGCCTGGGGGTGCTCGGTGGCTGACCCGGGCGGACTCCACGAGCTGCGTGGTTGGGGCCGGACCGCGCCGGTGATGTCGATGACCGTGCCGGCCACGGCCGACCAGGTGCCGGCGCTGCTGCGGACGGCAGGCCCCCGCGGGGTCACCGCACGAGGGCTGGGGCGGAGCTACGGCGATGCGGCCCAGAACGCCGGGGGATCGGTGCTGCTGCCGATCACCGGGCCGACCCGCATCGAGGGCGACCACGTAGTGGCCGCGGCCGGTACGTCGCTGCACGACCTGATACGAGCGCTGCTCGCGTGCGGCCGGTTCCTGCCGGTGACACCGGGCACCCGCTATGTGACAGTGGGCGGCGCCATCGCATGCGACGTCCACGGCAAGAGCCACCACCGGGTCGGCACGTTCGGTGCCCACGTGCGGTACGCCGACCTGGTCACCCCGGACGGGGAGACCCACCGGATCGGGCCCGAGGACGAGCCGGAGCTGTTCTGGGCGACCCTGGGCGGGATGGGGCTCACCGGCGTGGTCACCTCGGCGGCGCTGCGCACGATCCCGGTCGAGACCGGATGGATGCGGGTCGACACCGGGCGGTACGGCGACCTCGGCACGCTGATGGCCGCGATGCGGGAGTCGGACGACGACTGGACCTATTCGGTGGCCTGGGTCGACACCGTCTCCGGCGGCCGCGCCG
>JAFMQY010000282.1 GCA_017354415.1 Nocardioides sp.
CGCCTCGCCGGCCCGGGGGTCGAGCGACTCCCAGGCGCCGCCGACGACGCGGATCACGACCGACGCGTTGAAGAACACCAGGCCGGCGACGATCGCGATCGGGCCGCTGCCGATGTCGAGAGGGCCGAGCGGTCCGTTGGGGCCGATCAGCAGCTCGAACGCGACCCCGACGACGACGGTCGGCAGCACGAAGGGAACCACCAGCACTGCCCGGATCCAGGTCCGTCCGGGGAGCGCCACGCGGTGCAGCACGTATGCCGCGGGCAGGCCGAGGACGCAGGCGATCACGGTCGCGACGGTCGACGACCACAGCGTGAACCAGACCGCCCGCCGGATCTCCGGCCGGGCCAGCACGTCGGCGACCCCGCCGAGGTCGAGGTGCCCGTCCTGCACGAACCCGCGGGTGAGCATCCCCCAGACCGGCAGCCCGAAGAAGATCCCCAGCACCAGAAGGGGGATCGCGGCCGTGGCCGCCAGTGTCAGGACGCGTCTCACCAGGTCCGCCCGTCATCCGCTGACGATGTTGCTCCACTGCCGCAGCCAGGTGTCGCGGTGTGCGGAGATCTCGCGGGGACTCACGTCGTACGGGTGCTGCGGCTGGACGGCGAACTTCGCCCACTCCGTGGGCAGCGGGGTGCCGGTCCGGACCGGGAACACATACATCGAGTCCGGCAATGCCTTCTGGACCGTGGGGCTGAGCATGAAGCGGACGAAGGCCTCGGCGCCCCGTGGGTTCGCGGCGCCGGTGAGGACGCCGGCGTACTCGACCTGGCGGAAGCAGGTGTCGAGCAACGCCTTCGTGGTCGACGTGCTGCTGCCCTTCGGGACGGTGAAGGCGGGGGAGGAGTCGTAGGAGACGACGATCGGGTCCGGGCCGTGCCCGCCCCCTTGCGTGAAGTCCGACTCGTATGCCTGCGACCAGCCGTCGGTGATGGTGGCGCCGTTGGCGACCAGCTTGCGCCACCAGGCCTGCCAGCCGTCGCCGTACCGGCCGATCGTGCCGAGCAGGAAGGCGAGCCCGGTCGAGCTCGTGGTGGCGCCGGGCGCCGCGGTCAGGCCGTGGTACGCCGGCTTCACCAGGTCGTCGAGGGAGCGCGGCGGCGCGAGATGGTGGTCGGCGAACCAGCCGGTGTCGATGTTGACGCAGACGTTGCCGTTGTCGATCGGGGCCAGGCGGTGGTCGTCGCCGGGGATCAGGTAGCGGCTCGCGCCGGGCGGGAGAGTCACGTCGTACGGCGCGAAGACGTTGGCGTCGAGTGCGCGGGTCGCGAACGTGTTGTCCACCCCGAACGCGACGTCGCCGGTGGGGTCGCCCTGCGTGAGCACCAGCTTGTTCGTGAGGGTGCCTCCGTCGCCGGCCGCCTGGATGACGAGGTGATAGCCGCTCTGCTGCTCGAACTGCGCGATCACCTTCTTCGGCAGCACGAACGAGTCGTGCGTCACCAGGACGACGTTCTTGCCGCCCTGGTCGGAGGTGCTACCCGCCCCGATCAGCGAGCAGGCACCGAGGGCGAGGGCAGTGGTCGCCGCGACGAGTGCGACGGCGAACGCGCGGGGGCCGCGACGTGCGCTACCCATTGGCGGACGGATGAGTCCCATGGAGCTGACTCCCTTCGCCGGTGCTAACCGGATCAGGTTCGGAGGGTCTGCGGCCGGCGCCGCACTCTCAGCCCCACGTCGGGGGCTCCCCTGTCTTGAACTCCCACCCTACCCCGGGCCTTCAGCCGCCTCCGACCCGTTGAACCGCGCCCTGTTGTCGCCTTGAGCCCGCGGCTCAACGGGCGAGGGTGATCGGCCGGCCGAGGTGGTGGAGCTTCTCCGGGTTGCGGACGGCGTACATGCCTGTCACCAGCCCGTCCTCGACCAGGAAGGTGACGAGGGTGTCGATCTGGCCGTGGATCACGACCGCGAGGGCGGGGCCGCCGTTGGCGCTGCGGAGCTCGGCAGTGGCCTCGGGGTCGGCCTGGCCCTGCATGAAGCGCACCACCTTGTCTCGGCCGAGGATCGGACGCAACGCGGCCTTGCGCTTGCCTCCACCATCGGTGACCAGTACGACGTCGGGTGCGAGCACGTCCATCAGGCCCTGGATGTCACCGGTGGTCACCGCCTCGAAGAAGCGCTCGACAACGGCGTCCCGGTCGCGCCGGGAGACCGCGATCCGCGGCTGCCGTGCCTCGACGTGGCTGCGGGCGCGGTGGGCAAGCTGTCGCACGGCGGACGACGACTTGTCCAGCGCGGCGGCGATGTCGTCGTACGGCAGGTCGAAGACCTCGCGCAGCACGAAGACCGCCCGCTCTGACGGGGTGAGCGTCTCGAGCACGTGCAGCATCGCCAGCGACACCGAGTCGGCGAGCTCGACGTCCTCGGCGACGTCCGGCGTGGTGAGCAGCGGCTCGGGCAGCCATGGCCCGACGTAGGTCTCGCGCTGCCGCCGGACGGTGCGCAGCCGGTTGAGCGAGAGTCGCGTCGTGATCCGCACCAGGTAGGCACGAGGGTCGCGTACGTCGTCCTGGTCGACCGCCGCCCACCGCAGCCAGGTCTCCTGCAGGACGTCCTCGGCGTCGGCCGCCGAGCCGAGCATCTCGTAGGCGACCGTGAACAGCAGGTTGCGATGGGCGACGAAGGAGTCGGTCGCGGACTGAGTCACGACGTAGCCGCCTCGCCGTTCCCGGTCACGCCCGCCAGTGGCAGCTCGCAGACGTCCGAGAAGCCCTGGCTGGCCAGGCCGAGCGCGGAGTTGAAGCGTGAGCGGAGGTTCTCCACCGCGACGATCTCGGTCAGCTCCACGACCGCCTTGGTGCCGAGGTCGTCGAGCAGAGTCGCCACCATCTCGTCGGTGACGGTCGGCGGCGTGGCGGTGACCGCCTCGGCGTACTCCAGCACCCGGCGCTCCCTGGCGTCGAAGACCTCGGACTCACGCCAGCGCGGCACCTCGCGCACCTTCGCCTCGTCGAGACCGTCGTTGTGGGCCATGTAGTAGCCGAAGTCCAGGCACCAGCTGCAGCCGATCGCGGCGGAGCTGGCCATCTGGGCATAGCTCTTGAGCGTCGGGTCGAGGGCGTCCCACTTCGCGACGCGACCCTCGAACTTGAAGATCGCCTTCATCACCTGAGGGTGGTGGAACATCATGTAGAGAGGGTCGGCCACCTGACCGAAGGTACGTCGCGAGTACGCCTGGTACAGGCGGCCCCTGGGGCCTCCGAGGTCTGCCTTCGGGATGCGGAACGTGCTGGGCATGGCGGTCTCCTTCATCGTCTGTTCGCGTGGGCATGAAGACACCGGCGCCCCCGGATTCGTGACATCTCCATGCCCACGAGTCAGGAGGTCGGCCCCGGCACCCGGGTGAGCCACACCCGGCCGCCGTCCCCGTTGTCGGTGAGCAACAGCAGCGCAGGGCCGTGCGTCGCCACGGTGGCCGTACGGTCTCCGCGGACCGAGACAGTCGCCGGCATCGGTACGTCGTCCGGGCCGCCTCCCTCACCGACCGCGAGCCGGAACTGCCGCCCGTTGCTGTACGTCGCGACGACGAGGCCGCCCGTCCACGCCAGCCCCGAGACGTACGGCGCGCTGGCGCCTCCGGGATCGCGGGTGCCGAAGCTGCCCTCGAGCGCCCACCCGTCGCCGTGCCGGAGCCACAGCCCGAACCGCTGGTCGAGCAGCCCGGCCACCATCGGGCCGGCACCCACCGAGAC
>JAFMQY010000161.1 GCA_017354415.1 Nocardioides sp.
CGCCGCGCAGGTGCTCGGCACCAGCGACCGATCGGTCGTCTGGATCACCCATGAGCCGATCGGGCTCGACCGGGTCGACGCAGTCCTGCGTCTCGGCGAGAACGATGACCACGATCCTCAGGAATGGTGCAGGATCCACCCATGAGCGAGTCCGCCACGCCCATCAAGGTCTTCCTGCTCGATGACCACGAGGTCGTCAGACAGGGCCTGCGGGCCCTCCTCGAGTCCGGCGGCGACATCGAGGTGGTCGGCGAGTCCGGGCTCGCAGCCGAGGCGGCCTCCCGGATCCCCGCGCTGCGCCCCGACGTGGCCGTGCTCGACGCCCGGCTGCCCGACGGCTCGGGGATCGAGGTCTGCCGCACCGTCCGTGCGGTCGACCCGGCGATCAAGGCCCTGATCCTCACGTCGTACGACGACGACGAGGCGTTGTTCGCCGCGATCATGGCCGGCGCATCCGGCTACGTGCTCAAGGAGATCACCGGCCGTGACCTGGTCGGAGCCGTCCACCAGGTCGCGCAGGGCAACTCCCTGATCGACCCACACCTGACCGCGCGGGTCCTGGAGCGGGTGCGCAACGGACCGTCCACGGCACCCGAACTGGCCGACCTGACCGACCAGGAGCTGAAGCTGCTCGGCCTGATCGCCGAGGGCCTGACCAACAGGCAGATCGGGGAGCGGATGTTCCTAGCCGAGAAGACGGTCAAGAACTACGTCTCCAGCATCCTCTCCAAGCTCGGGCTGGAGCGACGTACGCAGGCGGCCGTGCTGGCGTCCAAGCTCCTGGGGCCAGACGCTCACCACTGAGCCTCATCCAGGGGCGGAGACGACCCCCGGCGCGCCCAGCGGCACCCGCCAGCGGAACATCAGCCCGTGCGGGACGCGCGGGCTGAGCTCGAGCGTCCCCCCGAGCGCCTCCGCGCGTTCGCGGGCGTTGCGCAGCCCACTGTGCTGAGCCATCGGGGCTGCGGGGCCAACCCCGACGCCGTCGTCGAGCACCGAGAGCAGCAGCTCGTCCGCGTCCACGACCAGCTCCACCTCGACCCGGGTCGCCCGGGCGTGCTGCGCGACGTTGGACAGTGCCTCCCTCAGGACCGGCAGCAGCTGGCTGCGGAGCGCCTCGTCGACCGCGGTGTCGACCGGCCCGACCGTGCGCACCACCGGTGCCTGGCCGAGCGCCTCGGCGTACTCCTGGGCGAGGACGCGCACCTCGTGCCGGACCGAACCCGTGCCGTCGTGCTGCAACCCGAAGATCGTGGCCCGCACGTCACGGATGGTCATGTCGAGGTCGGACACCGACTGCTCGACGCGGTCCGTCAGGTCGTCACCGCCGCGGAGAGCGGCGGCGCGGAGCTGCATGCCGGTCGCGAAGAGCCGCTGGATCACCACGTCGTGCAGGTCGCGAGCGATCCGCTCCCGGTCTTGGGTGACGGCGTGCTCCTCGCGGTCGGCGACCGCCCTGGCGCGATCGAGGGCGAGTGCGGCGTGGTCGGCGAAGCTCACGAGAAGCTCGCGGTCGTCGAGGTCGCGCAGCCGCTGATGCTCGCCGTCGAACACGGCGATCAGGAGGCCTCCGTCGGCGAGCCGGGTCCGGAGCGGGAGGACGGCGGCGATGGGGTCGGCCGGACCACCGAGCGGGACCTCGACCGGCTCGGCCAGGGTGGCGACGCCGGTGCTCTCGAGCGCGAGCCCGGCGGAGTCGAGGTTGGTGGCGCGGTCGGGTCCGTCGCTCGCCACGGCGCGCACGACTGGGTCGTCGTCCGCGCTCATCACGACGACCGCGCGGGCACCGCTGAGTCGCCGAGCGGTCGTCGCGATCTGCTCGAGAGCGCGGTCGTCGTCGACCGGAGGCTGGAGGGCGTCGGTGAGGTCGGCCGCCGCCTCCAGCCAGCGCCGCCGCCGCTCGCTGAGCCCGTATGCACGGGCGTTCTCGATCACCAGCCCGGCCGCTTGGGCCAGCGCCACGACGAGGTCCTCGTCGGTGTCCGTGAAGTCCTGCCCGCCCGCCTTCTCGGTGAGGTAGAGGTTGCCGAACACGGTGCCGCGGATCAGGACCGGCACCCCGAGGAACGACGTCATGGGCGGGTGTCCGTCGGGAAAGCCGTACGACGCGGGGTGCTCGCCGAGGTCGTGGAGCCGGAGCGGGCGCGGCTCGGAGATCAACAGTCCGAGGATGCCCCGGCCGTGCGGCGGTGAGCCGATCCGCGCGCGCTCGGCGTCGCTCACCCCCGTGGTCACGAACTCGACCAGGCCGTCCCCGGACCCGAGCACGCCCAGGGCGGCGTACCGCGCCCCGGTCAGGGCGCTGGCCGACTCCACGATCCGGGTCAGCACGCCGTGCAGGTCGAGGTCGGAGGAGAGCGCGGTCACCGCGTCCAGCAGGGCTCTGCTCGAGTCGGGCAGGGCGTCGCTCGGGGCGCGGAGTGAGCGAAGTGCTGAGTCGGGTGTCATCGGCCGCGTCTCCGGTGGAAGGGGTGTCACAGGGCGCGCCGTACCGGCAGCGAGCCCATCAGGTCCCAGCCGCGGCCGAGGCGGCGTCCGGTGATCTCGGTCCACGCGATCCGAAGGAACAGCGAGCGCTGTCCGCCCGCCCAGGTCGTGGGCTGCCACGAACGCCTGATGTGGTCGAGCTGCTCGCCGTCGACCACGGACTCGCACCGTCCGCGCGCGACCACGCTCCACCCGCGCTGGTACTCGTAGTCGAACTGGTCCACCTCCACCGCCAGCACCGAGCCCTTGGCGTGGCCGCCCAGCAGGCTGTATGGCGTCGTCCGGATCACGATCGCGTCGTCGACCACCGAGTAGTTGACCGGCACGATGTGCGGCCCGTCCGGCGTGCAGGCCGCGACCCGGCCGACGAGGCCGGCGCGGAGCATTTCCTCGCACTCCGCCTGGCTCAGATCGAACGCCTCATACATGCGTCCATCGTGGGCGCTCGACGCGTCCCGGATCAGGGCCGATGGTCCCGATGTCGCGGTGCCTGGGCCCTGCTCGAGCGGGACGCTCAGGCGTCACTCAGGAAGCGACCGAACGACGGTGGTGGGGTTCATCTCACGCCCCGGGTCGTGGTCCTGCTCACGGACCACCGCGCGCGGGCTGCGGAGCTTCGCCTGGAGGTTCGGCTCCGCGGGCTGAGCCTGTGGACGACGCCCGACCCTTCGGCGTACGACGTGCCACTGTGCCCGGGTGGACGTGTCGGACTGGTTGCGTGATCTCGGCGGGGTCGCGCGCCGCGGCACACTCCTTCGGCTCGTGGTGCGCGGCGAGCTCGACCGGGCCTTGTCAGCGGGTCTGGTCGTGCGCGACAGCCGCGGGATCTACGCACTTCCCGAAGCGGATGCGGCTGTGCGTGCCGCAGCCCGCGTGGGCGGCGTCGTCGGCCTGACCAGCGCGGCACTGCGCCACGGCTGGGCGGTGGCGATGGTTCCCCCCGAGCCGTGCGTCATCGTCAGTCGCGGCCGCAAGTTTCGCGGGCGACCGCACGGCGTCCGACTGCTGGTGGCCGAGCTCGGGTCGGACGAGGTGCGCGACGGCACGACCGTCGAGCAGGTGACGTTGGAGCACTGCCTTCGCCACCTCCCCTTCGCGGAAGCCCTCACGGTTGCCGACTCGGCCCTTCGCGAAGGCTTCCCGTCGACTGAACTGGCCGACCTGGCCGGCCGTGCCGAGGGGCCGGGCTCACGTCAGATGCGACGTGTCGCCCAGGCGTCTGACGCGCGAGCCGCGAACCCGTTCGAGTCGTTCCTGCGCGCGATCTGCTTGGACGTCCCGGGGCTCGAAGTGGAGCCCCAGGTCGTGATCCGGGACGGCGGCTTCGTCGCGCGAGTCGACCTCGCCGACCGGCGGCTGCGCCTCGTGCTGGAGGCTGACTCATTCGAGTGGCACGGCAAGCGGTCGGCGCTGGCCTCCGATGCTCGCCGGTACAACCGCCTGGTCGTGTTGGGCTGGCTGGTGCTGCGGTTCTCCTACGAGGACGTCATGTTCCACCCCGATGACGTCCGCCAGACGTTGTCCGACGCCGTGGCTCTCGCCGAACTACTGAGGAAACAGGCCTCCCGCGGCAAGCCCGCCGCGTGATCTTCGAGGTTCTCTGCTCGTTTGCTCAGTACTTCGGCACGCGCAGGCGTCATCCGCTGGCCCACCGGTCGGCGCGGTCGCGCGAGGCGAGCACGAGCGCGGCGTTGGGCTCGTCCACCCGCGTGACCCACGCCTCGGCCTCGGCCGCGGTCTTCCCGAACTCCACGTGCCGGGCGACCAGGCGCTTCCGACGGACGTCGTCGACGGCGTCCAGGAACCACACCTGGTCCAGGGCGTCGCGGACCGCACGCCACTCCGGACGGTCGAGGAGCAGGTAGTTCCCCTCGGTCACCACCAGTTCGACGTCCGGCGGGATCGCGATCACGCCGGCCAGCGGCTGCTCGAGCACCCGCTCGAACCCGGGCGCCCACACCGTTTCGTTCGCGGTTCGCAGGCGACGGAGGAGCGCGGCGTACCCCCGGGCGTCGAACGTCTCGGGCGCTCCCTTCCGGTCGAGGAGCCCGAGCCGACGCAGCGACACGTCGGCGAGGTGGAAGCCGTCCATCGGGACGTGCACGGCCGGGACGTCGGAGTCGGCGACCAGCCGCTCGGCGTACGTCGACTTGCCCGCTCCCGGCGCTCCTGCGATCCCGACGATCCGTCGTGCCATGCCCCCAGTCTGGTCGGCGGACAGTGCGGCCTCAGGTGCCGCCATGACGGACACGGACGATCGCAGCCAGCTTCGCGAGATCGAGGTGGCGCAGGCCGCAGCCCGGGCGGCGATCGGCGGCCTCCGAGCCGCCCGGGAGAAGATCGGCAGCGCCTGGAGCTGGGGCACCTACGACACCTGGTTCGGCGGCGGACTCTTCTCCAGCCTGATCAAGCACGAACGGATCGACACCGCCGAGACCTACATGCGAGAGGTCGACCACGCCCTCGACCGGCTGCGTACGGAGCTTCGGGACGTGGACATGGAGGGTGCGGCGCTGGGCGATGTCGGCGTCACCGACTGACCCGGTCGTTCGACGCGTGGTTCGACAACATCTTCACCGACATGGCCGTGCATTCGCGACTGAAGGCGGCCGACCAGCGGCTCGACGCCGTCGGTGAGGCGCTGATGCGGCTGTTGGACGCGCTGGACCGGCGTCGTGGCGACGTCGCCGCGCGACTCCTCGCGAACGGCGGGCCCGACGTCCACCTGACGGAACCCGATTGAGTGTCGGACTAGCGTTGAAGTCGTGACCGATGCCCCCACACCTTGCACCCTCGGACAGCTCCGTGCGTCCGGGCACGTCCAGAAGCATCTGCGTGCCGAGCTGCGCGACAACCTCCTGACCAAGCTCGCCGCGGGAGACAACCCGTGGCCCGGGATGCACGGGTTCGACGACACCGTGATCCCCCAGCTCGAACGGGCCATCCTCGCCGGGCACGACGTCGTCCTTCTCGGCGAGCGGGGCCAGGGCAAGACCCGGCTGCTGCGCTCCCTGGTCGGCCTCCTCGACGAGTGGACCCCGGTGATCGCCGGTGCGGAGCTCGGCGAGCACCCCTACGACCCGATCACGCCGGAGTCCCGTCGCCGTGCCGAGGAGCTCGGTGACGAGCTGCCCGTGGAGTGGCGCCACCGCGACGAGCGCTACGCCGAGAAGCTCGCAACCCCGGACACCTCTGTCGCCGACCTGATCGGAGACGTCGACCCGATGAAGGTCGCCGAGGGTCGCCACCTCGGCGACCCCGAGACGATCCACTTCGGCCTGATCCCGCGCAGCCACCGCGGGATCGTGGCGATCAACGAGCTCCCCGACCTCGCCGAGCGGATCCAGGTCGCGATGCTGAACGTGATGGAGGAGCGCGACATCCAGATCCGCGGCTACGTGCTGCGGCTGCCGCTCGACGTACTCGTCGTGGCCAGCGCCAATCCCGAGGACTACACGAACCGGGGACGGATCATCACCCCGCTCAAGGACCGGTTCGGCGCCGAGATCCGCACCCACTACCCGACCGAGCTCGATGACGAGGTCGCGGTCGTCCGGCAGGAGGCGCACCTGGTCGCCGACGTGCCCGACCACCTGGTCGAGATCCTGGCCCGCTTCACCCGTCACCTGCGCGAGTCGACCTCGGTCGACCAACGCTCCGGCGTGAGTGCCCGGTTCGCGATCGCGGGTGCTGAGACGGTGGCGGCCTCGGCCCTGCACCGGGCGATCCGGCAGGGCGAGGACGAGGCGGTCGCGCGGGTGGTCGACCTCGAGACCGCCGTCGACGTGCTCGGAGGCAAGATCGAGTTCGAGACCGGCGAGGAGGGGCGCGAGGACGAGATCCTCACCCATCTTCTCCGCACAGCCACCGCCGAGGCGGTCCGGTACCACTTCCGCGGGATCGACTTCACCCTGCTCGTGGACCGGATCGAGGCGGGTCAGATGGTCACCACCGGGGAGCAGGTGTCGGCCCGCGACTTCCTGATGGGCCTGCCCGTGCTCGGGGAGTCCGACCTCTACGACCAGGTCTGCGACCGGCTGGACGCGACCAACGACGGACAGCGGGCAGGCGCCGTCGAGCTCGCACTCGAGGGGCTCTACCTGGCCCGCAGGATCAGCAAGGAGTCCGGAGGCGGGGAGACGGTCTATGGCTGATACCCCGACTGACGACTTCCCGGTGACGGTCACGGCCGGGTCCCTGTTCGACGCGGGAGCGGACGGCTGGGTCATCCGACACGTCTGGACCGAGCGTGGCGTGGGCGTCGATGCGGCGCCGAACGGCGCCGGGGTCCTGCACGTGGCCGTCGCGCTCTGTGTGCTGAACGACGTGTTCCGCGAGGGCGAGGCCCTCGGCGTGCCGGTGCACGGGGTGCGGGTCGTGGCGAGGGGCGGCTTCGACGCCGAGCACTGGGTGTCGACCGGCATCACCTACGCCGTAGACGTCGACTCGGAGGCCCCGGCCGACGCCGTCACCAAGCTGCTCCAGAGGGTCGACGAGGCCGCCGAGGTACCGCGCGCGTTGCGTGCCGGGATGACCGTGGAGCGATCCGATGGCTGACGCCCGACGACGTTCTTCGACTTCCCCGCTGTGCTCCTCCGACGAACAACACCGGGGGGACCCCCGATGACGAGACGCCACTACCCGCGCTCGCGCTACACGCCGTACGACGGCGGGCCGGACCCGCTCGCCTCGCCCGTCGACATCTCCGAGGCTCTGGACGCGATCGGACAGGACGTGATGTCGGGCTACAGCCCCGAGCGGGCGATGCGGGAGTTCCTGCGCCGTGGCGGCCAGGACAGACGCGGGCTCGACGACCTGGCCCGGCGGATCGCCGAGAAGCGGCGTGAGCTGACCCAGCGGCACAACCTCGACGGCACCCTCCAGGAGGTCAAGGAACTGCTCGACCACGCCGTCCTCAGCGAACGCGGCCAGCTCGCCCGCGACATCGACATGGACGACGGCGAGCGAGCCCTGCGCGAGCTGACCCTCGACAACCTGCCGCCGTCGACGGCGGCAGCGGTGAGCGAGCTGTCGTCGTACGACTGGCAGAGCCGCGAGGCGCGTGAGGACTTTGAGCGGATCAAGGACCTGCTCGGGCGGGAGATGCTCGACCAGCGCTTCGCCGGCATGAAGGAGGCGCTGGAGAACGCCACCGACGAGGACCGGGCGCGGATCAACGAGATGCTCACCGACCTCAACGACCTGCTGTCCAAGCATGCCGCCGGGCAGGACACGCAGCAGGACTTCGAGGACTTCATGAACAAGCACGGCGAGTTCTTCCCGGAGAACCCGCAGAACGTCGACGAGCTGATCGATGCCCTCGCCCAGCGCGCCGCGGCCGCGCAACGGATGATGAACTCGATGACCGCCGAGCAGCGGGCCGAGCTGATGCAGCTGGCCGAGCAGGCGTTCGGGTCTCCGGCGCTGATGGAGCAGCTCGCGCAGCTCGACGCCAACCTGCAGGCATTGCGGCCGGGGGAGGACTGGAGCGGGTCGGAACGGTTCGACGGCGAGCAGGGTCTGGGGCTCGGAGACGGCACCGGCGTGCTCCAGGACCTGGCCGACCTCGACGGCCTCGCCGAACAGCTGGCCCAGTCGTACGACGGCGCGCGGCTCGACGACATCGACCTCGACAAGCTCGCACAGCAGCTCGGGGACGACGCGGCCGTGGATGCGCGGACCTTGCAGCGGCTGGAGCAGGCGTTGCGCGACTCCGGCTACCTCAAGCGGTCCAGCGACGGTCGGCTGAAGCTCAGCCCGAAGGCGATGCGCCAGCTGGGCAAGGCGCTGCTGAAGGACGTTGCGAAGCGGATGAGCGGACGGCAGGGGCAGCGCGACCTGCGCCAGGCCGGCGCCGCGGGTGAGCAGTCCGGCGCGACGCGCGAGTGGCAGTTCGGCGACACCGAGCCGTGGGACGTCACCCGCACGATCACCAACGCCGTACGACGTACTGTCGCCGAGCACCGACCGATCGGCTCGACCGGCTCGACCGGCGGTCCCCGGGTACGGCTCAAGGTCGGCGACGTGGAGGTCGCAGAAACCGAGGCCCGTACCCAGGCCGCCGTCGCCCTGCTGGTCGACACGTCGTTCTCGATGGCGATGGACGGCCGGTGGGTGCCGATGAAGCGCACCGCCCTGGCCCTGCACACGCTGATCCGCTCGCGGTTCCGGGGGGACGCCCTGCAGCTGATCGGCTTCGGAAGACACGCACAGGTGATGGACATCGAGGAGCTCACCGGCCTCGACGCGATGTGGGACAAGGGCACGAACCTGCACCACGCCCTGCTGCTGGCCAACCGCTTCTTCCGCAAGCACCCGCATGCGCAGCCGGTGCTCCTGATCGTCACCGACGGGGAGCCGACGTCGCATCTCGAGCCGAACGGCGAGGTGTACTTCGAGTACCCGCCCCATCCGCTCACCGTCGCCTACTCGGTGCGCGAGCTGGACACCTCCGGGCGCCTCGGCGCCCAGGTCACGTTCTTCCGGCTCGGCTCGGACGCCGGGCTCGCGCGGTTCGTCGACTCGATGGCGCGACGCGTCGAGGGGCGCGTGATCGCCCCCGAGCTCGACGACCTCGGCGCCGCGGTGGTCGGCTCCTACCTCGGCTCACGCGGCCCCGCCGGCCTCGAGGGCGGACACTACGGCGACTGGTTCGGCGGCCGGGGCTTCTGGGTCGAGTGAGGACGCTCCGGCGCGGCGAAGCCGCGGCGTAATGGCCGCATCGAGCGCCGCAGCCAGCCCGCTCGCAAGGCGGCCTGGCAGCAACCCGGGTCGTCCGCCCCAC
>JAFMQY010000162.1 GCA_017354415.1 Nocardioides sp.
GCGCCGGCGGCCGCCGCGGCGATCGCAGGTGTCGAGAGGCCGGGCGAGGCCTTCGGCCCCGTGGACCGCCTGCTGCGGCTGCTCGCCGCCGAGGCCGGGCTGCCCGCGTACGGCGCGCTCACCATGCCCTGGCGGATCGAGCTCCGCTGACTACCGCAGCCCCAGTCCGGTACGTCCGTCGAGCAGTTCTCGTGCAATCTCGAGGTGCCCGGAGTGGGCCGCCGTCTCTTCGATGAGGTGGAGCACGATCTCGCGCACGCTGCCTGGCTGATCCGTGTCGGCGCTGCCGTGGCGACCACGGGGCCGGGAGTCCAGCGCCGTTGCGGCGAGCATGTCGTCGGTCTGCTGAGTCTGGTCCCGGTAGTAGGCGAGAACCTTCTCCGACGGCCAGTCGATCACGAAAGGCGCGTTCGGGTCGTACGGCTCGTCGCCGAAGTCCTCGTCGAAGGGATGGCCCGGGTCGTCATCCAGGATCACGCCGCACGTCCAGTGACGCTCTGCGCCTCCGAGATGCGCCACGAGGCCGGCCGGAGTCCAGCCCGACGGCACCACCGACGTGTGCCAGTGCTCTTCTGACAGGCCGTCCACGATGGCGCGCACCGAGGCACGCTGATACTCGAGCGCTGCCAGGAGCGCGGGTCGATCTGCCTCGTCGAAGGTCGCCGCCACAGGTTGATGGTCGCACGCCCTCCAAGGACCCGGTGCCTTCGTCCGGTGCCCTGTCTGCCGGCGGGCACCATCGCCCGGTGCTCCGGAGGAGTTCGCCCGGCGCGGTCGAGAGTGACCTCACATCCCAGCGCTGGAGTGACCCTCCTCCGGGAGCCGGCTGATCAGCACGCTCTCGATCTTGTTGCGGCGGCCGGTGGCGGCCTCGGCGACGAAGCGGAGGCCGTGGGCGTCGACGTGGGAGCCGGGGATCGGGACCCGGCCGAGGTGCTTGGCCATCAGCCCGAGCACCGAGTCGACATCCTCCTCCTCGACGTCCTGGCCGAACAGCTCGTCGAGGTCGTCGACCGGGAACCGGGAGGAGACGCGGACCGACCCGTCGTGCAGAGCGGCCGTCTCGACCTGCTCCGCGTCGTACTCGTCGGTGATCTCCCCGACGATCTCCTCGAGCAGGTCCTCGATCGTGACCAGCCCGGCGGTGCCGCCGTACTCGTCGACGACGACCGCGATGTGCTGCCGTGAGGCCTGCATCTCCGACAGCAGCGCGTCCACGGGCTTGGAGTCGGGGACGTAGAGCGCCGGCCGCATCACCTCCTCGACCCGCTGGGTGAACTCGACGTCCGGGGCCTCGAAGTCGCGGCGTACGACGTCCTTGAGGTAGGCGAAGCCGACGATGTCGTCGAGGTTCTCGTCGATCACCGGCACCCGGGAGAAGCCCGAGCGCAGGAACAGCGAGAGTGTCTGCCGCAGGTTCTTGTGCCGCTCGATGTAGACCACGTCACCGCGCGGCACCATCACCTCGCGGGCGATCGTGTCACCGAACTCGAAGACGGAGTGGATCATCGCCCGCTCGCCCGACTCGATCACCGCCGAAGCCTCGGCGTAGTCGACCATCTCGCGGAGCTCGGTCTCAGTGGTGAACGGGCCGGTCCGGAAGCCGCGGCCAGGAGTGATCGCGTTGCCGACGATGATCAGCAGCTGGGGGATCGGGCCGAGGATCCGGGTGGCGAAGGTCAGGATCGTGGCGGCGGCGGGCGCGACCCGGTCGGCGTGCTGACGAGCCAGGGTGCGCGCGGCGACACCGGCCACCACGAACAGGAGCACTGTCATCGCCACCAGGGACGTCGCGAAGGCCAGCCACCTACGGTCCGCATACCAGTGCAGCACGACCAGGGTGACCAGGACCACCGCGCCGGTCTCGAACAGCAGCCGCAGCAGGATCGCGGTGTTGAGGTGGCGCGCTCGGTCGTCGAGCAGCGCGACCAGGCGGTGGGCGCCCGCCCGGCCCTCGTCCGCGAGCTCCTCCGCCCGCGCGCGGGAGTACGTCGTGAGCGCGGCGTCAGCGGCGGAGAAGACGCCGGCGAGCACGACCAGCACACCGGCGGCGACCAGCCCGTTCGCACCAGAGGTCGGGTCGCTCACCTGCCACTCACCTACGCCTCACCCGGCCGCCCATCGGTCGGCCGGTCACTCGTCGGAGCGCCAGGCGGCGAGGAGCTCGTCCTGGAGCCCGAACATCTCCTTGTGCTCCTCCGGCTCGGCGTGGTCGTAGCCGAGCAGGTGCAGGATGCCGTGCACGGTGAGCAGCTCGATCTCCGCCTCGGTGCCGTGTCCTGCAGTCGCGCCCTGCTTCTCCGCGATCGCGGGGCAGAGCACCAGGTCACCGAGGACGCCTTCCTCCGGCTCCTCGTTGACCCGCCCGGGCCGCAGCTCGTCCATCGGGAACGCGAGCACGTCGGTCGGGCCCTCCTTCTCCATCCACTGCTCGTTGAGCTGGGCGATCGTGAGCTCGTCGACGGCCTTGATGCAGAGCTCAGCCTGCGGGTGGACCCGCATCCGGTCCATCACGAACCGGCCCAACCCCGCCAGCCGCGTCACGTCCACGTCGTACCCGGACTCGTTGAGGACCTCGATGCTCATCGGCGGCCGCCGTGGGCGTGGCTCACCGGTCGTCGCCGGCGGACCGGCCGGTGACGCGCGGCTGCCGGGCGTCGTACTCGTCGTACGCCGCCACGATCTGACCGACGAGCTTGTGCCGCACGACGTCGTGGGCGGTGAGCCGCTGGAACGAGACGTCGTCGAGCTCCGAGAGGATCCCCTCGACCACCCGCAGACCGGACCTCACGCCGTTGGGCAGGTCGACCTGGGTGACGTCGCCGGTGACCACGATCTTGGAGCCGAACCCGAGCCGGGTCAGGAACATCTTCATCTGCTCGGGCGAGGTGTTCTGTGCCTCGTCGAGGATGATGAAGGAGTCGTTCAGCGAGCGGCCGCGCATGAACGCCAGGGGCGCGACCTCGATGGTGCCGGCGGCCAGCAGCTTCGGGATCGAGTCGGGGTCGATCATGTCGTGCAGAGCGTCGTAGAGCGGCCGCAGGTAGGGGTCGATCTTCTCACTCAGGGTGCCCGGCAGGAAGCCGAGCCGCTCCCCCGCCTCCACAGCCGGCCGGGTGAGGATGATCCGGTTGACCCGCTTGGCCTGCAGTGCCTGCACCGCCTTGGCCATCGCCAGATAGGTCTTGCCGGTGCCGGCGGGACCGATGGCGAACGTGATCGTGTGCTTGTCGATGGAGTCGACGTAGTGCTTCTGGTTCAGCGTCTTGGGCCGGATCGAGCGGCCGCGGTTGCTCAGGATGTTGAGCGACAGCACGTCCGCCGGACGCTCGTTCGTCTCGGCACGCAGCATGGCCAGCACCCGCTCGACCGTCTCCCCGCTGATCCCCTGCCCGGTGCGGATCAGCGTCACCAGCTCGTCGAGCAGCCGCTCCGCCAGCGCGACCTCACCGGGCTCTCCCTCGAGGGTGATCCGGTTGCCGCGGACGTGGACGTGGAGGTCGAAGGAGCGTTCGATGATGCCGAGGTGGTCGTCTCCTGGTCCGAGCAGCTGGACCATGTCGATGCTCCCGGGCACCACGACTGTGTGCCGGGCCCCCGGATGGTGGTCGGTCTGTTGTTGGCTGTCTGTCATCAGGCCTCCATGCTACGGGCGCCCGCCCCGCGCCACCCAACCCTTTGCGGTCACCCGGGCGGCCAGGACAGGGGGCGTCCGGCGAGCACGTGCACGTGGGCATGGAAAACGGTCTGCCCCGCCTCCTCACCGGTGTTGAACACCAGGCGGTAGCTCTCCTGCCCGGAGTCGGCCACCACCTGTCGCGCGACCTGCACCAGCTCGGTCACCGTCGCCGGCTCGGCATCGGCGAGCTCGCCCACGTCCGCGACGTGGATGCGGGGAACCACGAGCACGTGCAGCGGGGCCTTGGGGTCCACGTCGCGGAACGCCACGACCGCGTCGGTCTCCGCCACCCTCTCGGAGGGGATCTCACCGGACACGATGCGGCAGAAGAGGCAGTCGGTCACGCGCTCATGCTGTCACGATTCGGCCACGGCCCGGGCTGCCGGACGGGTAAACCGGGCGGACCGGGTCGGCGTCCTACTACCGTGATCGGGCATGCGGAGGTCCGCCTGATGGCACGGCCGCGCGAGCGTGCGGCCGGCTGGAGCGCCGACGAGGCGCTCGAGCTGCTGTACGCCGCGCACTGGCGCCGGCTGGTCCGGCTCGCCGTCCTCCTGGTCGGCGACCAGGGCACGTCGGAGGAGATCGTGCAGGACTGCTTCGTCGCGGTGCACGCCCGATGGAGCCGCCTGCACGACCCGGACAAGGCTCTCGCCTACCTGCGGCAGTGCGTGGTGAACCGCTCGCGGTCGCATCTGCGGCACCTGGCCGTGGCCCGCCGACATGCCGAGCGCGAAGCCTGGCCGGAGCCGGCGACGGGCGCCGACCACACGGCGTACGACCTGGCGCGGCGGGAGACGGTGCTCGACGCGCTACGAGGGCTGCCGCGCCGACAGCGCGAGGTGCTCGGGCTGCGCTACTACCTCGACCTCTCCGAGGCCGAGATCGCCGACATGCTCGGGATCAGCCGCGGCGCCGTGAAGAGCCACGCCTCCCGTGGCGCCGCGGCTCTTCGCGCCGTGCTCGGCGCGGCCCTCGAGGAGATCCGATGACCGACGACGACCGGATGCGACAGCTCCTCTCCGACGCGGTCTCCGAGGTCGACCCGGACGACCGGTGGGCGGAGATCCGCGCCTCGGTGCGGTCCGACCCGAAGGTCGTGCCGATGTCCCACGGACGCCCGTGGCGGTACGCCGTAGCAGGGATCGTCGCCACCGCGGCCGTGATCGGGGTGGTCGCCTACCTCACCTCGGTGGCCGGCGAGGACCCCACGGTCCTCGGGCCGGCGTCGCAGGGCGGGAAGGGCCCCACCCATCCGACGACGATCACCGCGACCGACTCCTCGGTCCCCTCGCCCCAGGACCGCGCCGCCACCGACCCGGCACAGTGGCGCAAGGCCGTCATCTACTACCTGGGACGCGGTCCGAAAGGCGCAGTCCTGTACCGCGAGCTCAGCCCCGCCCCGCCGACGGTGTCGCCCCTCGAGTACGCCATCGACGGCCTGATGACCGAGCCGGTCGACCCGAACTACCGGACCCCGTGGCTGCCCGGCTGGCTCGACACTGCGACTGCCGCGGGCGGCGTGATCCGGGTGGACGTGGGCAACGCTCCGGCCAGGCGTCCGTCGTCGATGTCCGCGCGCGAGGCCTCCGAGGCCCTTCAGCAGGTGATCTACACCGTCCAGGCGGCCGTCCAGCGGCACGACCAGGTGCAGTTCCTCCGTCAGGACCGGCCCGCCGTGTCCGTCCTCGGCGTCCCGACGGGGCAGCCGCTCAGACAGGGTCAGGTGGTCAAG
Source organism: Nocardioides sp. (assembly GCA_017354415.1). GTDB lineage: Bacteria > Actinomycetota > Actinomycetes > Propionibacteriales > Nocardioidaceae > Nocardioides. Next base: position 5,415 of record JAFMQY010000162.1, read on the forward strand.
GTGCTGTCGCTGATGAACATCACAGATCCGGTGGACGGCCTCCACGTCTCGCGGGGTCCGCTCACGGTCACCGGCGTGAACAACGGCTACGAAGGCACGGTCGTCGTCCGACTGGTCCACCAGGGCAGGACCGTGCGCACCAGGGCCGGCATCGCCTCCGGGTGGATGGATCCGAACCGGCTCTTCCCGTGGCGACTCGATCTCGACACGTCGACGCTCTCGCCAGGCCGCTACACCCTGATCGCGTCCAACGACGACCCGTCCGGTCAGGGGCTCGCCGCCCGGGACACCCGCACGATCTATCTGAAGTGACCGCCGGGTCATCCCCACCGTGGCGTCCGCGCCAGCAGGACGGACGTCGCGGCGACACCCGCTGTCGATGTCCGGAGCACCTCTGACCCGAGGCGTACGGCGTTCCCGCCGGCGGCGGTGAACGTGGCCACCTCGTCGTCGGTCAGACCGCCCTCCGGCCCGACCACCACCACGACCGGCCCCTGCTCGGGCACCTCGAGCGACGCCAGCGTCGTGGTGGCCGCCTCGTGCAGCACCACGGCCAGCGGCGCAGCCGCCACCAGCGCGTTCACGTCGTCGGTCGAGGCCGGCTCCGCCACCTCGGGGAACCAGCCGCGACGTGCCTGCTTCGCCGCCTCGCGGGCCGTGCTCCGCCAGCGGGCCAGGGCCTTGGCGGCGCGCTCACCACGCCACACCGCGACCGACCGGGCAGCCGCCCACGGGACGATCGTCGCGACGCCGACCTCGGTCAGCATCTCCACGGCCAGCTCCCCCCGGTCACCCTTGGGCAGCGCCTGGACGACGGTGACGGCCGGCTCCGGCATCGGAGTCCGCGCCACCTCGTCGACGGTCACGACGAGCCGGCGCTTCGCAGTCTCCACCGCGACGCCGGTGGCCGACGTGCCGAGACCGTCGGTGAGGACCACCGGCTCGCCGACCCGTAGCCGGCGTACGGCGACCGCGTGGTGCGCCTCGTCACCCTCGACCTCGACCCGGTCACCGGATCTGACGCCTGCCAGGTCCGGGACCCAGTGCACGGGCAGGGACATGGCCGTCGTGGCTCAGTGGCCGTTGAAGGCGTCGCGGATGCGACCGAACATCGAGGGCCGGCTCCCGGGTGCGACCTTGCCGTCGGGCTTCTCCTCGCCGCGGATCGCCGCGAGCTCGCGCAGCAGCTCCTCCTGGCGCGGGTCGAGCCGGGTCGGCGTGTCGACCACAACCGTGACGACCAGGTCTCCGCGCCCGCCTCGCAGTCCGGGTACGCCGCGTCCGCGCAGGGTGTGCTCGCTGCCGGACTGCGTGCCGGGCCGGACGTCGAGCTGGAACTCGGTCTCCACGCCCGTGCCGGCACCCTGCTCGACGTCGGCCTCCAGGGTGGGCAGCGTGAGCGTGGTGCCGAGCGCGGCGGCCGTCATCGGCACGGTCACCGTGCAGTGCAGATCGGTGCCGTCCCGCGTGAACACCGGATGCGGGGTGACATGTACCTCGACGTAGAGATCGCCGGCCGGGCCACCGCCCGGGCCGACCTCGCCCTGCGCGGCGAGCTGGACCCGCGTGCCCGTGTCGACCCCGGCCGGGATCTTCACTGTGATCGAACGACGGGCACGGACCCGGCCGTCGCCCGAGCACTCGCGGCACGGGTCGGGGATCAACGTGCCGTAGCCGCGGCACGCCGAGCACGGGCGCAGGGTGCGGATCTCGCCGAGGAAGGAGCGCTGGACGTGGGCGACCTCGCCGGTGCCCCGGCAGGTCTCGCAGGGGACCGGATGGGTGCCCGGGGACGTCCCCTCGCCGTGACACGTCGTACACAGGACGGCGGTGTCGACCTTCAGCTCGCGGGTGACTCCGAACGCCGCCTCGGCCAGCGAGACCTCCATCCGGATCAGCGCGTCCTGTCCGCGGTGGCTCCGCGGACGTGGCCCGCGGCTCTGGCCCGCGGCCTGGCCGCCGAAGAAGGCGTCCATGATGTCGGTGAACGAGAACCCCGGGCCGAAGCCACCGGGCCCCGCGAAGACGTCGCCGCCGCGGTCGTACGCCGCGCGCTTCTGCGGGTCGCTGAGGATCTCGTAGGCGCGCGAGACCTCCTTGAACCGCTCCTGCGTCGCCGGGTCGGGGTTGACGTCCGGGTGCAGCTGCCGCGCCAGGCGGCGGTAGGCCTTCTTGATCGTGTCCGCGTCGGCGTCCCGTGGGACGCCGAGCAACGCGTACAGGTCTTGGTCGGTCATCTAGGTCCTAGGTCCTCTATGCGTCGTCCAGGATCCGGGAGACGTAGCGGGCGACCGCGCGCACCGCTGCCATCGTCCCGGGATAGTCCATGCGGGTCGGGCCGACCACACCGAGGTTGCCCACGGCCTCGTCGCCCGGGCCGTAGCCGGTGGAGACGACGCTGGTACTGGCGAACTCCTGGTAGGGGCCCTCGTGGCCGATCCGGACGGTCACCAGCCCGCCGGTCTGCGCCTCACCGAGTAGCTTCAGCAGTACGACGTGCTCCTCGAGCGCCTCGAGCAACGGGCGCACCGACACCTCGAAGCTGTCGCCGAAGCGGGCCAGGTTGGCCGTGCCGCCGACGGCGACACGATCCGATGCGCGGTGTCCGGACATCGCGTCGACCAGGACGTCGACCACGGCGTCCTGGACCCCACCGTCGTCGGGAGGCGCGGTGAGCGTGCCGAGCTCGGCCGTGGCGTCGGCGATGATCCGCCCGTTGATCGCCGCGACCAGGCGGCCGCGGAGCGCGGCGAGACCGTCGTCGTCGAGCTCACGTCCGACCTCCACGAGCCGCTGTTCGACCCGGCCGGAACTGAGGATCAGGACCACCAGCACGCGGGTCGGGGCCAGGGAGACCAGCTCGAGGTGACGAACGGTCGAGCCGGAGAGCGTGGGGTACTGCACGAGCGCGACCTGGTGGGTCAGCTGAGCGAGGAGACGCACGGAGCGCTGGACCACGTCGTCGAGGTCGACGGCGCCGTCCAGGATCGTGGCGATCGCTCGCTTCTCGGCCGCGGTCATCGGCTTGATCGTGGTCAGCCGGTCGACGAAGAGCCGGTAGCCCTTGTCGGTCGGGATCCGGCCGGCACTGGTGTGGGGCTGCGTGATCAGCCCCTCCTCCTCGAGGGCGGCCATGTCGTTGCGCACGGTGGCCGGGGAGACTCCGAGCCCGTGACGCTCGACCAGTGCTTTGGAGCCCACCGGCTCGCGGGTGGATACGTAGTCCTCGACGATGGCCCGGAGCACGGCAAGACGTCGCTCGTCCTGCATCGCTGACCTCCCTGGGGCAGACTCGTCGAACCCCGGCTGGCACTCGCCACCCGGGAGTGCCAACAGTACTCCAGCCCACCTGAGATGCCGGTACGCCTAGGCTCACCCGGGTGACGCGGTTTCGAGAGGTGGCCGACCGGGTCTGGGTGGCCCGCCAGGAGTGGTACGACCTGAACGTGACGCTGGTCGGGGGCTCGGCAGGGCTGCTGGTGGTCGACACCCAGGCGTCCTCCCGGGCCGCCCGAGCCATCGTCGAGGATGTGCGCGCGTTGGGCGTCGGCGAGGTGACCGCGATCGTGAACACCCACGAGCACTTCGACCACACGTTCGGCAACGGCGCCTTCCGTGCGGCGTACGGCGAGATCCCCATCCACGCCCACGAGGTGGCCGCGGAGCAGACCGTCGAGACTGGCGAGCAGTTCAAGAAGAGGTTCGCCCACGAGACCGACGACGCCCATCGCGAGGAGGTGCTGGAGACCGAGGTGGTGCCGGCCGACCACACGTTCTCGTCGGTGAAGGTGCTCGACCTCGGTGACCGCCAGGTCGAGCTGGTCCACCCCG
>JAFMQY010000049.1 GCA_017354415.1 Nocardioides sp.
CGGTCGTTTCGGCTGACGTTCGTCACGGACTAACCCAGAACGAAGCAATCTCAGGTCAGGAAGGGGTTGATGATCACGAAGCAGATGGTCGCGGCCAGGCCGGCGGCGGGGAAGGTCAGGATCCAGGCGGTCACGATGGACCGGGCCATACCCCAGCGGACTGCGGACGCCCGGCGGGTGGCCCCCGCACCCATGATCGCCGAGGTGATCACGTGGGTCGTCGAGACCGGGGCCTGCCAGAGGAACGCCGTGGCGTAGAGCACGGAGGAGCCCACGGTCTCGGCGGCGAAGGCATGGGGCGGGTCGAGGTGGATGATCCGGCGCCCGAGGGTGCGCATGATCCGCCAGCCTCCGGAGTAGGTGCCCAGCGAGATCGCACCGGCCGAAGCGGCGATCACCCACATCGGCAGGTCCTGGGTGTCCGGCGCGAGGTAGCCGCCGGTGATCAGCGCCAGGAAGATCACGCCCATGGTCTTCTGGGCGTCCTGCAGGCCGTGGCCGAGCGCCATCGCGGACGCCGACACGGTCTGGGCCATCCGGAAGCCGCGGGCGGTGCGATGGGCGTTCCGTCGGCGGAAGATCCAGAGGATGGCCATCATCACGATGAACGCGAGCGCGAAGCCCACGAGCGGCGAGATCACCATCGGGATCACGACCTTGTCGATGATCGTCGGCCAGTGCACCGTCGTACCGGCCGCGATCGCCGCGCCGACCAGGCCGCCGATCAGGGCGTGTGTGGAGGACGACGGGAGACCGAAGTACCAGGTGATCAGGTTCCAGGTGATCGCGCCGAGCAGCCCGGCGAGGACCACGACGAGTCCCTCCCGCCCGTCCGGCGGCACGATCACGTCCGAGACGGTATGGGCCACCTTCTGGCCGAGGAACGCGCCGACGAAGTTCATGACCGCCGCCAGGATCAGGGCGACCCGGGGGGTCAGCGCCCGCGTCGACACCGAGGTGGCGATGGCGTTGGCGGCGTCGTGGAAGCCGTTGGTGTAGTCGAAGGTGAGGGCGACGACGACGACCGTGGCAACGATCGCGAAATCCACTGGCAGGCCTCAGGATTCCTTGACTGCGATCTGCTCCACGATGTTGGCGACCTTCTCGAAGGCGTCGATGGCGTCCTCGAGGCCCGTGATGATGTCCTTGAGCTTCAGCACTTCGAGCGCCTTGTACTCGCCACTGAACAGCTTGGCGAGGGTTCGCCGGTAGCTCTTGTCCCCCGCGTTCTCCAGGCGGTTGATCTCGATCCAGTACTCGTCGAGCCCGGCCAGGCTGCGCAGGCGGGGCATCGCCTCGGCGGTGACATCGGCGCAACGCTGGATGATCTCGACCGCGCTCAGCACCTCGGCCGGGAACTGCATGACCTCGTACAGGAGGATCAGGTCGACGACCTCGTCGAGCTCGTCCATCACGTCGTCGAGGCCACTGGCGAGCGAGTAGATGTCCTCGCGGTCGAACGGCGTCACGAAGCTGCTGTTGACCCGACGCACGATGGCATGGGTGTTCTCGTCGCAGTTGTGCTCCGCCTCGCGCATCTGCTTCGCCACCGTCGGGCGGTCGGCGTCCTCGCTGATCATCTCCGCGAGGAGCCCGGCGCCCGTGACGATGTGCTGTGCGGAAGTGGTGAACAGCTCGTAGAAGGCGGTATCGGTGGGACGCAATCGCAGCGCCACGACGTGCTCCTCAGGAGAAGTGAGACCGAACGGGCGACATGCTACGGGCGTGCCTCACGACCAGCGCAATCCCCCACGCGAGTGATCCGGCGGAGAGGGTGGAGCCGGGCGCGGGTCAGGGGACCAGCCGGGGGCGTCTCTGGCGTTCGATGAGGAGCTCCTGGAGGTGGTTCGTGCCGTCGTTCATGACCCACTCGCCGTCGTGCTCGAGCTGCCACGCGAACGTCGTGGGCGCGAACGCGAGGTCGAGCAGCGACGAGACCTGAGCAACGTTCTCCTCGCTCGGCACCTGGACCAGCACCTCCACCCGGCGGTCGAGGTTGCGGTGCATGAGGTCTGCCGATCCGATCCAGACGCTCGGCTCACCGCCGTTCTCGAACCAGTAGATCCGTGAGTGCTCCAGGAAGCGCCCGACCACGGACCTGACCTCGATGTTCTCGGAGAGTCCTGGGACCCCCGGGCGGAGCGCACAGATGCCGCGGACCAGCATCTGGACGGGTACGCCGGCCTGTGAGGCGAGGTAGAGCGCGTCGATGCAGGCCTCGTCGACCACGGAGTTGGCCTTGAGCCGGATCCCGGCGGGGCGGCCGTTGCGCAGGTGATCGATCTCACGGTGGATGCGCTCGATCAGGCCCCTGCGGACCGAGTCGGGCGCCACCAGGAGCCGCTCGTACGACGGGTTGCGGGAGTAGCCGCTGAGATTGTTGAACAGGTGTGCGACATCCTCGCCGATCACGTCGTTGGTGGTGATCAGGCCGAGGTCCTCGTAGAGCCGCGCGGTCTTGGAGTTGTAGTTGCCGGTGCCGATGTGGGTGTACCGGCGGATGCCGTCGGGCTCGTCGCGGACCACCATCGCCAGCTTGCAGTGGGTCTTGAGGCCGACCAGCCCGTAGACGACGTGGCAGCCCGCCTGCTCGAGCTTGCGAGCCCACCGGATGTTGGCCTCCTCGTCGAAACGGGCCTTGATCTCGACGATGACGAGCACCTGCTTGCCGGCCTCGGCTGCGTCGATGAGGGCGTCGATGATGGGGGAGTCGCCGGAGGTGCGATACAGCGTCTGCTTGATCGCCAGCACGTGCGGGTCGGCCGCGGCCTGCTCGAGGAACCGTTGGACCGACGTGGCGAACGAGTCGTACGGATGGTGCAGGAGTACGTCGTACCGGCGGGTGGCCTTGAACACGTCGACCGGCTTGGCGGACTCGACCTCGGCCAGCTGCGGGTGGGTGGTGGGCACGAACGCGGGGTACTTGAGGTCCTCGCGGGGCAGGTCGGCGATGTTGTGAAGCCCGACCAGGTCCAGCAGGCCGTCGACCCGGAAGACCTCGTCCTCTGAGATCCCCAGCTCTTCCACCAGCAGCTCGAGCACCTGCGGCGCGATCGACTCCTCCACCTCGAGGCGGACCGGCGGGCCGAAGCGGCGGCGGAGGAGCTCCTTCTCCAGGGCCTTGAGGAGGTTCTCGGCGTCGTCCTCCTCCACCTCCAGATCCTCGTTGCGGGTGACCCGGAAGGTGTGGACCTCGAGCACGTCCATGCCGGGGAAGAGCCGCCTGAGATGCTCGCCGATGACGTCCTCGAGGGGCACGAAGCGCTCGTTGCCGAGGGGGACGAACCGGCTGAAGATCGGCGGGACCTTGACCCGCGCGAAGTGTTCCTTGCCGGTCTGGGGGTTGCGCACGAGGACCGCCAGGTTGAGGGACAGCCCTGAGATGTAGGGGAACGGGTGGGCCGGGTCGACCGCCAAGGGCGTCAGGACGGGGAAGACCCGGTCCTTGAAGAGCTTCTTGCAGTACTTCTGCTCCTCGCGGTCTAGGTCGTCCCACCGGACCAGCTCGATGCCCTCCTTGGCCAGGCCCGGCACCAGCTCCTCACGGAACAGCCGGGCGTGGCGCTCCATCTGGACGCGGGTCTCGTCCCAGATCTTCTCCAGGACGTCGCGCGGCATCAGGCCGGAGGCAGCCCGGACCGCCATGTCGGCGGCGATCCGCCGCTTGAGGCCCGCGACGCGGACCATGAAGAACTCGTCGAGGTTCTGGCAGAAGATGGCGGCGAACCGGACCCGCTCGAGCAACGGGAGCGAGGCGTCCTCCGCCTGGCCGAGCACCCGCCTGCTGTAGGCGAGCCAGGAGAGCTCGCGGTCCAGGAACCGGTCGTCGTACGCCGTGACCGCGGCGAGGGCCTCGTCGGCGGGGATGTACGGGGGTTCGACGTCGAAAGGCTCGTCGGCCGGCGTGTCGCTGTCGCGAGTCGGATCGACGGAGGCGAGCTGGACCATGGCGTAAGTGTGGCACCGACAGGTGAACGTCGGGTGTCTCAGGCGGCTCAGTGGGACGGGACGAGGCTCTCCCTCAGGGCTAGGGTGCGCCTGTGCCTCGTAGGTCCCCGTTCCTCGCCGCCGCAGACGGGCGCCTCAAAACGCTCACCCTCCGTGTCGCGCTGGCGCTTCCGGCGTCGGTGCAACGCCGGCTCGCCGGCCCCCCGGTGATCGTCGACGGGCAGCGCCTGGCGATCGACACGCAGCTCATGCTCCGCCTGCAGGAGCTCGTCCGCGAGCCGAACACGGAGGAGCTGCCCCTGGCCGAGGGGCGGAGGCTCCTGGTGCGGCACGCCGCGATGGTCGGACGGGACCAGCCGATCGGCGCGGTGCACGACGTGACGGTGGGGGTGCTACCGGCGCGGCTCTACGTGCCGAGCAAGGCGTCGGCCACGGGCCCACTCCTGGTCTTCTTCCATGGCGGCGGTTGGGTGTACGGCGACCTGGACTCGCACGACGCGGTCTGCCGGTTCCTGGCCGAGCACAGCGGCGTCCGGGTGCTGTCGGTGGACTATCGGCTCGCCCCTGAGCACCCGTTCCCCGCGGCGTACGACGATGCCGTCACTGCCTATCGATGGGTTGCCAGTCACGCGGGCGACTACGGGGGAGATCCCGGTCGCCTCGCCGTGGGCGGTGACTCGGCCGGCGGCAACCTCGCCGCTGTGGCCGCCCTCGCGGCGGCGCGCGAGGGGCTCCCGCTGGCGCTCCAGCTGCTGGTCTATCCCGCCACAGATGTCTCAGGCACCACAGAGAGCAAGCGGTTGTTCGGTCACGGGTTCTACCTGACCCAGGAGTTCATCGACCAGGCTCTAGACCAGTACGTCCCGAACCACGCGGACCGGAAGGACCCGCGGGTGAGCCCGCTGCTGGCAGAGGTCCCGCCCGGGCTGGCGCCGGCGTACGTCGCGACCGCAGGGTTCGACCCACTCCGCGACGAGGGCGAGGCCTACGCGAGATACCTCGCGGACGCCGGGACGAAGGTCGAGCTGAAGCGCTTCCCCGACCAGATCCACGGGTTCCTCAACATCGTGGGCGTCGGCCGGACGGCGCGCGCCGGCACGGCCCAGGTGGCGGCGGCGCTCGCGCGTGCGCTCGGCGGGACGTGAGAGGGCCGAACTCTAGACTCGACACATGCCGTTCGAGATCCCCGAGAACATCCACCCGGTCACCGCGCGGCTCGCATGGCTGATCGGGCGGTGGGTGGGCAACGGCCATGGTGAGTACCCGGGGGTCGACCACTTCCAGTTCGGCCAGGAGGTCGTGTTCCAGCAGGACGGCCGGCCGTTCATCCACTACTTCAGCCGCTCCTGGATCGTCGACGCCGAGGGAAACCAGGTGCGCGAGGCCGCCCAGGAGACCGGCTTCCTCCGGCCACAGGAGGACGGCACGCTCGAGGTCGTGATGTGCCACAACACGGGGTTCGCCGAGATCTGGGCCGGCGAGATCCATGCCGAGCAGCCGAGGTTCGAGATCGTCACCGATGCCGTCGCCCGGACCGCGACCGCGAAGGAGTACGTCGCGGGCAAGCGGCTGTACGGGTACGTCAACGGCAACCTGCTGTACGCCTACGACATGGCCGCGATGGGTCACGAGATGCAGCCGCACACCCATGCGCAGCTGGTGAGGCAGTAGGGCGATGTCCACCCCTGGGTCCACCTCGGCTTCCGTCTCCGGGTCCACCCCCTCGGGCACCGACTGGCGCGAGCGGCTGCGGGAGAAGGGCTACCGACTCACGCCGCAGCGCGAGCTGATCCTCGAAGCGGTCGAGCGGCTCGGCCACGCGATGCCGGACGAGGTGCTGGCCGAGGTGCGCACCCACTCGACGGCGGTGAACGCGTCGACGGTGTACCGCACGCTGGAGATGCTCGAGGAGCTCGGTCTGGTGAGCCACGCCCACCTCAGCGACCGAGCCCCGACGTACCACTCGACGAGCGAGCACGAGCACTTCCACCTCGTCTGTCGGAATTGCCACAAGGTGATCTCCGTTGACCCTGACGTGCTCTCCCCCGTCTCAGAACGCCTGGCCGCCGACTACGGCTTCACGATCGACGTCGGACACCTCACCGTGTTCGGCGACTGCGGGTGTCAGGCATGAGCTCTCCCCTGCTGTCCCTGCCAGGCGCGGTCGCCGGCTCCGGCATCGACGCGCCGGTCGCGGCCCACTACGGGTCCCTGTACGGCGAGCAGAAGACGCTCGAAGCGGGTGACGGGTTCGTCGACCTGTCCCACCACGATGTCCTTCGCATCTCCGGGCCAGACCGGCTGCAGTGGCTGCACGACCTGACCACGCAGTTCTTCCTCGACCTGCCGCAGAAGACCTGGACCGAGGGGCTGATCCTCAGCCCGCAGGGACACGTCGAGCACGCGTTCGGTGGCGTCGACGACGGGGAGTCGTTCACCGCGGCGACCGAGCCCGGAGCCGCGGCTGCGCTGGTCGAGTTCCTCGACCGGATGCGGTTCCTGAGCCGGGTCGAGGTGTCCGAGGTGACCGACGAGCTGGCGCTCGCCTGGCGTCCCGCCGCCGGGCACGAGCTGGTCCCGCGCGAGAAGCTCACGGCGTACGCCGAGGCGGCCGGGCCCGCGTGCGGGCTGTGGGCCTACGAGGCGCTGCGGATCGCCCGCGGGGAGCCCCGGCTCGGGCTGGACACCGACGAGCGGACGATCCCCAACGAGGTCGGCTGGCTCGGCTCCGCCGTACACCTCGACAAGGGCTGCTACCGCGGGCAGGAGACCGTGGCCCGCGTGCACAACCTCGGCCGGCCTCCCCGCCGGCTGACGCTGCTGCACCTCGACGGCTCGGAGAACCGCCTGCCCCAGGTGGGTGCCGAGCTCCTCCACGCCGAGAAGGCGGTCGGCTTCGTCGGCACCTCCGCCCGCCACCACGAGCTCGGCCCGATCGCCCTGGCCCTCGTCAAGCGCAACGTCCCCCTCGACGTACAGCTGTCCGTGGACGGTCTCCCGGCCGCCCAGGAGGTCATCGTCGACCCCGAAGTCGGTCTTCACTTCCGCCGCTAGCGACGCCGCCGGCGACCCCCGGCTGTGGACAACTCGGTGTCTGGCCGGTAGTCCCTGACGAAACTGTCGAATTGTGGCCCGGATGGCGACCGTTTCGTCAGGGACTACCCGGGAATGCGCGCGTATTGCACGTGGGTGGAGGTGTGGCGGAACCCGAGCCTGGAGTACGTCGCGATGGCGGGGGCGTTGTCGGACTCGACGTAGAGCATGATCCGGTGTACGCCGAGCGAGGCCAGGTGGGCGAGGCCTGCGGCGGTGATCGCCTTCCCCAGGCCTCGGCCTTGGGCGGCCGGGTCGACGGCGACGACGTACACCTCGCCCTGCTCGGGGGAGTGCTGCTTGGTCCAGTGGAACGCCAGGAGGCCGGATCCGCTGTCGGCGACCAGCAGCCCGGCCGGGTCGAACCACGGCTCGGCCATCCGCTCGGCTAGGTTGGCAGCGTCCATCGACCCCTGCTCGGGGTGGTGGGCAAAGGCCGCGGCGTTGACACGGACCACCTCGTCGGCGTCGGAGTCCCGGTAGCTCCGGATCGTCACGCCCTCGACCGAAGATACGTCGACCGGCGCGGCGTCGCGCTCCATCACCCACAGCTCGCGGGCGGCCTCGAAGCCGAACCGGTCCGCGAGCACCCGTGCGGCGGGATCGTCCGCGTGCGACCACGCCGTCACGTCGTCGGGTGCCTCGGCAAGCGCCGCGACGGCGAGCGCCGTGCCGACTCCGTGTCGGCGGGACGACGGGGCGACGGCGAGGTCCAAGGACGACCCACGCAGAAGCGCGAAGCCGTCGTCGCCGTACGCCCACATCGCGTGGCCGCGCAGTCCGTGATGTGCCAGCGCCAGCAGCGCCGCCTCGTCGACGGGTTCAGCTCCGTCGACGGCAGCCGCCTCGGCCCGGACGCGGTCGACGAGGTCCCGGGCCCGGTCGAGGTCGGCCTCCCCGAGCCGTACGACGCTCAGCGGGGGCGCTCCGTGGTCTCGACAGGCTCGGCCGACGACGACCGCTCGACTGACGACGACCGCTCGGCCGACGATCGTTCGCCGGGTTCCTTGGCCGGCAGCACGAAGCGGTAGCCGACATTGCGCACGGTCCCGATCAGGGTCTCGTGCTCCGGCCCGAGCTTGGCCCGGAGCCGGCGTACGTGCACGTCGACCGTGCGCGTACCGCCGAAGTAGTCATAGCCCCAGACCTCCTGCAGCAGCTGGTCGCGGGTGAAGACGCGGCCGGGGTGCTGGGCGAGGTACTTCAGCAGCTCGAACTCTTTGAAGGTGAGGTCGAGCGGGTGCGATCCGATCGTCGCGGTGTACGTCGCGTCGTCGACCACGAGCTCGCCGGAGCGGATCACGTGGTCGTCGGCGTCCTGGTCGCGCCGGCTGTTGAGACGCCCGATCGACAGCCGGACGCGGGCCTCCAGCTCGGCCGGGCCGCAGGTGTGGAGGACGACGTCGTCCATGCCCCAGTCATGGGCGACGACGGCAAGCCCGCCCTCGGTGACGACCAGCAGGACCGGACAGTCGGTGCCGGTCGTGCGCAGCAGACGGCACAGGTCGCGCGCGTGGGCGAGCTCCTGGCGGCCGTCGACCAGGATCAGCTCAGCGTCGGGCCCGTCGATCAGGGCGCTGGCCTCGGCGGGCAGGATCCGCACCTGGTGACCGAGCAGCGCGAGTCCCGGGAGCACCTCGGCGCTCGGCTGGAGGGCGCTGGTGAGCAGGAGCAGCGTGCTCACGCGGTCACCTCCTCCCCGACCGTCGAGCTGGTCGAGACCGATGCGCAAGGATATCGAGCATGGAGTCCCGACCTGGCCAGGACGCGGCGGCTGAGACGGCCGCACCGATCACAGTGCGCTACTGGGCCTCAGCACGCGCGGCCGCAGGGGTCGAGACCGACCCGCTCCCGGTGTCCGGCCCGATCACGCTCGCCGACGTCGTACGACGGGCCGCCGCGCTGCATCCGGGCACCCGGCTGCCGGGGGTGCTCGAGGCGTGCTCGGTACTGGTCGGCGACCAGCCGGTGAAGTCGCGCGCGCCGGACGCCGTCCTGGTGAGACCGGGGCAGGTCGTGGAGTTCCTCCCGCCCTTCGCGGGGGGCTGACCGCCGCGGACCCGGTTCACCAGGAGCCCCCACTCCACGGGGCCGGCCTCGCTCCCGTCACCGGGTGAGCGCGGCGAGCAGGGCGGCCGGCGTCATCGTGCCCGGGCCCGCTGCTCGCGCCGCCGATTCACGCATCAGGCGCTGCAGACCGGCGTTCGCCGGGGTCGGGACGCCGTGCAGGCGGCCCAGCAGCGCGATCTCGCCGTTGAGGAAGTCGGTCTCGATCCCGGACCGGCGCTGCAGGCTCTGCCAGGTCGACCCACCGGCTCGTGGCTCGCCGGCCACCGGTCGCAGCTGCAGGTGGTCGGCGCGTCGTACGTCGTCCTCCCTGTCGGTCACCGGCACGATCCCGGAGGCCGCGAGCACCGCCTCAGCCTCCTCAGCCAGCAGGTCGAGTACCCGGCGCGCCTCCTCGGAGTCCAGGTGCCTTCCGCACAGGGCCTGTACGGCGTTCCCGAGGTTGTTGAGCAGCTTGCGGTACTTCCAGCGCATGATGTCCGGCCGCGGCACCGACTCGATCCGGGATCCCCGGAGTGCCGCAGCGAGGCTCTCGTCGACGTCGTCGGTGCCCTCGGGGAACCGTCCGAGATCCAGGATGCCGGTCGCCGCCGCCGAGTGCGCCACCACGACACCCGGCTCCAGATGGGCGGTTGGCATCATGACGCACATGCCGTGCACGTCGGGGAACCAGCGGGCCAATGTGCGCTCGTTGGCCACGCCGTTCTGCGCGGCCACCACGGGGACCCGGCCCGCGGCGAGAGCGAGGTCGCGGGCAGCGGCCTCGGTGTCCTGGCTCTTGGCGGCGAGGACCACCACGTCTTCGTGGGTCCAGGAAACGTCGCGGGGGTGGGTGTACGTCGGGATCCGGAGGGTGACCCGTTCCTCGGGAGTGGCGAAGGTGAGGCCACGCTCGCGGACGGCTTCGCCGTGCGCTCCGCGGGCGACGAGGGCGACCTCGTACCCGGACTGGTGGAGACGGGCGCCGATGGTCCCGCCGATCCCGCCCGCGCCGACCACGACCACCCGCATGGCGCCCAGACTAGGGGCGGCGGAGGAGGCGGAATGCCGCCCGAGGCTCGGAGGTTGGGTGCACATGACTCTCGGAGGCTGGGTGCTGGTGCTGGCTGTCGTGCTGGCGCTGGGGTTCGGCGGGTGGCGGATGGTGTCCGACGGGCGCTTCCGCGGGACGCATCGGGTGCGAGGGGCCGAGCGTGGGAGCGGTTTCGAGACGGGCGCTGAGCGCCCTCCTCAACCGTCGGTGGACGCGTCGGCCGGGGCCAGGTCACCGTCGGTCGAGCCCGTCGAGACCACGGTGTCCTCCCCTCGGGGGAGCGTGCTGGCGGGGACGGCGTACGACGGTCAGCGTGGGGAGCGGGCCACGCTCCTTCAGTTCTCCTCCGCCTTCTGCGCACCCTGCCGGGCGACACGTCAGGTCCTCGACGACGTGGCGCGGAGTGTGCCGGGAGTCGCCCATGTCGAGGTCGACGCCGAGCAGCACCTCGACCTGGTCCGCGACCTCGGAGTGCTGCGGACCCCGACCACGCTGGTGCTCGACGCCGCGGGCCGAGAGGTCACGCGTGCGACCGGCGCGCCCCGGCCGGGCCAGGTGCTGGCCGCGCTGGAGGCGACCTTGTGACGTCCAGAATGTGGACCATCGTCTCGGATACCGGGAGCCTCGGTGGTTCGGGGGATGCGCGGGTGCCTACAGTTCCGGACATGTCCACGACGCTTCTGACGCGGCGGCGCGCCGTCGATCACTGCCGCGTCCGCTCGTCGCTGTGTCGTATGCCCTGACGCGAGTCCGTCGCGCCATTTGTCTACTCGTTCAGTAGACTTTCACGGACTCTTCCCGATTCCCCCGTCGTCAGGAGCATCCATGTCCACCCTCACCACCCACCGAGCCGTCGAGCCCGGTATCGACCCGCGGGGACCGCGGATCGTCGCGGCCCTGACCTCGCTGGTTCTCGCACTCGTGCTGGTCACGCCTCTGCCGGTCGCGATCCTGTTGCTTGCGGTGCAGACCGTAGTGTTCGCGATCGGAGCCGTCCGCGGCGTCCAGCACACGCCGTACGCCGTTGTGTTCCGCCGGCTGGTCCGGCCGCACCTCAGCGCCCCGCACGACCTCGAGGACTCGCGTCCGCCGCGGTTCGCGCAAGCGGTCGGACTCGGGTTCGCCGCCATCGGCCTGATCGGCTTCCTGGCGGGCTCGGCCGTCGTCGGTCTGGTCGCGGCCGGGTTGGCGTTGGTCGCGGCCCTCCTGAACGCGGTCTTCGGCTTCTGCCTGGGCTGCGAGATCTACCTGCTCCTCCGGCGGGCCGCCGCTCGCTGAACCCTGCTGACAACTCAGACCCCGCGCCGGAACCCGGCGTAGAGAAAGGTAAGAAACCATGAGCCGCGACACCGCACTCGTATCCGCCCAGTGGGTCGAGGACCATCTCGACGACCCGAAGGTCGTCCTCGTCGAGGTCGACGAGGACACCGCCGCCTACGACAAGGGCCACATCAGGGGCGCCATCAAGCTCGACTGGACCACCGATCTGCAGGACCAGGTGCGCCGCGACTTCGTGAACAGGCAGCAGTTCGAGGCGTTGCTGTCCTCGCGGGGTGTGGCCAACGACGACACCGTCGTGCTGTACGGCGGCAACAACAACTGGTTCGCCGCCTACGCCTACTGGTACTTCAACCTCTACGGCCACACCGACGTGAAGCTGCTCGACGGCGGCCGCAAGAAGTGGGAGCTCGACAGCCGCGAGCTGACCGACGAGCTGCCCTCGCGCGAGGCCACGTCGTACACCGCGACGGAGCAGGACACGTCGATCCGCGCGTTCCGTGACGAGGTCGTCGCCGCGATCGGCGCACAGAACCTCGTCGACGTACGCTCGCCCGACGAGTATGCCGGTCGGCTGCTCGCCCCGGCCCACCTCCCGCAGGAGCAGGCGCAGCGTGCGGGTCACATCCCGACCGCCTCGAACGTGCCGTGGAGCAAGGCGGCCAACGACGACGGGACGTTCAAGTCCGACGACGAGCTCAAGCAGCTCTACACCGACGCCGGCGTCGACTGGGACAAGGACACCATCGCCTACTGCCGGATCGGGGAGCGCTCCTCGCACACCTGGTTCGTGCTCAAGGAGCTGCTCGGCCAGCAGAACGTGAAGAACTACGACGGCTCGTGGACCGAGTACGGCTCCCTGGTCGGCGTACCGGTGGCGCTCGGCGACGAGCCCGGATCGGCCGACGCCTGATGTGCGGCTCGACCGCGGGCGGGTTGTCCCTGGACGGCGTCGACGTGGCCAAGGAGGCGGTGGTGCAGGGGCAGGTCGTCCGCGACGGCCAGCCGGTGTCCAACGCCTACGTGCGGCTGCTCGACCGGACCGGTGAGTTCACCGCCGAGGTCCCGACCTCGGCCACCGGCCACTTCCGGTTCTTCGCGGCTGACGGAGACTGGACCCTGCGCACCCTTGCCCCGCAGACAGCCACCGTGGACCGGTCGGTGCATGCCTCCGTCGGGTCGGTGGCCGAGGTGACCATCCAGCTCTGAGTCACGCGTTCTCGCGAAAGCGTCGACCTGGCAGCTGCGTCGCCTCACCAGACGTCGACCCGGCAGTTGCGTCGCCTCACCAGACGTCGACCCGGCGGTCGTGTCGGACGCGAGCGCCGGGTCAGCGCTGATGGGCGAGATGTCAACGCCCGCTCAGCGCTCCTGGGCGTGACGTAAGTGCCAGGTCAGCGTTCGAGGAGAACGGTGAACGGTCCGTCGTTCACCGAGAACACCTGCATCGGCGCTCCGAACACCCCGCGTTCGACGTGGGCACCGAGTCCCTCGAGGGCGGAGCAGACCGCGTCGTAGAGGGGTTCGGAGACGGGTCCGGGGGCGGCAGCCTCCCAGGTGGGACGCCGCCCCTTGCGGGCGTCGCCGTACAGGGTGAACTGCGAGATGACCAGCATCGGAGCGCCGACGTCGGAGGCGGACTTCTCGTCGCGGAGGATCCGCAGGGTCCAGATCTTGCGGGCCATCCAGTCCGCCTCGGAGGGGCCGTCGCCGTGGGTGAGGCCGAGCAGGATCAGCAGACCGGGGGAGTCCAGCGAACCCACGACCGACCCGTCGACGGTCACCGACGCGGACGACACTCGCGACACCACGGCACGCACGGGCGCCATCCTCGTCGGTCGAGCCCGTCGAGGCCACGGCTTCGATGCGTCCCCCGACAACAGCGGGTCTCGAGACGCGTCCCTCCGTCCCCTTCTTGGTACGGGACCGAGTCGACGCTCCTCGACCTCCAGCCGTGATCGCGGCCTTCGCGAGCTCAGGCGCCGCGGGCGTGATCTGACACGATGACACCATGGACCCGCTGCTGATCACCGTGGCCCCGACCGGGGCCGAGACGGCCAAGGAGGACTGCCCCCAGCTCCCGACGACTCCGGAGGAGCTGGCGCAGACGGCGAAAGACTGCGAGCAGGCAGGCGCAGCGATGATCCATCTGCACGTGCGCGACCGCGAGCACAAGCCGACGCTCGACCTGGCGCTGCTCCGCGAGTGGGTGGCGGCGGTGCGGGAGTCGACCGCCCTGATCGTCCAGCTCTCGACCGGCGGAAGCGTGCACGACCCCCTCGACCAGCGGATGAAGGTGCTCGACGCCGAGCCGGACTCGTGCAGTCTGACGATGGGTACGACGAACTTCGGCAACGACGTCTTCTCCAACCCGTGGCCCTTCGTCTGCGATCTCTACCAGCTGAGCCAGGAGCGTGGCGTGGTGCCGGAGTTCGAGCTGTTCGACCTCGGGCAGGTGCATGCGATGCGCCGACTGCTCGACCGCTACGGACTGCCCGCCGGTGGCAAGGTCCACGTCGACCTGGTGATGGGCGTGCCGGGCGGGATGAACGGTACGACGGACGCGCTCGTCGCCGCGGTGCATGACCTTCCTCCGGAGACGACCAGCTGGTCCGCGACCGGGATCGGCCGCTCGACGCTGAGCGTGATTCTGGCCAGCCTGTCCAAGGGCGGGCACCTGCGCGTCGGCATGGAGGACGTGCTGACGATCAGCAAGGGGGTACCGGTCGAGTCGAACGCGCAGCTCGTCGAGCGCGCAGTGGCGATCGGCGCCCTTGCTCAGCGGACCCCGATGACGCCCGCGCAGGCCCGCGAGCTGATCGGCGTACCTGCCGCCTAGCTCGTCGAGCCCCCCGCGAAGAGGTGCGTCAGGCGCCGGTGTTGATCATCCCGGCACCGACGGTCACGCCGGTGGCCTCGTCGATGAGGATGAAAGAGCCGGTGGTGCGGTTCTTCGAGTAGGGGTCGCACAGCAGCGGCACCGTCGTGCGCAGCTGGACGCGGCCGATCTCGTTGAGCCCGAGCTCCCTGGTGTCCTGGTCGCGGTGCAGCGTGTTCACATCGAGGCGGTACTGGATGTCCTTGACCAGCGCTCGGCCCATCCGGGTCGTGTGCTTGATCGCGAGCTTCTGGCGCGGGCGCAGCGGCTGGGTGGTCATCCAGCAGACCATCGCGTCGATGTCCTGACTGGGCTGGGGTGCGTTCTTGACCCGGGCGATCATGTCGCCGCGGCTGACGTCGACGTCGTCGGCGAGCCGGATCGTCACCGACATGGGCGGGAACGCCTCGTCGATCTCCTGGTCGAACACGTCGATGCCCTCGATGGTCGAGGTCATCCCGCTCGGCAGGACGACGACCTCGTCACCCGGCTTGAGGACGCCGCCGGCCACCTGTCCGGCGTACCCGCGGTAGTCGTGGAAGTCGTCGGACTTCGGGCGTACGACGTACTGCACCGGGAAGCGGGTGTCGACCAGGTCGCGGTCGGATGCGACGTGGACGTGCTCGAGGTGGTGCATCAGCGTCGGGCCGGCGTACCACGGCGTGTTCTCCGAGCGGGTCACGACGTTGTCGCCCTTGAGTGCCGAGATCGGGATGACCGTGAGGTCGGGGATCGCCAGCTTGGTGGCGAACTGGGTGAACTCCTCGTGGATCCTCTCGTAGACGGTCTCCGACCAGTCGACGAGGTCCATCTTGTTGATCGCCAGCACCAGGTGGGGCACGCGCAGCAGCGACAACAGGACGGCGTGCCGGCGGCTCTGCTCGGTCAGGCCCTGCCGGGCGTCGACCAGCACCAGGCCCAGGTCGGCGGTGGAGGCACCGGTGACCATGTTCCGCGTGTACTGGATGTGCCCCGGGGTGTCGGCGATGATGAACTTCCGGGCGGGCGTCGCGAAGTAGCGGTACGCCACGTCGATCGTGATCCCCTGCTCGCGCTCCGAGCGGAGCCCGTCGGTGAGCA
Source organism: Nocardioides sp. (assembly GCA_017354415.1). Classification (GTDB taxonomy): domain Bacteria; phylum Actinomycetota; class Actinomycetes; order Propionibacteriales; family Nocardioidaceae; genus Nocardioides. Next base: position 15,378 of record JAFMQY010000049.1, read on the forward strand.
GCGCGAGGTCGGTGTAGTCGTAGCCCCGCGAGTGGCTGGTGGCCTCCACGGCCTCCAACTGGTCCTCGAAGATCGACTTGGAGTCGAGGAGCAGGCGGCCGATCAGGGTGGACTTCCCGTCGTCGACCGAGCCGGCGGTGGCGAAGCGGAGCAGGTCCATCAGAAGTAGCCTTCCTTCTTCCGGTCCTCCATCGCTGCCTCGGAGAACCGGTCGTCGCCTCGCGTCGCGCCGCGCTCGGTGACGCGGGCGACGGCGATCTCGTCGATGATCTTGTCGATGGTGTCGGCGTCGGACTCCACCGCGCCGGTCAGGGTCAGGTCGCCGACGGTGCGGAAGCGCACGACCTTCGTCACGACCTCCTCGCCCGGCTTGCACGGGTTGAACTCACTCTCGGTGAACCACATGCCGTCGCGCTTGAAGACCTGGCGCTCGTGCGCGTAGTAGATCGAGGGGATCTCGATCTGCTCGCGGCCGATGTAGTGCCAGATGTCGAGCTCGGTCCAGTTCGAGAGAGGGAACACCCGCATGTGCTCGCCGCCGTGGAGCCTGCCGTTGTAGAGACCCCACAGCTCGGGGCGCTGGTTCTTCGGGTCCCATTGGCCGAAGTCGTCGCGGTGGGAGTAGACGCGCTCCTTCGCGCGGGCCTTCTCCTCGTCACGGCGACCACCGCCGAACAGGGCGGTGAACCCCTCCTTCTCGACGGCGTCCAGCAGGGTGCCGATCTGGAGTCGGTTGCGGCTGGTCTTGCCGTCGTCGACCACCACGCCGTTCTTGATCGCCTCCTCGACGCTGGCGACGACGAGACGCGCTCCCAGGCGCTTCACCCAGTTGTCGCGCGCGGCCAGGACCTCCGGGAAGTCGTAGCCGGTGTCGATCTGGAGCACCGGGAACGGCAGCTTCGCGGGGTAGAACGCCTTCTCCGCCAGGCGCAGCATGACGATGGAGTCCTTGCCGCCCGAGCACATCAGCGCCGGCTTCTCGAACTCCGCCGCGGCCTCACGGAAGATGTGGATCGACTCCGCCTCCAGCTGGTCGAGCTGGCTCAGCTGGTAGTCGGCATGGGTCGGTGGAGCAGTCATCGAATGTGGGGGCCTCTCGTGGGGACAGCAGCGAACATGCTAACGGCCGACCTCGCTCCGCCCGAACTCGGCCGGAGTGTCGGCGCCTACGCCGCGCAGGTCGAGCGCGCGGCGGGTGACCTGCGCGATATGTCGGTCGGCTACGGGACCTGGGCTTGATCCTCGCGGACCGTGGCGGCCGGTGGTTCGGCAACACCTCGGTCGAGGTTGTGTCCCTCGAGCTCGGCCACGGTCGGCGCGCCGAACATCGGCAGGCCCTGGGTGCGGCGGATCACGCCCCACACGAGAGGCAGGAGGACGACCATCGCCAGCCCGACGAAGGCGATGAAGACCGGGTGGGTCTGGTTCTCGCCGGCCCCGAGCGGCCCCCAGCCCGCCTTGTCCAGCAGCGCGAGTCCGGACATCGTGAGCACGATCACGATGCCGCGACGGATGATCGACTGCGGCACCTTCGGGGCGACGTGGCTGCCCAGAATGGTTCCCGGCACCGAACCGATCACCAGCGGCACCAGGATGTGCCAGTCGAGGCCGTTCAGGATGATGTTCGAGACCGCTGCGGAGAGCACCAGGGGCACCGCCTGGACCAGGTCGGTGCCCACCAGCCGCAGGGCGGACAGCCCGGGGTAGAGCATGACCAGCGCGATCATGATCACCGAGCCCGAGCCGACGCTGGTGACGCCGACCAGCAGGCCCCCCAGGGCGCCGATCGCGATCGTCACCAGGGGCCGGATGTGCGGGTCGGGGTCTGCGTCGGGACCGCCACCGCGCACGCGGATCAGGTTGATCACCAGGCGGAGGGCGTACGTCGAGGCCGCGAGCAGCAGGGCGAAGCCGATGCATTCCTTGAGCAGCGTGTCGAGCTGGTCAGAGGACCCCGCGATCCGATGGATGATCCACGGCCCGAGCAGCGCAAAGGGGACCGAGCCGATGATCAGGTACTTGGCGAGGTTCCAGTTCGGCTTCCCCTCCTTGGCGTGGGTGACCGCGCCGCCGGTCTTGTAGATCGCGGCGGCGGTGAGGTCGGCCGTGACCACCGACGAGGCGTCACCGACGCCGAGGAAGATCAGGGCCGGCGTCATCAGGGCGCCGCCTCCCATCCCGGTCAGGCCGACGATCGTGCCGACACAGAACGCGGCGACGATGATCGAGAAGAAGTCGGCGGTGAGCCAGCCACCCATGGGCGCGGTCCTTCCATAGAAGGTTGGGCAAGATGCTTAACTCTACTGATTGACGCGAGTTTGTCGAGCAGACGTGCCGAACAGACCCGGATCGGGCGTCGGCGTGACCGCTGCTACGGGACCTGCGTCTGGTCCTCGGCGGCGCGTGACGGCGTACGGCGCCGGGCGTCCTCGCCCTCGAGCTCGGCGACGGTCGGGGCCCCGAACATCGGGAGACCCTCGGTGCGTCGGATGAGCCCCCAGACCAGCGGGACGAGCACCACCATCACGAGACCCACGACCGCCACCACGATCGGATGCGTGTCGTGCGCGCCGGCGCCCAGAGGGGCCCAGCCCGACTTGTCCAGGAGCCCGACACCGGACATCGTCAGCACCACGACGATGCCCCGGCGGAGGTAGGACTGCGGCACCTTGGGCGCGATGCGGGCGCCCAGGATCGTGCCCGGCGTCGATCCGATCACCAGCGGCAGCAGGATGTGCCAGTCGAGACCGTTGATGGCGATGTTGGACGCCGCAGCCGCGAGGACGAGCGGGACGGCCTGCACCAGGTCGGTCCCGACCAGCCGGACCGGGGAGAGGCCGGGGTAGAGCATCAGGAGGGCGATCATGATCACCGAGCCGGCACCGACGCTCGTGATGCCGACCAGGAGGCCGCCGAGCGCCCCGACGCCGACGGTGATGAGGGGCCGGATGGGCGGGTCGGGGTCGGGGTCGCCGAGGTCGCCGCGAACGCGCCGCAGGTTGATGTAGAGGCGCAGGGCGTACGTCGCGGCCGCGAACAGCAGCGCAAAGCCGATGCACTCCATCAGCAGGCGCTGGAAGGAGGCGGGGTCGTTCCCGGCCAGACGGTGGATGATCCACGGCCCGACGAGGGCGGCCGGGACCGACCCGACGATCAGCCACTTCGCGAGCGTCATGTTCGGTGAGCCCTGGCGCGCGTGCGTCGCGGCACCGGCACTTCTCGAGATGGCGGCCGCCGTCAGGTCGGCCGTGACCACCGAGGACGCGTTCCCGACACCCAGGAAGATCAGAGCCGGGGTCATCAGCGCGCCGCCGCCCATGCCGGTCAGACCGACGACGATGCCGACGAAGAAGCCGGCAACGACGATCGAGCCGGCGTCAAGCGTCAGCCAGCCACCCATGGGCGCGGTCCCTCCACGGAAGGTTGGGCAAGAAACCCAACCCTACCGATCGAGCTAGTCATGTCCATGTCGACCCGCCCGGACCGGTCAGTCGTGGGTCGAGTCGTCGGTCGAGCTCGTCGAGACCAGCAGGTCGTCGCCGGCGATGAAGCCTCGCTTGGCGAGCGCGTCCAGCACCTCGTCGCGGCAGTCCTCGATCGACCGGCCGGTGGTGTCGATCCGCAGCTCCGCGTCCTCCGGCACCTCGTACGGCGAGGAGATGCCGGTGAAGTCGGGGATCTCACCCCGGCGCGCCTTCGCGTAGAGGCCCTTGCGGTCACGTCGCTCGGCCTCCTCGAGCGGCGTCGCCACGTGAACCAGGAAGAACGCGCCGCCCGCCGCCTCGGTCATGGCCCGCACGTCCTTCCGGGTCGCGTCGAACGGCGCGATCGGGCTGCACACGGCCATCCCGCCGTGCCGGGAGATCTCCGCGGCGACCCAGCCGATCCGGCGGATGTTGGTCTCGCGGTCCTCGCGGCTGAAGGTGAGGCCGGCCGACAGGTTCCGGCGTACGACGTCGCCGTCGAGGCTGGTGACCGTGCGTTCGCCGGTCTCGAGCACGGAGTCGATCACGGCCTGGGCGACGGTCGACTTGCCGCTGCCCGACAGGCCGGTGAAGAAGAGGACGAGCCCGCGCTGTTCCGGCCCCGGCTGGTCGGCCTCGACGATCGCGGCGACGTCGTCGGGGTAGTCGCCGTCGTCGTCCACGGGGGCGAGCACCGGGTCGGGTCCGGCGTACGCCCGGACGACCTGGAGGCCGATCTCGTGGTCGACGTCCGGGTCGCCGTGCGACGCCAGCGGTACGGCGACGACGGACGCGCCAGGCACCTGGCGGGCCTCCGCGAGCGAGGCGCGCAGCAGGGCGACAGGGGACAGCTCCGGCGTCCCGGGACCGATCAGGGCCAGCAGGACGACGGGCGCCCCCAGGCCGCGCAGGCGGTCGATCTCGTCCCGAGTGAGGGCGTCCGTGACCGGGACGAACGTGGCGCCGGCGTACCGCGCGCGCACCTCCGCGGGGCTGAGGTGCAGCCGTCGGAACGGCCCGTGCTGGGCGTGGGTGAGCGGCTCGACCCTGCCGTCGGGATGCAACGTGGCCAGCGGGAGGCCCTCGGGGTCGACCAGCTCGACCTCACGTCCGGCCAGCTCGGCCGGCAGCTCCAGGGTCACCGTGGACCCGGGCTGGTTGAAGCCGGCCAGCGGCGCCAACGCACCACTCGTGAGCAGCTCGAGATCGGCCAGCTCCCGCGGGGTCGGACAGTGTTGGGGCGTCGGCACGGGCCCATCCTGCCAGCCACCTCCGGGCCATCGGCTCAAGCCGCCAGAACCCGCGGTCAACCGGTCAGAACCCGTGGCTCAACCGGTCAGAACGCGCGGGTCGACGGCGGGAGGGCGGGGCGTGGTGGGCGTCGCTACTGTGGCCGGGTGCGCGTCCGTCCCCTCCTGTCCCCGTGCAGTCCGGTGGTCCGCCGATGACCGCAGTTCCCGTCGCCGAGATCGTCCGCAGCGGGTTCGTCGAGGGGCACCACTACGGGCACCTCCTGGCCCTGGACGCCGACGGGGTCGTCGCCTGGTCGGTCGGTGACGTGCACGCGCCGATACTGCCCCGCTCCTCCAACAAGCCGGTCCAGGCACTGGGCATGGTGCGCGCCGGTCTCGACCTTCCACCCGATCTCCTCGCGCTGGCCTGCGCCTCACACTCCGGCGAGCCGTTCCACATCGACGGGGTACGACGGATCCTGGCCTCCGCCGGGCTCAGCGAGGCCAACCTGCAGACCCCGTCCGACTACCCGCTGGACGACGAGTCCCGGGAGCAGGTGATCCGCGACGGCGGCACGAAGGCCCCGGTGCTGATGAACTGCTCGGGCAAGCACGCCGCGATGCTGGCCACCTGCGTGGTCAACGGCTGGCCCACCGAGACCTACCGCGACCCCGACCACCCGCTCCAGAAGCAGATCGCCGGCATCTTCGCCGAGATGACCGGCGAGACGATCGCGGCCACGGCGGTCGACGGCTGCGGTGCCCCGCTGTTCTCGGCGTCCCTGGTCGGCTTGGCCACTGCCTTCCGCCGGCTCGCGCTCGGCCTCGACGGGT
>JAFMQY010000283.1 GCA_017354415.1 Nocardioides sp.
TACCGGGCGCGGCCGCGGTGGCCTCACGGCGTACCCGCGGTCCCGACTCGGCGAGCTCGCGCAGCCGGACGTCGGACGTCGCCAGCGCGGCCTCGTCGTCCAGCCGTGACTCGTCGAACCAGGTGGCCATCACGCGGGGGCCGTCAGGGACGGCGGGCCTCGTCGACCAGCAGCACCGGGATGTCGTCGCGGACCGGGTAGGCCAGTCCGCACTTCTGGCACACCAGCTCCTCACCGACCGGCTCCAGGTCACCGTGGTCGGCCGGGCAGACGATGATCTGCATGAGCTCGGGGTCGAGGTTCACGGGGTCTCCTTCTTGCTCCTGATCAGCGCCAGGACATCATCGCGGACGCGGGTCATCGTGGCCTCGTCCGTGCCCTCGACGTTGAGCCGGAGCAGCGGCTCGGTGTTGGACGGGCGCACGTTGATCCACCAGTCGTCGGTGCTCACCGTGAGCCCGTCGAGATGGTCGACGGTCGCGCCCGATGTCCCGGCGTACGCCGCCTCCACGGCCGCCAGCGTGCCCTCGGGGTCGGCCACGGCGGAGTTCACCTCCCCGCTCAACCGATACCGGGTGTAGGTCTCGAGCAGCTCCGAGAGCGGGCGGTCGCTGTCGGCCAGGGCGCCCAGCGTGTGCAGCGCCGCGAGCATTCCGGAGTCGGCACGCCAGAAGTCCCGGAAGTAGAAGTGGCCGCTGTGCTCGCCACCGAACACCGCGTCGGTCTCGGCCATGGTCGCCTTGATGAACGAGTGGCCGACCCGGGTGCGTACGGGGGTGCCGCCGAGCTCGCGCACGAGCTCGGGGACGTAGCGGCTCGTGATCAGGTTGTGGATCACCGTCGCCCCGGGCTCGTCGGCCAGGGCCCGGGCCGCGATGAGCGCTGTCAGCGTCGACGGGGAGACCGCCCGGCCGAGCTCGTCGACGACGAAGCAGCGGTCGGCGTCGCCGTCGAAGGCCAGGCCGATGTCGGCGTTCTCGGCGACCACGCACTTCTGCAGGTCGACGAGGTTCTCCGGCTCGATCGGGTTGGCCTCGTGGTGGGGGAACGTGCCGTCCAGCTCGAAGTACATGGGCACCAGCTCGACGGCGTGCCCGATCCGCTCGAACACCACCGGCGCCGTGAGCCCGGCCATGCCGTTGCCGGCGTCGACCACGACCTTGAGCCGGCGACCACGCACGGGCGCGAGCTTCACCAGGTGCGCGGCGTAGGCCTCGAGCACGTCCCGCTGGGAGATCTGGCCGGGCGTCCGGGTCGATGCCTGCTCGGGTCGGGACACGGCGTCCCGGATCTCGTACAGCCCGCTGTCGCCTCCGATCGGCACCGCTCCGGAGCGGCAGAGCTTGATGCCGTTGTACCGGGCGGGGTTGTGGCTCGCGGTGAACATCGCGCCCGGATGGCCGAGACGCCCCGACGCGAAGTACAGCTGGTCGGTCGAGGCCAGACCGATCACCAGCACGTCCGCACCGGCGTCGGCGGCGCCGCGGGCGAAGGCAGCCGCAAGGCCCGGCGAGCTCGGACGCATGTCGTGACCGACGACGACGGTGGCGGCGCCGACCACAGAGACGAACGCCCCGCCGGTACGCTGCGCCAGCTGCTCGTCCAGCTGGTCCGGGACCGTGCCCCGCACGTCGTATGCCTTGAAGACCGCGTGCGTGTTCGTTGGGTCGGTCGTGCTCACGGGGAGGAGCCTAACGACCCGCGGGACGCGAGCCCGGCGTCACTCCGAGGTCAGGACGCGGAGGTGACCGCGACGGGCCGTCTCGCGTGCGGCCCCGGTGGGGGGCGGGTCGCCCGGTGGGCGTGTGGCCTCCACCAAGGGGCGGCCTGCCTCGCGGACTGCCTCGGCCAGCGCCAGCAGGTCGTCCTGGGACGGCGGCAGGGTGCTCGGGTCGGGGGCGAGTCGCAGCACCTCCCACCCACGAGGGGCCGAGAGCCGCTCGCCGTGGAGCTCGCAGAGGTCGTAGGAGTGCGGCTCGGCGTACGTCGCGAGCGGGCCCACCACGGCCGTCTGGTCGGCGTACACGTAGGTGAGCGTGGTGACCGCCGGGCGGCCGCACGCGGTGCGCGAACAACGCCGAGCGGTACTCACGGCGCTGACGGTACCCCCGGCGTCTCCCAACCCGGATGAGACTCGCTGGTCGACTACCCTCGCCGGTGTGAGCTCGCCGGCGTCCGCCACCCCACGACGCCGTACCCGTGACCGCCGCGGCCGCGGGATGCGCGGCCCAGCCATCACACCGTCCATTCCCGGCCGTCCGGAGCTGCCGACGCGCGGAGAGCGGTTCGACGAGCTGGTCCTCGACACGGTCCGCGACATCGACACCCGCTGGCAGGACCGCCTCGGGCTCGTGGAGTACGCCGTCGAGGACACGCCCCAGCTGCCGGACGACTGGTCGGGTGAGACCGTGCCCCTCGCGTCGCTGGTGCGCGGGCAGGGCGCCCGGCCGACGCGGCTGGTCGTGTTCCGGCGGCCGATCGAGCACCGATGCGAGACGCGAGCCGACCTCGAGGCCATGGTGCTCACGGTGCTGGTCGAGCAGGTGGCCGAGCTGCTGGGCATCGACGCCGAGGACGTCGACCCCCGCTACTCCAGCGACGACTGAGCCGGACCCGCTCGGGACTCAGCTGAGCCCGGGCGAGATCTGCGGGACGAGTCCCTTCGTCAGCAGCTCGTCGAGAGGGATCACGGTCGCGCCGTTCCCGGTGAGCGCCACCGCGCCGCGGATCACCGTGCCTCGAGGCACCACGTCGACGTACGCCGCCCCGCGCGGCAGCGGGACGACCGCGGTGTGCCCCTGCTGCTGCGCCACCCGCCTGCGGAACAGCTCCTTGCCGCTCACGTCGTACGCCGTGACGAGGCTCGAGCCGGCGGAGTCCGCGGACAGCAGGACCTGCGCGTGCACCGGCTGCGCGCCCTTCCCGGTGGGCACCGGCAGCAGGGTCGCAGCCTGTGCGCGCACATCCTCGTCGGGCACGGTCAACACCCGGTCGGTGCCGAGGTCGGTGAGCACCGAGGCGGTGACGGGGCCGTCGGCCGTGACCGCGATGCCCAGCGCCCCGTCTCCAAGCGCCTGGTCGAGCACCTTCGTGAGCGGGACGGCGGAGGTGGAGCCCGGCGGGATCGAGACGGTGTCGAGCCCCTTCGGCGCGAAGGTGGTGTCGCCGGTGATGACCTTCACCTCTGCCCGGACGACCTCGTCGCCGGGGTTCGCCAGCTGGAGCGTCCGGGTGCCGGTGCCGAGCGGGAGTCCCAGCAGCTGGAGGGATTCGCCGGGGTCGGACTGACCGGGCAGCCACTCACGCTGCACCCGGTGGGTCGTCAGGTCCGTGCGCGTGTCGAGCACGTGCACCGCGAGCCGGCCACGAGTCACCTGCACATGGGCGGTGAGCAGCGCCGTCTGTGGCTGCTCGTGCCCGAGGTCGAGGGTCAGCGTCCGGTGGCCGGGGACCGTGAGGCCGCGCAGCCCGTGGCTGGTGAGCTGCTGCCTGCCGTAGAGGGTGACGTCGACGTTGGCCGGTCCGGCGTCGGGGTTGACCAGCTCGATCAGCGAGTCGTGGTCAGCGGCGGCACCCACGCCCGTGAACCACTGGTCGGCCCGCGGGGCCGCGCACGCCTGCGCGGCAAGGGGCGCGGTTCCC
>JAFMQY010000050.1 GCA_017354415.1 Nocardioides sp.
AGGTTCAGCTCACTTGCCGACCCACATGGTGTTCCAGGTGGGCATGCCCAGCGCGCTGTCGTCGGCCATGCCTTGGATCTGCGAGCCGTGCGCCATCACGACGCCGCCGTAGTACTGCGGGAACAGCGGGAAGTACTTCGTCATGATTTCCTTGTCCAGGTCGTTCCACGCGCCTGGCTGCTGGTCGAGCGGCATCAGCTGGATCTGGTTGATCTGCTTGTCCACCGACTTGTTCGAGAACGCCGAGTAGTCGGCGCCCAGCGAGTGGGTCTTGTCCGGGTGGGTGTCGGCGTACACCGTCGGCAGCCAGGTGCTGCCGGACGGCCAGTCGGAGCACCAGCCGGACGAGCGGACGTTGATGTCCTTGTTCGGGTTGGCCCGGTCGGTGGTGTAGTTCGCGATGGTGGTCGGCACCGGCGTGGCCTTGAAGCCGCCCTGCTGGAGTGCCTTCACGATGGCGTCCTTCACCTTGACGCTGACCGGGTCATCGGTACGGAACAGGAACTTGATCTCGTAGCCCATGGCGTTCGCCTGCTGCAGCAGCGCCTTCGACTTGGCCGGGTCGGTCTGGAAGCCCTTGCGACCCGTCACGTTGTACGGCGTGCGGCCGGGAATGCCCGGAGGCATCAGGTTCGTGGCGGGCACCGCCGTGACCCCGGGGATGTCGCCGCCGGCCAGGATGGCGTTCTTGTAGGGGTACGCCCACGACAGCGCCTCACGGACGCGCTTGTCGGTGATCTTCCGGTTGTCAGGGCCCCAGTAGAACGTGCAGGGCTGGCCGCCTGTGGTGAGCCGGTCGGACGACTGCTGCTTCATCTTCAGATAGTCGGGAGCGAGCAGGTTGTCGTAGGTCAGCGTGCTCTGCCCCGACCCGGTGTCGGCGATCATGATCTGGTCGATCTTCTCCGACGGCTGCTGGGTCTTGAAGTCATACCCGTCGGGGTACTGCGTGCGAGCCGGGTCGGTCGCGGGGTCCCAGTACGGGTTCTTCTCCAGCACCAGCTCCTTGGAGGGGCTGAAGGACTTGATCATGTACGGACCGGTCGCCAGCGGGTGGTTCTTGTAGGTCTTCGGGTCGGAGGCCTTGCCCAGCGGCATCGGACCGTTGGCCGGGAACGCCCCCCAGTAGGGCATGTCCGGGAACGGCTTGTCCATGTAGATCGTGATCTTGTCACCGGACACCTTGACCGCGTTGAACTTCTGCTTCGGCGCGGTGTAGGGGCCCTTGTACGACGATCCGCCGCGGAAGTACACGTTCGAGTAGTACTGACCGGGGCCGGTGGGGAACGTCGCGGCGTCCATGGACCGCTGGATACCCCAGGCGACGTTCTTCGCGGTCACCGGCGTGCCGTCCTCGAACTTCACACCCGGACGGATCGTGAACGTCCACTGGGTGTAGTCGTCGTTGTGCTGACCGAGGTCGGTGGCCAGGTCGGGCACCAGCACCATCTGCTTGGTCGTCGGGTCGTACTTGTACTGCGTGAGCGACCGGGTGAGCAGCTGGCTGTCGATCGAGATCGTGTCGAGGTAGTAGGCCTCCGAGGGGTCGATGGTCGTGGTCAGACCGGTGTTGGTCAGCACCGTCACGATGCCGCCCTTCTGCGCACCGGCGATGGTGACCGGGCCCTTGGCCGTGGCGTCCTTCCCGCTGCCGGTGTTGCCGAGCTGACCGGTGTCGACCGGCCCGGTGCCTTGGTTCGAGGACGAGCCCGACCCTCCGCAGGCGCTGAGCGTCAGGGCTGCAGCGGCGGCGAGGGCCAGGAATGGAGAGACCCGCATGGGCACCCCTTCCAGATTCGTGCCCCGGGAGCCTGAGACCGGGGCGTTGCGAGCGTGATCCTAAGCAAGACAACGGCATCATGGGGTCACGATCCGATCACGAAGCAGTCGCGGCCGGGTCGAGGGGCGCGGGCGGAGCCCGCCCGCACCCCCGCTGGTCAGCGGATCACTGCTTGACCCAGAGGGTCATCCAGGTGGGCTGGCCGTCATTGATGTCGTCGTTCATGCCTTCGATCTTCGAGCCGTGGGCCATGGCGACCCCGCCGTAGAACGTCGGGAACAACGGGAAGTACTTCTGCATGATCTGCTGGTCCAGCTTGTTCCACTCCGCCGGCTGCTGGTTCAGCGGCATCCGTTGGACCGCGTCGATCTGCTTGTCGACCGACGCGTTGGAGAACACCGAGTCGTTCACGCCCAGCGAGTGGGTCTTGTCGGGATGGGTCGAGGCGTAGAGCGGCGGGATCCACGTGGCACCGGACGGCCAGTCGGAGCACCAGCCCGCGGAGCGCACGTTGATGTCCGACTTCGGGTTGTCCTGGATCGTGGTCTGGCCGGCGATCGTGGTCGGGACCGGTGTGGCCTTGAAGCCGGCCTGGGTCAGCGCCTTGGTCACCGCGTCCTTGAGCTTCACGCTGGCCGGGTCGTCGGTGCGGAACAGGAACTTGATCTCGTAGCCCAGCGCGTGGGCCTGCTGCAGGAGCTGCCGACCCTTGGCCGGGTCGGTCTGGAAGCCCTTCCGTCCGGTCACGTTGTACGGCGTGCGGCCGGGGATGCCCGGCGGCATCAGATTGGTCGCAGGGTTCGCGGTCACGTGGGGGATGCGGCCGGAGGCCAGGATCGCGTTCTTGTACGGATAGGCCCACGACAGCGCCTCGCGGATGCGCTTGTCGGTGATCTTCTGGTTGTCGGGACCCCAGTAGAACGTGCAGGGCTCACCGCCCGTGGTCAGCCGGTCCGGTGCCTGCTGTACGAACTTCTGGTAGTCCGGTGCGAGCAGGTTGTCGTAGGTGAGGGTCGTCTGCCCGGTACCGGAGTCGGCGAGCAGGATCTGGTCGATCTTCTCGGAGGGCACCTGGGTCTGGATGTCGTACTCGTCCGGGTACGCCGTACGGGCCGGGTCGGTGCTCGGGTCCCAGTACGGGTTGCGCTTGAGCACCAACTCCTTGCTGGGGCTGTACTTCGAGAACTCGTAGGGGCCGGTGGCCATCGGGTGGTTCTTGTAGGTCTTGGGATCGGACGCGCTACGGCCCAGGGGGATCGGCCCCATCGCCGGGAAGCTGCCGAAGTAGGGCATGTCGGGGAACGGCTTGTCCATGTAGATGGTGAGCTTGTCGCCAGACACCTTGACCGACTTGAACGTCTGCTGGGGCGCGGTGTACGGGCCCTGGTACGACGATCCGCCCCGGAAGTAGACAGTGGCGTAGTACTGGCAGGGGCCCGTCGGGAACGTCTTGACGTCCATGCACCGCTGGATCCCCCACGCGATGTTCTTCGCGGTCACCGGAGTGCCGTCCTCGAACTTCACACCCGGGCGGATCGTGAAGGTCCACTTGGTGTAGGAGTCGTTCGACGTGCCGAGATCGGTGGCGAGGTCCGGCACCAGCACCATCTGCTTGGTATCGGGGTCGTACTTGTACTGCGTCAGCGACCGACTCACGAGGCCGCTCATGATGGCGCCGGTGTCGGTGTAGTACACCTCGCTGGGATCGAGCGTGGTCTGGATCCCGAGGTTGGTGAGCACGGTGACGGTGCCGCCCTTCTGGGCACCCGGGATCGTCACCGGGCCTCGGGCCGTGGGGTCCTTGCCGCTGCCGGTGTTGCCGAGAGAGTTGACGTTGATGCCACCGTTCTGACCACTGGCATTGCCTCCCGAGCCGCCGCAGGCGCCCAGGGTCAGGGCGGAGGCGGCGAGGAGGGCGAGTGCTGGGGTGGACCGCATAGGTCCCCCTTCCCGAGATCGCGCCCCGGTCTCCGAGTGGACCGGGACTGGACTCACCGATCGTAGGACGATGAGTCCGGATGCCACTCGTAAGGCCCCTCGACGTCGGCATGTCGAACGTGGGTCGCCCGCATCCGAGCCGCGGCCGTGTGAGGCATCTCGCGGCGGCGCCCGGTGGCCGCGTGGGAGGATGCCCGCCATGACCAGCACCACCCCGGACCGCACCACGCCCACGAGCAGCCGCGAGTTCCAGACCATCGGAGTCGTCGGCCTGGGCACCATGGGAGCCGGGATCGCCGAGGTGTTCGCGCGCAACGGCTTCTCCGTGGTCGGTGTCGAGATCTCCGAGGAGGCCGTGGAGCGCGGCCGCCAGCACCTCGAGCACTCCACCGGGCGTGCCGTGTCGCGCGGCAAGCTCAGCGAGGAGGACCAGAGGGCCCTGCTCGACCGGGTGTCCTTCACCACCAGCCTGAAGGACCTCGCGGACGCCGACTTCGTGATCGAGGCGGTCGTGGAGTCGCTCGACGTCAAGAAGTCGATCTTCCGCGACCTCGAAGGGATCGTGAAGCCTGAGACGATCCTGGCCACCAACACCTCGAGCCTCAGCGTCACCGAGATCTCGACCGCCAACCTGCACCCCGGCCGCGTGATCGGCGTCCACTTCTTCAACCCTGCCCCGGTGCAGAACCTGGTGGAGATCATCCGCACGGTAGTCGCCGAGTCGGACGTGCTCGAGGACGTCAAGGCCCTGGTCGCGCGGCTCGGCAAGAGCCCGGTGATCTGCGGTGACCGGGCCGGCTTCATCGCCAACACGCTGCTCTTCGGCTACCTCAACCACGCGGTCGCGATGTACGAGGGCCGCTTCGCGACCCGCGAGGACATCGACGCCGCAATGCGGTTCGGCTGCGGCTACCCGATGGGTCCGCTCGCGCTGCTCGACCTGATCGGCCTCGACACGGCGTACGAGATCCTCGACACGATGTACAAGCAGGGTCGCGACCGTCTGCACGCGCCGGCCCCGATCCTCAAGCAGCTGGTCACCGCCGGCATGCTCGGCCGCAAGACCGGCCGGGGCTTCTACACCTACGACGGGCCTGACAGCCATGTGGTCGTGGCCGACGCGCAGACCCCCGACGCCGAGCACAGGCCCCGGATGCTGCGACCCGTGCGCGCGGTCGGCGTCGTCGGCACCGGCACCATGGCCACGGGCATCGTCGAGGTGCTCGCCAAGGCCGGCCTCGACGTCACGTACGTCGGTCGGTCTGACGCCAAGGTCGACGCCGTCCGAGCCACGGTCGAACGATCGCTGGACAAGGCGATCCAGCGCGGCAAGCTCGAGGAGGCGGCCAAGGCCGAGGTCCTCGCCCACCTGAACGGGACCACCCGCCTCGACGACCTGGCCACGGTCGACCTCGTGGTCGAGGCGATCGCCGAGGACGTCCAGGTGAAGACCACCCTGTTCGAGAACCTCGACGAGATCTGCAAGCCGGGCGCGATCCTGGCGACGACCACGAGCAGCCTCCCGGTGATCTCCCTGGCGACCGCGACGAAGCGCCCGCAGGACGTCATCGGCATGCACTTCTTCAACCCCGCCCCGGTGATGCGGCTGGTCGAGGTCGTCTCCACGGTGACGACAGCCGACGACGTCCACGAGACCGTGCTCGCGCTGTGCGAGCAGGCCGGCAAGGTGGCGGTCTCCTGTGGTGATCGGGCGGGCTTCATCGTGAACGCCCTGCTGTTCCCCTACCTCAACGACGCGGTGAAGATGCTCGAGGCCCACTACGCCACGGCCGACGACATCGACACCGCGATGAAGCTCGGCTGCGCGCTGCCCATGGGACCGTTCGAGCTGCTCGACGTGGTCGGGAACGACGTGTCGCTGGCGATCCAGCGCGAGCTCTACCTGGAGTTCCGCGAGCCCGGCTTCGCGCCCGCCCCGCTGCTGGAGCACCTCGTCACCGCCGGGTACCTGGGCCGCAAGACCAAGCGTGGCTTCCGCGACTACTCGTCCTGAGTCGACTGGCCCAAGGCGACCTGAACGTCCGATCAGACCGTCGGCGGCGATGCCCTTCGTTTCCTCGGACGTCCGAGCGAACGGAAGCCGGATGGTCCACCGCGACACACGGACAGGCGGTTAGGGTCGGCCCATGTCGACGGGCCGGCTCGAGGCGTTCAGCGATGGCGTCCTGGCGATCATCATCACGGTGATGGTGCTGGAGCTGAACGTGCCGACGGGCGACCACCTCCGCGACCTGTGGCACGACAGCGGCGTCGGCCTGCTCACCTATGTGCTGAGCTTCGTCTACATCGGGATCTACTGGAACAACCACCACCACATGTTCCAGATCGTCGACTACGTCGATGGTTCGGTGCTCTGGGCCAACCTCCATCTGCTCTTCTGGCTCTCCCTGTACCCGTTCACCACGTCATGGCTCGACGAGTCCTGGCCCGCCGTCACGCCGACCGTCGTCTACGGCGTCAACCTGCTCGCCGCAGGCGTCGCCTACTACTTGCTGCAGCTGCGCATGATGCGGCTCCCCGGAGTGGGCGACCGGCTCCGCGAAGTGGTCGGCATCGACCTGAAGGGCAAGCTCTCGCCGGTGATCTACCTCGTCGGCATCCTGCTCGCCTTCGTCGAGCCGTGGCTGGGGATCATCCCCTTCGTCGCGGTCGCCCTCTGGTGGCTGGTGCCGGACCGTCGGGTGGAGCGATACCTGGCCGCCCACAAGGAGCTGACCGACGGCTGACTTCGGGATACCCGGCTCACCGGGGATTCCGTTGCTCCTCAGGGGTTGCAACCCCCGAGAAGCGACAGGAGTGCGTGCACGATGTGACCCGTGTGGTCGGTGTGCTCCGGCCGGACTTCGAGCTGGGCTCAGTCCAGGCAGAACTCGTTCCCCTCCGGATCCTGCATCACGATATAGCCCTTGCTCAACGGGGGCTCGGGCTCGAACCGCCGGACCCGGCTGCCGCCCAGGCCGACGAGTCGGGCGCACTCCGACTCGAGGGCCGACATCCGCTCGTCGCCCTCGAGCCCCGGAGCGGACCGGACGTCGAGGTGCACCCGGTTCTTCGCGACCTTGCCCTCCGGCACCTTCTGGAACCACAGCCGCGGGCCGACGCCGTCGGGGTCGACGGCGGCGGAGGCGTTGTTCCGCTCCTCCTTCGGGACGCCGAAGTGGTCGAGCGCCTCCTCCCAGGTGGCGAACCCGGGGGGCGGGGAGTCGTAGCGGTAGCCCAGCACCTCGTTCCAGAAGCCGGCGAGGCCGTTCGGGTCGGCGCAGTCGAAGGTGATCTGGACGGTGTGGCTCATCGGTGCTCCTCGGTGGTCGTGCGGTGGGCGTAGAGGTCGCGGAGCAGGCAGATCTCCGCTCCGTGGTGGATCAGCTCGCGGTTGATGTGCAGCACGAGGTCGGCGTACGGGAACTCGGCGAAGTGGCCCTCGGCCGGGCCGACCGGTCGCGTCAACCCCTCCTCGCCGAGGCTCTCCACCCCGGCCGTCCATGCGGCGTACGCCGTGTCGAGCCCGGCCAGACCCTCGCCGGCGGTGGCGGCGTACTCCCACGTCTCGTAGTGCGCCGGTGGGCCGCCGAAGTGGGAGGCAGTGCGCATGGCGAGGCACTCCACGGTGATGTGGGCGATCCGCCACGCGATCGTGGTGACCGGTGCCGGGTCGGGCTCGTCGGGCGCGTCATCGCGCTGCATGGGACCGACGCCGATCGGAGCCGGGGACGTGCACGTGCCACGAGGCCGGATGCTCCAGCAGTCGGGGACCGGCTCCCAGAGGTACTCGTCGTCGGTCAGCCCCTCGAGCCGTGGCAGGAACATGTGGCGGTAGTGGAAGTCGAGCTGGTCACGCAGGTGTGCGTTCCACTCGAGCGTCGTCGCGGTCGTCATGCCGTCGCCTCCGTGGCGGTCGTGGGCCGAGCCTGGCGCTGCATGATCCCGAGTGCGTTCCCGAAGGGGTCCCGGACGACGGCGCCACGGTTGCCGCCGCCGAAGTCCCGGATGTCCTCGTGCACCGCGGCGTCGCGGGCCACCAGGTCGGCGAGAGCACCGTCGACGTCCTCGACCTGCCAGTAGGTCACGGAGCCGTCGCCGTCGTGATCGGGCGCGAACCGACGGTCGAGGATCCCGAGCTCGTGGTCGTGCGGCCCGAGCCGCCACTCGACGTACTCGTCGCGGACTAGGGAGGGCTCGGCGCCGAGCAGGTCGGCGTACCACGCCCGTGCCGCGACGAGGTCGTCCGCGTGGAGGCGGACGGTCGACACACCGCTCGTGAACGGCGCGTCGTCCGGACGCCACGCTTTCAGGAAGGGCAGGTCGGGCAGGCCGTCGCGGGCGGCGACCAGCGGGTACAGGGTCGCGCCGTCGACGGTCTCACGGACGATGTCGCCGTGGCCGGCGTGCCGGGCGAGCTCCTCCACGAGGTGCCACCACACCCAGCGGACGGTCCAGGCCTCGACGTCCTTCGGGAACCACGGGGCGTCCGGCACCGGGACCGGAGTGTCCAGGTCGAGCCGGCGTACGGCGTCGATCACGCGGCCGCTCACCTCGTCGAAACCGGCGAGCAGGTCCGCGAGGGAGTCGGTCTCGAGGAACCGGAAGCCGTTGACGTAGTCGTCGATCTCCTCCTCCTCGGGACGCGGCTCGGGGCGACCCGGAGCCGCCTCGGCCTGCGCGAGCCACTGGCGCTGGACGATCGTGACGTGCTTGACCAGGCCGCCGATGCTGAGCTCGGAGGCGCTGGGAGAGATCGCCGCCTGGCGGGCGGTGAGCCCGTGGAGGAGGACCCGGAAGGCGTCCTGCGACTGGGACAGGAAGGAGGCGATCGCGTCCGTCTCGTTCGCGACTGGTGGGACGTGGAGGGCCATGACGGTTCCTTTCGGGCGCTTCGGCTGATGCGGACAGCCTTGCGGACAAACAGGACAGGATCTGTCCGCTACTCGTGACAGACTTCCGACATGGCCGAGACCACCGAACGCGTGCTGAGCCTGCTCGGCCTGCTCCAGCAGCGCCCGGTCTGGACCGGTCCCGAGCTGGCCGAGCGGCTCGGGGTCACCACCCGGAGCATCCGCCGCGACGTCGAGCGGCTGCGAGGGCTGGGATACCCGGTGCTGGCCACCCAAGGCGTCGGTGGCGGCTACCAGCTCGGCCGGGGCCGCGGTCTCCCGCCGCTGCTGCTCGACGACGCCGAGGCGGTGGCGGTCGCCGTGTCGCTGCGGATGGCGGCTGGTGGCACGGTTTCGGGGGCCAGCGAGGCGGCGCTGCGCACCTTGGCCAAGCTCGACCAGGTCATGCCGCCTCGCCTGCGCAGCCAGGTGCGGGCCATCCACGCCGCGACGCAGACGCTCGACCAGGGATACGCGACTGTCGACGGCGACGCCCTGCTCCGGCTGGCGTGCGCGGTGCGCGACTCTGTCCGTGCGCGGTTCGCCTACGAGTCGCGCGACGGGACTCCGAGCGAGCGCACCGTCGAGCCGGCGGGATTGGTGGCGGCCGGCCGCCGTTGGTACCTGATGGCGTACGACGTCGACCGCGAGGACTGGCGCACCTTCCGGCTCGACCGGATGACTCATGTCCGGCCGACGACCTGGCGCTTCCGGGCTCGGGCGCACGAGGACCCGGCGGCGTACGTGCAGCGATCCGTGGCCAGCTCGGCGTACCGGTTCCAGGCGCGGGTCCTCGTGCACGCACCCCTCGCTGAGGTCGCCGAGCACACCAGTGTCCGCTCCGTCGTCCTGAGCGCCGTGGACGAGCGGACGACGCTGCTCGAGGCCGGCTCCGAGACGATCTACGGGCTCGCCTTCCACCTGTCCTGGCTCGGCTGGGAGTTCAAGGTGCAGGAGCCGGCCGAGCTGCGGGAGGCGCTCGCGGACATGGGTTCGCGCGCGCTCCGCGCCGCTGGGAAGGCCTGATCCGCTCGGGTCCCGGGCGGACCCCCGTAGGCTCTGGGCATGGCATGGGTCTGGCTCGTGGTCATCGTCGCCGTGGTGGCGGGGTTCGTCGCGCTGCAACGACGGAGCAAGGCGCTCGCCGCCCAGCGTGCGGCGCGCGAGCTCGTGCCGGTGAAGAAGCTGGCCTTCGAGGACGTGACGGCCCTGGGCGTCGAGCTCCAGGATCTCGACGTCGAGCTCGCCGGCCGGCAGCTCGACGAGGGGACGAACGCGGACTACCAGCGTGCGCTCGACGCGTACGACGCCGCCAAGACCGCGGCCGACTCGATCTCCAAGCCCGAGCAGGTGCAGGACGTCACCAAGATCCTCGACGACGGGCGCTACGCGATCGCGTGCGTCCGCGCCCGGGTCGCTGGTGAGCCGCTGCCGCAGCGCCGTCCGCCGTGCTTCTTCGACCCGCGACACGGACTGTCGGTGGAGGACGTGCCCTTCGCGCCCGTCGGCGGCACCGAGCGCACGGTGCCGGCGTGCGCCTTGGACGCGGAGCGGGTCAAGGCCGGTGCCGAGCCCGACGTCCGCCAGGTGATGGTCGGCACCCAGCGGGTGCCCTACTGGCAGGGCGGCCGGGCCTACCGCCCCTACGCAGCCGGCTACTTCGGCGGTTTCGGCCCGCTGGACTGGATCTTCATGGGCTTCATGTTCGAGGGTCTCGGGGACGGGCTCGGCGCGCTCGCAGCCGGGGTCGGCGACGGGATGGGCGACGTGATCGGTGGCCTGGGCGACGGGATCGGTGACATCGCCGGTGGCCTGGGCGACGGGATCGGCGACATCGCGGGCGGCGTCGGCGACATCTTCGACGGGTTCGACTTCTGAGCTGACGTGCGATGATCCCGCGATGAGGTCACTGCGCGCGGCGTACGTCGGGCTGGTGGCGCTCGTCGTCGTCCTCGCTGCGGTCCCGTCGTACGCGAGCACGGTCACGCGGCCATCGGTGGGCACCGACTGGGACTACCAGCTCGGGGGCGCGCGCCCGGTGCCGCGCCATGTCGGCATCGTCGAGCGC
The DNA here is from genome assembly GCA_017354415.1 of Nocardioides sp. Lineage (GTDB taxonomy): Bacteria > Actinomycetota > Actinomycetes > Propionibacteriales > Nocardioidaceae > Nocardioides. The sequence goes on from JAFMQY010000050.1 coordinate 10,679, forward strand.
GACCGCCTCGCGAAGCCGGTCTCCGGGAAGTACAACGTCTGCTACGTGAACGGCTTCCAGACCCAGGTCGTGGAGAAGCGGTTCTGGCGTCGCCACCACTGGTCGCTGGTGCTCAAGGACCACGGCAAGGCGGTCGTCGACTCGGTCTGGGGCGAGTGGCTGCTCGACACCAGGACCCGCGCCAGGCGACACGCCCTCGTGCGGATCATGGGAAAGTGGACGAAACGGTGCGCCCGTGACGGGTTCGACGCCGTCGAGTACGACAACCTCGACTCGTTCAGCCGGAGCCACCACCTGCTGACCCGCGCCGACAACAAGTTGTACGCCGCCCTCCTGGTCAAGCGCGCGCACGGCGTCCGCCTCGCCGCTGCCCAGAAGAACTGGGCGGAGTGGGACGGGACGTCCGTCGGCTTCGACTTCGCCGTGGCCGAGCAGTGCGCGCAGTACTCCGAGTGCGGCCGGTACGTCGCCCACTACGGCCGTCACGTGCTCGCAGTGGAGTACCGCGCGAAGTTCTTCCGGAAGGCCTGTCGCAACTGGTCGGACCGCATCGCCGTCGTGCGCCGCGATGTGGACCTGACCCGGCACGGCGTACGCCGCTGGTGCCCGTAGGGGCCGTGGTCTCGGCAAGCTCGACCCACGGTGTGGCCGCTGGACCTCACGCTAGGGGCACCCGACCGACGGGGCCCGGCGGAGGACACGGCCTACTGTCTACCTGTGGCGAAGATCCGGGCGAACTCCGTCCTCCCCGCGCGGCGTGATTCCCTCACGCTGGAGACGGCGGACGGGCTGAAACTGGTCGGTGAGCTCGCGGTGCCGGCCGACGGCGACCCCGCGGCGACGCTGGTCTGCCTGCACCCACTGCCGACGCACGGCGGGATGATGGACAGCCACATCTTCCGGAAGGCAGCATTCCGGCTCCCCGCACTCGCCGGGCTTGCGGTGCTGCGCTTCAACACCCGCGGCACGTGGAGCGTCCAGGGGACCAGCGAAGGCTCGTTCGAGAACGGCGAGGGCGAGAAGTACGACGTCGCTGCGGCTCTCGAGTACGCCGAGTTCCACGACCTGCCGCACATCTGGATCGTGGGCTGGTCGTTCGGCACCGACCTTGCACTCATGCACGGACACGACCCGGAGGTGGAGGGGGCGATCCTCCTGTCACCACCCGTACGCTCGGCGATGCCCGAGCATCTCGCCGAGTGGGCCGACTCCGGCAAGCCGCTCACGGCACTGGTCCCCGAGTTCGACGACTACCTACGGCCCGCCGAGGCGGCCGAGCGCTTCCGCGTCGTACCGCACGCCGAGGTGGTCGCGATGAAGGGGTCGAAGCACCTCTGGGTCGGGGACGCCGAGCGGGTGCTCGACGAGATCGTGAAGCGGGTCGTGCCGGACGTGCCGGTTCCGCTCCCGAGCGAGTGGGACGGGCCGATGGAGACCGCCGACACCTCGGCGTACAACGCGCACAACCTCCCGGCGTACTCGGACGTGCCGCTGCCCGAGGGCCACGCCTGAGGCTCAGCCGGGCGCCGATGTCGCCGCGTCATCGGCGCCCGTGTCATCGGCGCCCGTGTTGTCGGCGCGCCTCCGTTCCATCAGCGCGGGGACGGCGCACCCGAAACCCAGGAACCGCGACAGCCCCGCGATGGCGCCGACCAGCAGGATCGCGACACGGGACCGTCGTCGTGCGGGTAGAGGGAATCCTCCTCCGGTGGGGTCTCATGGACAAACCGCCACAAGCGAGCACCTCAACCGGGTAGTCCCTGACGAAACTGTCGTTCTCGGGCCCACACGGGAGCGGTTTCGTCAGGGACTACCCGGGGAGAGCGAGCTTGTCCACAGGGGAGGAGGTGGGCCGGACGTACGTCGACTCGGTCCGGACCCCTGGCGCAGGACGGTGACCGTGACCCATCCGCGCGGGATGGCGCACGCCGGGTGGGTGGATCCGACTTTCGGCGGTTCGACATGTTTGACGACACGTGGGGGTGGGTAGAAGCGCTCTTAGCGGCGCCGTCGATGGACCCTTCGTGGGCCGGCTGGCCCGTGCCGGATCTCGGGAGGCGGTGACCCAGCGTTTCCCCCGTGACGTTGGGCCACCCGCCTCGGGCGCGCCGGAGATCACTGCCAGCGCCGCCTGGCTTGGAAGCCCGAGCCAGACTGTTTCTTGGCGCCTGGGGGTCGCAGGCCCTCGGGCGTCACCACTGGTGGCGGTCGCCCGCGTACGGGGGACAGGCGGCCGTCACCAGTCCTCGCTTCCAGGGCGGAACTGCGGCACCTGCGACTTGGCCGCTGTGCCAGGCTGTCCGCATGGCGCAGCCCGACGACCGGTCCCTGCTGGGTCTGAGGGTCATCGTCAGCAGACGCTCGTACGACGGCGGGATGCGACCGCGCTTCGTCTACCGCCAGGCGCCGATGAGTCCCTCGGACTCCGGATGGTCGGCACTCGTCGGCGACGAGTCACCGCAGGAGCTCGACGACCCCACGGCTCTGGTGTCGCTGGAGGTCGGTGTGCTCCTCGAGCGATGGCCGGAGCTGCGGCCGGTCTTCGACACACAGGATCCCGAGAGCCGGTGGATGTGGGACGAGGGCGGACAGGTGTACGTGCCGCTCACCGAGCGTCACTAGACGCTGTTAGTTTCGACCGGGTCTGCCGCCGAGGAGGGTCTGTGTCGTTCTCGTTCCTGTCCCATCTCGAGTGCTCCCGCACGGGGGAGACCTACGACGCCGACCGGGTTCAGGGCGTGAGTGAGGCGGGCGCCCCGCTGCTCGCGCGGTATGACCTCGACCGGGTGCGCGCCGGCGTCAGCCGCGAGGAGATCGCCGGGCGGGCGAACACGCTGTGGCGCTACCACGAGCTGCTCCCGGTCCGGGACTCTGCCAAGGTCACGACGCTCGGCGAGGGGATGACGCCTATGCTGCCGTTGCCGTCGTACGGCGCTGCGATGGGCGTCCCGGGTCTCCTGATGAAGGACGAGGGCTTGATCCCGACCGGGACGTTCAAGGCCCGCGGCGCCGCCGTCGGGGTGTCCCGGGCGCGCGAGCTCGGCGTGACCGCGGTCGCGATGCCGACGAACGGCAACGCGGGAGCCGCCTGGTCGGTGTACGCCGCGCGTGCCGGCCTGGGCAGCCTGGTCGTGATGCCGGTCGACGCGCCCGGGATCACGCGGCGCGAGTGCGTGGTGTCGGGCGCCGAGCTCTACCTGGTCGACGGGCTGATCAACCACGCCGGTGCTCTGGTGCGGGCCGCCGTGGAGGAGCGACCTGGTTGCCAGGATGTGTCGACGCTGAAGGAGCCCTACCGCATCGAGGGCAAGAAGACGATGGGGTACGAGATCGCCGAGCAGCTCGGCTGGCAGGTCCCGGATGTGATCCTCTACCCGGCCGGCGGCGGAGTCGGCCTGATCGGGATCCACAAGGCGATGCAGGAGATGCGAGAACTGGGCTGGATCGGCGCCGCGATGCCCAGGCTGGTCGCCGTCCAGGCGGCCGGCTGCCCGCCGATCGTGGACGCCTTCGAGGCCGGGCACGACGAGAGCACGCTGGTGAAGGGCACGCACACGCTGGCGTTCGGGCTCAACGTGCCCAAGGCCCTCGGCGACTTCCTGGTACTCCGGGGGGTGCGCGAGTCCGGCGGTACGGCGATCGCGGTCACCGACGAGGAGATCCTTGCGGCGGTCCGCGACCTCGCCACGGCCGAGGGCGTCTGGATCTGTCCCGAAGGCGCGGCCTGCATGGCCGCGGCCCGCCGGCTGCGCGAGAGCGGCTGGATCGACGAGCACGAGCAGGTCGTGGTGCTCAACACCGGGACCGGCCTGAAGTACCCGGAGACCGTGAACGTCGACGTACCGGTGCTGCCGCGCGACGGGAGGGTCCCTGCCTGACAGGGGCAAACCCCTACGTCGGCAGGTGGAGCGTGGTCGATGTCATCGACGTGGCGACGACGCGGCCCGAGGCCACGACGTACGCCGGAGCCTCGTGCTGGGCGAGTGCCGAGCGCAGCGTCGACTGGTGGTGGACCACCAGATCGGCATCGCCGCCCCTGACGAGGCGGTGCCCGGTGACCCCGAGGACGGTCGCGGCCGTCGTGGTCACCGCGTCGTACACCAGGTCGAGGCCTGCGCTGTCGGCTGCCCCCAGCGCGTGGGCGGCGAGGAACGCGACCTCGAGCATGTTGTGGCGGCCGAACGGGTAGAAGGCGTCCTCGATGTCGTCCTGCCCGATGGCAACCGGCAGCCCGAGGGCCGTCAGCTCCCGCACCGGCAGGTGGATCGACCCGGTGTGCGGGTCGCTGACGAACCCGAGACCCGCGCGCGTCGCGAGGCCGGCGAGACGCTCCAGCGACGGGCGGGCGTACAGCCCCAGCGCACGGGCATGGTGCGCGACACCGCGACCCACCAGCCCGTGCTCCAGCATCGCCTCCGCGAGCATCTCGGTGGTCCGGAGGCTCGCGTCGCCGGCGTCGTCCACCAGCATGGCGACCCGACGCCCACCGGCCGCGGCGAGCTCGCACATCCGGCGCACGTGCTCGCGGGCCTCGGCGTCGGTGTGCTCGATCCACGGGATGCCGCCCACGACGTCAGCCCCGAGCTCGACCGCCTGGCGCACCAGGTCTTCGGCGCCGGGGTCGCAGATCAGCCCTTCCTGCGGGAACGCCACCACCTGCAGGTCGACCACCCCGCGGAACTCCTCACGCAGCGCCAGCAAGGGGATCACGCCCTCGAGCCGCGCCTTCGTGTCGACGTCGGCGAACGCCACCAGGTGCCGCACGCCGTACCGCACCGCCTGCATCACGGCCCACCGCGCGTTCGGTGCGATCCACGACCGGTCGTACTGCGCCTTCACCGCCGAGGCGAGCTCGATCGAGCGACGTGCGGACCCCATCTCGCCGGCGGTGTACGCCGTCAACGCGGCCTCACCCGCCCGGTCCAGGGTGTGCACCTTGTCCAGGTGCAGGTGCGCGTTCACGAAGCTCTCGGTGACCAGGCCGCCTCCGGCGTCGATCTCGTCCCGGCCGGTCAGCCGGTCCCGGGTGACCGCCTCGATGTGGCCGTCGTCGATCCCGATCTGCCAGCGCCCGGGGCGGCCGCGCAGGACCGCGTCCGCGACGACGAGCTGGTGGGTGGCCACGCGCCAGTTATAGCGGGCGTGTCGAGAGCCACTGCCAGGGCTTGCTGGGACGCCCCTCAGCCCGCGTCGGCGAACCGGTCGCCGAGGCCGAGCTGGTCGAAGAGGAACGCGTGCAGGTCCGTGGTCTCGTCGATGGTCTGGTCGAGCGAACCGGTCAGATGTCCCGTGGACTCCAGCCGCAGGAGGACCGGTCGGTCCGACGACGTCGCGGCCTGGAGGCGGGCCGTCATCTTCTTGGCGTGCCAGGCCTCGACCCTGGTGTCGTTCTCGCCGGCCGTCATCAGCACGGCCGGGTAGGCGGTCCCGTCCACGACGTTGTGGTACGGCGAGTAGGCCAGGAGTGCGCGGAACATCTCCGGGTCCTCGACCGTGCCGAACTCGGCGGTGTTGTACCGCCCGTTCGTCGTGGTCTCCGATCGGAGGGAGTCCATCACCGGCACCGCGGCGATCACCGCGCGAGCGAGGTCCGGCCGCTGGGTGAGCACGGCACCCATCAACAACCCTCCGTTGGAGCCGCCCACGATCGCGAGGCGGTCCCGCGTCGTGATGCCGGTGTCGCACAGGTGGTCGGCGCAGGCGATGAAGTCGTCGTAGCAGTTCTGCTTGGTGGTGAGCCGACCCGCGTGGTGCCACTCCTCGCCGTACTCTCCGCCGCCGCGGATGTTGGCGACCACGTACACGCCGCCCTGCTCGAGCCACAACAGCCTCTCCGAGTCGAACCTCGGCACCAGCGAGATGGCGTAGCCGCCGTACGCCGTCAGCAGCGCCGGAGCGGTCCCATCTCGCGGCGTGCCGGGCGCCGCGATGATGTTGAGCGGGATCCGGGTGCCGTCCCGTGACGTGGCGAACTCCCGGGTGACCTCGTACCCGGACAGGTCGACGGGCGTCGTCGTCCGCAGGGCTGTCGGGCGTGGTGATTCGCCGTCGGTCGCCACCCACCAGGTCGCCGGCTGCGTGAAGGACTCGCACGACCAGGCGACCGTGTCCGTGCCCAGCCGCGACAGGCGTGCGACGTACGACGACACCGAGCTCACCGCCGGGATCTCCGGAGACGGCAACGCGCCACCGTGGAGATCGAACGCGCGCAGCCGCTGGGGACCGCCGTCCATGTCCGCGACCCAGACCGTCTTCCCGGTGACCGCGAGGTCCTCGATGACCACGTCGCTGGTCGGGACGATCTCCTCGGAGTCTGAGACCGTGGCGCCGTCGGTCAGGGGAAGCCGCAGCACCTTGCCGTGGGGCGCATCGTGACGGGACAGGAGGTACAGCGCGTCCGCGCCCAGCACGGCGTACGGGCACGTGGCGGGGATGTCTGCGACCTGCCACCAGGCGGCGCCGGGGTCCTGGCTGCGCAGGTAGATCTGCCACTCGCCGCCGTCGCCCCTCTGCACCCTGTCCATGACCCAGCGGCCGTCAGGCGAGGCGGACAGGAAGTTCTCGGCGATCCGGTCATCGGCGAAGCCGCCCGCGAGGTCCAGTTCGTCACGGCTTCCGCCGAGATCGCGGAACCACACCTGTTGTCCGAAGCCCTCGGCGTCCGCGCACAGGGTGTACCAGAACCCCGAGCCGTCGTGACGCCACGCCATCGAGCCACCCATCAGGTTGACGTGAGGGATCGGCTCGCCGACGACCTCACCGCTGTCGACGTCGTAGACATGCAGGGTGCCGTCCTCGTTCCCGTGCTCCGACAAGGAGACCGCGACCCGCCCGCCGTCCGGGGAGGGGACGAACCAGTCGATGGCGGTCTGTCCCGACGGGTCGATGGCGTCCGGATCCACGACGATGCGCTCGGTCGTGGCGTCGTCGAGGTCCGTCAGGACCACCAGGAACCGCTGCTGACGGGGCGTCTGCTCTTTCAGCGCGAAGTACCTGGTCCCGCCCGAGGTGAGACGCCCATACGACGCTCGCTCGGCCTTCAGGAGCTTCTCGACCCTGGCACGCAGACTGTCCCGCCACGGGAGGGTCTCGAAGTAGCCGCTCGTCAGGTGCTGCTGGGCCTTGGTCCAGGCGATGGTCTCCTCCGACGAGGCGTCCTCGAGCCACCGGTAGTCCTCGGAGACCTCGACCCCGTGATAGCTGCTCGTCACTGGGGTTCGCGGCGTGTCCACCGTGGGAAGTGCTGTCATGACGTCAGTCAACAACCGCGCTCCAGGGCGCACAACGAGCTCTTCTCGGGATCGGTGGGATCAGTACCGTGCAGGTGAGCCGTAACCAGATGCGAGGAGAGGAGTCGGCATGGACCTGTTCGAGATCGACGAGACCCAGCACCTGCGTCGCGAGGAGGCCGCGGCTCGACTGCACGCGCTGGCCGACGCTCTCGCTCGGAACAACGCGGTCGAGTTCGAGCGCGAAGGTCGTCGGATCACGGTGGCGGTGCCGGACGAGGTCGACCTCAAGATCGAGGTCGAGCTCGGTGATGACGAGCGAGAGTTGGAGATCGAGCTCACCTGGTGACGCCCGCGGCCTCCTCGCACCGGGATCATCCCGGTCCCGAAGCCTCAGTCCCCGGGGCAGCCGGTGACCACCGGCACTCCGGGCCCGACCCCGCGTGACGGTCAGCTGATGCAGAGGCAGAAGGGATGGCCCGCCGGGTCCAGGAAGACCCGGAACGTCGTTCCCGGCTGGTGCTCGGCCTTCGTCGCCCCGAGCTCGAGAACCGCCTTCTCGGCGGTGTCGAGGTCGTCGACGATCACGTCGATGTGCATCTGCTGGGGCACGTCCTGGCCGGGCCATTGCGGCGGCCTGAAGTCGTCGACCTTCTGGAAACCGAGGGTGTCGCCGTAGTCGGCTCGGATGTGGGCCCATCCGTCCTCGCCGGACTCGACCTTCCAGTCGAGCAGGGCGCCGTAGAAGTCGGCGAGTGTCGTCGGGTCGGGGCAGTCGAGGACGACTGCTGGGTAGCGTGCGATAGCCATGTCCGGGGACCTTAGAGCAGTTTCCGGACGGAAGGCGTCCGGTTGGCGTGGCTGACTCGACAAGGGGGTCGCGTCAGCGCTGACGGGCGCGGTACGCCGCGACGGCCGCCCGGTTGGTACAGGTCGTGCTGCAGAAGCGGCGCGAGCGGTTGCGGGACAGGTCGAGGACCAGTCCCTCGCAGTCGGGATCGGCACAGGTGCCGAGCCGCGACATCTCGTCCGCGCGGATCACGTCGATCATGGCCATCGCGGACTCGACCGCGATCCGCGTCGCCACCGGGGCGTCCGGGGCCACCGCGTGGATGTGCCAGTCGTGCCCGCCGTGCCGCACCAGCTGAGGGAGGGCATGCTCCTCGCCGAGCAGGTCGTTGACCAGGCCGGCCGCGGTGTCGCGGTCGCTGGTGAGCAGCGCGCGGAGCCGCGGCCGCAGGTCGCGCACGGCCGCCAGCTCGGCCGCGTCACCCACGCGCGTCCCGGTGAACTCGTGCTCGTCCAGGAAGGCCACCAGCTCTTCGGGTGTGGTGAGGGTGTCGGGCGCCTCCGCGGAGTTCACCAGTGCAACGGTCGCCAGCAGCGACGCCTCCGTGTCATGGGTGAAAACCATGTTGACAGATTACACCAACCCTAGCTAGTGTCATGTGCCATGGCGACTTTGACTCATGACAGGCAGGTCGCCACCGCGCGGCGGACCCACGCCGGTCTGGCCTTTGCGGTGCTGGCGGCCGCCTCCTTCGGGATGTCGGGTGCCCTGGCGTCGGGCCTGCTCGACACCGGCTGGTCACCGGCGGCCCTGGTCCTGTGCCGGATCGGCGTCGGAGCGATCGCCCTGGCCGGCCCCGCCGTCGTCGCGCTGCGTGGCCGCTGGCACCTCCTGCGCTCGAACGCCGGGCTACTGCTCGCGTTCGGGCTGGTCGCCGTGGCGGGCTGTCAGTTCGCCTACTTCAACGCCGTGGAGCGCCTCCCGGTGGCGATCGCCATCCTGGTCGAGTACGCCGCGCCCGTCGCGGTGGTCTGCTGGCTGTGGGCGAGGCACGGTCAGGCCCCCACCCGCCTCACGATGGCCGGTGCCGCCGTCGCAGTGGCCGGGCTGATGCTCGTGCTGGACGTGTTCTCAGTCGGGTCGATCGACGGGATCGGCGTCCTGTGGGCGCTCGGCGGCATGATCGGGTGCGCCTTCTTCTTCGTGGTCTCGGCCGGGGAGGACAACGGCCTGCCGCCGATCGTCCTCGCTGCGGGAGGGCTCGTCGTCGGCTCGGTGGCGCTCGGTCTGGCAGGTGTCGTCGGCATGGTCGACATGTCGGCCGGCTCCGGTGATGCGGCGTACAACGGCCACACCGTGCCGTGGTGGCTCGCCGTGCTCGCGCTCGGTGTGATCACCGCCGCGGTCTCCTATGTCTCCGGCATCCTGGCGAGCCGTGCGCTCGGTGCCCGGCTCGCGTCGTTCGTGGCTCTGTTCGAGGTGCTCTTCAGCGTGGTGTTCGCGTGGCTGCTGCTCGGTCAGCTTCCCAGCGCGGTCCAGCTGGTGGGCGGGGTGCTCCTGCTCGGCGGCGTCATCGTGCTGCGCGCCGGCGAGCCCGAGTGGGGCTGAGAGAGCCGCCCAGCACGCACGGATCGGCGCCGGGGACGATAGTCCCCGACGTTTCGCACCCTCCATCGGCGTGTCCCCAGCCACTTCGTCGGGGACTATCGTGCGCTAGCGGCCTCGCCACTGCGGGAGGCGCTTCTCGGCGAAGGCACGTGGTCCCTCGACGGCGTCGTCGGAGCCCAGCATGCGGGTGTACGCCGGGAGGTCGCCCCGCCGCATCCGGGCGAAACCGTCGCGGACGTCGAGGCCGGCCGTCGCGGCGAGCACCTCCTGGACCGCGGCCACCGCCAACGGTGCGCCCTCCTTGATGTCAGCCGCGAGTGCTAGAGCCGCATCGAGGAGGCCGGCCGAGCGGACGACCCGGTTGGCGAGACCCCATCGGCCGGCCTCGTCGGCGGTCATCCGGCGGCCGGTGAGGAGCAGCTCGCGGGCGACGGCCTCGGGCAGCCTACGGGGGAGCCGGAGCAGCCCGCCCGAGTCGGCGACCACGCCCACCCGGACCTCGGGCAGCGCCAGCTCGGCGTGGT
>JAFMQY010000284.1 GCA_017354415.1 Nocardioides sp.
CGGCGGCCACGGTCACCTGCTGCCCGAGCACCGCGCGGACCGCGAGCTCGTCGCCATCGACGTGCCCGGGCACCCGGAGCCCGGGTGTCTTCCTCACGAACGGCCCGAGGATGCCGTCGCCGGCGAAGGCGTCGGCGATCGCCACCGGGTCGCAATCGGCGTCGCCCAGCCTGCGGGCCCGCTCGACGGCCGACCCCACGTCGCGCACGTCGTCGAGACGGAAGGTCGCAGGCACGAAGGCCGTCGTGCCGCCCTCAGCATGGTCGGCGAGCTCGAGCTCGACGGTCCCGGTGCCGTGTGGAAGCCGGAGCGTACGGGCGTACGTCGAACCGGTCACCGTCTCGACCCCGGGCACGGCACGCGGTGCCAGGAAGCCGAGCAGGGCCGATCCCGCGAACGGCGTGCGGACCGCGAGCCGCAGCTGCAGCATGCCTCCGGCTGCGCCCTTCGCACGCCCACCGCGCAGTCGGGTCGGCGTGGCGTCGTACACCTCTCGGATCGTCTCGTTGAACTGCCGCACGCTTCTGAAGCCCGCCGCGAACGCGACGTCAGCGGCGCCGAGGTCGGTGGTCTCGAGGAGGACCCGTGCGGTCTGGGCCCGCTTGGCCCGGGCCAGGGCAAGGGGGCCGGCACCGAGCTCCTGGGTGAGCAGCCGGGTGAGATGGCGGGGCGTGTATCCGATCCGGCGAGCAAGCCCGTCCACGCCATCGCGGTCGACGACACCGTCGGCGATCAGCCGCATCGCGCGGCCGGCCGCGTCGGCCGCAACGTCCCAGTCGGGACTGCCCGGGGTCGCGTCCGGGAGACAGCGCTTGCAGGCGCGGTAGCCGGAGGCCTGGGCCGCGGCCGCCGTCGCGTGGAACGTGACGTTCTGGAACGCCGGCGTGCGCGCGGGACAGGACGGCCGGCAGTAGATGCCGGTGGTGCGGACTGCGGTGTAGAAGACGCCGTCGAACCTCCGGTCGCGGCTCTTGACCGCGCGGTAGCAGGACTCGCGGTCCAGGTGCATCGGGGTATTCGTCGGGGTCATGCCCCCATCATGGCCGACGGCACCGACAGTCTCTGGCGGGAATCGGACACCGCCGTCCGTGGCCTTGGGACAGCGGGGTCACGCGCTCGGACTCAGCGGCGGATCTCGTCGACGGCCTTCCAGGCGAGCGGGAGCAGGCCGGCGGCGAGCAGGATCTTCAGCGCGTCGCCCCAGAGGAACGGCTGCACACCGAGGTGCCAGGTCTGCGACACGGTGGTGCCGAGCGCGTGCTGCAGCCAGAGGAAACCGAAGGCGTAGATCACGATGTTGCCGAGCACCATGGCTGGGAGCGAGCGCACGGCGTGTCGGTCCCATCCACGGTCTGCGAGCCAGCCGACCACCGTGGCTGCCACGAGCATGCCGACCAGGTATCCGCCGGTGGCAGAGCTGAGCCGCAGGACGTCCCAACCTGAGGAGTTCCCAGCGAAGACCCCGACGCCGAGACCGCCGACCACGAGGTAGGCGACCATCGTCGCGAACCCACGGGTCGCGCCGTACGCACCACCGATCAGGAGCACCCCGAAGGTCTGGCCGGTGATCGGGACCGGGGTCCAGGGCAGGTGGATCACGACCTGGGCCGAGAGCGCGACCAGGGTCACACCGAGAGCGACGAGAATCCCATCGGCGGCCAGGGCAGCAGCCCGGGTGCGGGGGCGGACCAGGGTGGGGACGAGCGCGGTGGAGGACATGCCGGCGATCCTAGGGCCCGAGCCGGATGTCGACCTGTGGAGGTCACCGCTCGGGCGGGCCATGAGTCATCTTTGCGACCCCGCCGCGGCCGACCGTGGGGACCACGTCGGCCGAGCCGTGGATCACCGGAATGGAGTCGCGGCACCACCGACCTGCTCGTCGCCGTCGATCGGCCCCGGCAGGCCGGCCCTCGGTGCTGAAGGGCGCTAGTGATGCCGGAGCGCGTCCACGGCCCGACCGACCAGCCCACGTGCCGCGAGCGCTAGTTGCGTGGGAAGCCCCATGCCGTTGTAGACCACGAAGTCGTCGAAGCGGTGTGCGCCGGGTCGGTCGGCGATGGACAGGGCGGCATCTCGCAGAGTCCGGAGCTGCTCGACAGTCATCTGCAACGGCGGCTCTTCCGGCTGGTAACGGCAGCCGAAGTAGTAGTCACGGCGCGGCTCTCGGGTCATCTCGATGTGGCAGCCGAGTACGTGAGTGACGCTGCGCGTCTCCGCGAACTCCACCAGTCGGTTCATGCTGTCGACGAAGGCTGGGAAGTCGGCGACGTAGATCCGCCCGGGATAGACGGAGTCGCCGGTGAAGAGCAGACCGGTCCGTTGATCGTGCAGCGCGATCGAAGCGGCGTGGTGGCCGGGGATCCCCGTCAGCTGAAGACGACGCTGACCGAGGTCGTAGTCGATGACCTGATCGGGCCACCCGGTGAAGCCGAAGAAGGCACGGACATCCTGCGCCGACCTGCCCACCACATGTGTGTCCGGCCGACCCATGAAGGACGGGTCCCCGGCAACATGGTCACGGTGCCCGTGGCTGTGTACGACGACGAGCTCGTAGTCCGGCCGGGGGTGCCTGGTCAGCCATTCGGCGATGAGGTCGTCGACCGTGCGGCGCAGGAGATCGTCGTCGACCGCACCGGTGTCGAGCAGCAACGCCCGCTCATTCCCGATCAGGAGGAACGTGAAGGGCGCTTCGAAGGTGATGTCCTTGCTCTGCCGCATGATGACCGTGTCATCTCGGTATCGATGGACCTGCCACGGCGGATCGGTGCGGCGCCGCCGCGACGGCGATCCGTGGATCCAACGGACGTCCAGACTGCCGGCCACGGGTTCGCTGCTCACGATGAGCGACCCTCTCACGACCTCGGCACTGGCACCCAGACCGATCGGCGAGCGGGTCAGGGCGAGCCGCGGTCGCACACGGCGAAACCCGTTGGGGACATCCGTGGTCCTCCCGTGACAATGGCCGACGTGGAGGAGGTCGAGGTCGTCGTCGCCCATCACGAGCGCGTGACCCTCCGGGTCGGCGACGTGTTCTTGAAGATCGACTCTGATCAGACGCGCACCGACGTCGAGGTCGAGGCGATGGAGTTGGCGCCGATCCCGACCCCGGACGTCCTCTGGCGGAAGCCGCCCGTACTCGCGCTCGCCGCCCTCCCAGGGACGGCACTCGGCCGCCTCGGCGAGCCGTCGACCGCGTCGCCGAAGGCGTGGGCCGCGGCGGGTGCCGCCGTACGGTCGCTGCACGACGCGCCCTTTCCGCCATGGCCCGGTCGGAGCCTCGACCAGATCGCATCGGACCTGGACACCGAGTGCGGGTGGCTTCTCGCGAACGACGTCCTCCCCAGCGACCTCGTCACTCGCAACCGCCGGGTTGCCGAGGCTGCGCTCCGGCCGTCGACACCGGTGTTCGTGCACGGGGACCTGCAGATCTCCCACGTGTTCGTCGACGGTGACGAGATCACCGGCGTGGTCGACTGGTCCGAGGCGGGCCGGGGAGATGCCTTGTACGACCTCGCCAGCTTGACGCTCGGACACCGGGAGCACCTCGGCGACGTCGTGACCGGCTACGGCGCCGACGTCGATATCGACGTGATCCGCGCGTGGTGGTCGTGG
>JAFMQY010000163.1 GCA_017354415.1 Nocardioides sp.
CGGTCCTGGCGCCTGACGACCTGGCCGTCCGGACGGTCCCGCGGTCCGCGGAGCCCGTCGGTTCGACACCCGACGCAGTGGGCCGCACCCTGGCGGCACCGGTGCGGGCAGGAGAGCCGATCACCGACGTGCGGCTGGTCGGCCCTTCCGTGGTGGCAGGCTTCCCGGGCCGGGTCGCCCTCCCGGTCAGGATCGCCGACGCGGACGCCGTGGCACTGCTCCGGCCGGGCGACCACGTCGGGCTGGTCGCGGCCGATCCCCGTCGCGGCACGGCCGGATACGTCGCGGTCGACGTACCCGTGCTGTCGATCCCCGATCCGGTCGGCGACACGTCGGGCCCGGCGACGCTGACCGGGCGCCTGGTCGTCCTCGCCGTCCTCCCGTCTGACGTCGACCACATCGCGGGCGCCGCCGCGACGGACCTCCTCAGCGTCGTGATTTCCGGTTAGCGTGTTCGGCGATCCGAGGCCGGCCGTCCGGGTCGGCCGGAAGAGGAGAGAGCAGTGACCGGCTTCAAGAACTTCATCCTCCGCGGCAACCTCGTCGAGCTGGCGGTGGCATTCATCATGGCCGCCGCGTTCGCGGCCGTGGTCGGAGCCACCGTCGACCTGATCATGGGCCTCATCGGCAAGGCAGGCGGCCATCCCGACTTCAGCTCCTACAAGCCGGGGGGACTCCTGGTCGGCGCCTGGATCACCGCGGTCATCTCGTTCCTGGTCATCGCGCTCGTCGTCTACTACTTCATCGTCAAGCCCTACACCGTCGCCAAGGAGCGGTACTTCCCGAGCGAGGAGCCGGGCACGCCGGAGGACGTCGCGCTGCTGACGGAGATCCGCGACCTGCTCGCCCAGCAGTCCGGTGGCACCACCGGCACCACCGGCACCACCACGACGCCGACACGGTGACGCCCCCCTGTGACGCCCGCACACCTGTGACGCCGACGCCCTGACGGCGCGTCTCCCATGGCCGTACGACGAGGGGTCAGCCGTGGTGCGGTGGCACCTGCGCGCGTAGCCAGGAGTCGGTCGCCTCCTGGTCGGACTCGGCCTCCGGATCGCGCTCGTCGGAGGTGGTCTCGGGGAGGACGTCACCGAACACCGCCTCGAGACGTCGGCGGCGCTGCCAGTCGGTCTCAGCCGGCGGCTCGGGAGGAGGTGACTCGGACATGGCGAGACGTCAGGCGCAGAGGCCGTTCGCGAGGTTCTGCTGGGCCGCGGCCTGCTCGGCCTGACCGCTCTTGGGCTTGTGGGTCACGCCCGGGATGTGCTGGGCGTTCAACGATCCTGAGAGCATCGCCTTGGACAGGACCCGGTCGTTGGTGAGCGCCTTCCACAGGTCCGTCGCCTGGGGCGCCCAGATGACGCGGTTGGGGTCGGACGGGTCGGCCTCCCAGGGCGTGGTCAGGAACTGGACGTGGTCGAGACCGATGTGGCGGAAGTCGTAGCCGAGGCCGACCAGCTTGGAGAGGCTGCCGAGGTCCGTGTCGACCGTGAGCGACTTGGTCGCGGCGTCCAGGAACCTGTAGAGCTTGATCGGGTTGGCCAGGGTGTTGGCACTGATCGCCTGGTGCGCCATCGAGGCGATGAACGCCTGCTGGCGCTTCATCCGTCCGATGTCGGAGCCGTTCCCGAGGTCGTGCCGCTCCCGGACGTAGTTGAGGGCCTGGGTGCCGGAGAAGGTGTGGGTGCCGGCCGGCAGCGTGATGTGGCCGATCGGGTCGTTGACCGCGTGCGGCAGGCAGACCTGGACGCCACCGATGGCGTCGACCATGCCCTTGAAGCCGTTGAAGTCGACCACCACGAAGTGGTCGACGTGGATGCCGGTCAGCTGCTCGAACTGACGGACCGTGCAGCCGGCGCCGCCGATGTTGAAAGCGTCGTTCCACATCACGCCCGCGGCGGGCGGTGAGATCTGCTGCCCCTGGGTGTTGAAGCAGGCGGGCCGGTCGACGATGGAGTCGCGCGGGATGCTCACGCCGTACGCATGCTGCCGGTCACCGGAGAGGTGCAGCAGGATCGTGGTGTCTGAGCGCTTGCCGATGCCGGTGAGGTTGTCGATGTGGTCGCCCGGCGCGTTGCGGTTGTCGGACCCCATCACGAGGATGTTGATCGGACCATGGGGACCGGCCGGGATCTTGCGCTGGGGGCGGTTGGTCCCGAGCTCTTTGCCGATGTCGACGACGTTGAGGTTGGCGTTGTAGTGCCGATACACGAACACCACGGTCAGACCGGTGATCAGCGCGATGATGACCAAGGTGGCGGCGACCACCCTGCCGACCGTGTGATGGACCTTCGCCTTGCCCTTGCGCTTTCCTCCGACCCGTGCATCACCGGGAGCCCCAGCGGCGTCGGGCGGCAGGGCAGACATCAGATGGAGACCTCGGGGGCGTGGGCGGCTCCGGCCGGGGGCATGGCCGGGGTCACCCCGAAACATACGGGGTGTGGCCAAATTGTGACCAGCGCGTGGCGGGATTCCAATTCGGCGACGCGCGTACGCCGGCAGCGGGGCTCGCGCAGGCGTGGGCGAGCACGCGACACTGACGGAATGCGTCGCCCGATCTCGGTGCTCGTTCCCCTCGCTTCCCTGCTCGTCACAGCCTGTTCCTCGGCGTCCCCGGCGGCCTCGTCGTCGGCTGCGGAGCCGCCGCCTGCCACCACCCACCATCTCCGGGCGGATCCGGCGCCGCACCCGACGAAGCGGGCCGACCCGAGGCCGAGGTTCACCGCTTGGGTCACCTACCACCGCACGGGTCGCCGGAGCGGCCATGCGGCCCACGGGGTCGGCACTCCCCTCCATCGGGCCTGGGTGAGGCGCCTCGGCCAGGTGTACGGCGAGCCCCTGGTCGTCGGCGGCACCCTGATCGCGGCAACCGAGAGCAACCGGGTGTTCGGCTTGAACGCGAGGACGGGTCGGATCCGCTGGAAGACCGCTCTGGGCAGGCCGCAACCGTCGAGCGGCCTGCCGTGCGGCAACATCGACCCGCTCGGCATCACCGGCACCCCGGCGTACGACGCGGCCACCGGCTCGGTGTTCGTGGTCGCCGAGACCGTCGGCGGCCACCACACGCTGTGGGCACTGAACGCCGCGACCGGCCATCGACGCTGGCATCGCTCGCTCGACGTACTGCCCACCCGCAACCGGAAGGCCGAGCAGCAGCGGGCGGCCCTGTTGGTCACGCACGGCAGGGTCCTGGTGTCGTTCGGCGGTCTGGCCGGCGACTGCGACAACTACGTGGGATACCTCACCTCGACGTCGGTACGCGGCCATGGTCGGACGCACCGCTACGCCGTGCCGACAGCCCGCGAGGGCGGGATGTGGGCGACGCCCGGTCCGGTGCTCGGCCGGAACGGTCACGTGTACGTCTCGAGCGGCAACGGAGCCGCGACGTCGGGCAGGTGGGACAAGAGCGACAGCGTCACCGAGCTCACCGCGAGGCGGCTCCACCGTCGTTCCGTGTTCGCGCCGAGCACCTGGCGTGACGACAACGCCCACGACCTCGACCTCGGCTCGATGTCGCCGGCGATGCTGCCGGCTGCCCATCGGATCGTGATCGCCGGCAAGCGGGGGACGGTCTATCTGCTGCGCGAGCACTTCCGTGGCGTCGGCTCGAACATCCGCAAGCGCGCCGGGTGCCATGCCTTCGGCGGTTCCGCCGTCATCCGCCGCACGGTGCTCATGCCGTGCCTCGGTGAGAACCAGGTGCGCGCCCTGCATGTCGGTCCCGCACGGCTGCACTGGGCGTGGTCCGCAGGCAACGTCTTCGGCTCGCCGGTCATCGCCCGCTCCCGGGTGTACGTCGCCGACCGCAACTCCGGCGACCTGGTGGTCCTCCGGCTCCGGAACGGTCACCTCGTCCAGCGCATCCACGCGGGATCCCTCACCCACTTCCCGTCCGAAGTGGTCAGCGGAGGCTTCGTCTTCGTCCCCACCCTGCACGGCGTCACGGCATTCCGCGGCTGACCGCCGCCGCGCGGTGCCACGGCATCCGCGATCGCTCCGTATCACAGGACCGGGTCGGGCGCTCCTCGTGGCATGGCAGCGACCACCACCTACGGCGCATTCGCGGCGGGCCCGCGCACCCAGCGCGACCGCCTGCGCGCGCTGGGCAAGGATCTGCGCTTCGCTGCCGGAGTCCTCCTCGACGCGGCACGCGGTCGGTGACCGCTGCTCGGACTCGCTGACGGCACCGGGCAGCAATGTGCTCCTGACCTGAACCCCGGTCGGAGCCGGTACGTGCTCCCCCAGGAAGGCATGTTCCACGTGCCGGGCGGTCTGGTACGGCATGCCGGACTGGAGGTACCGATGACTCGACGGGTGTCGACGGTGGTAGGTACGGCACGACCACGTTCGGGAGGGGGCACCAGAGCGAAACGTGGCTCCCTGGCCCTGGTTTCGGCCGGGGCGATCACAGGTCTTGTGGCATGGATGGGGGCGGGGACGGCAGCGGCTGACCCGCACCACGGGCACGACCCGATGGGCTACCAGCAGATCAACATGGTCTCCGACCAGCCCGGTGTCGCTCCCCTGACGGACCCGGACCTGGTGAACGCGTGGGGCATGTCATTCATCCCCGGCACTGACGCGGCTCCCGGTTCGCCGCTATGGGTGTCGGACAACGGCACTGACAAGACCACGTTGTACGCCGGCAGTCCGGCCGGCAGCCCCACCGGCATGGTGACCAAGGTCCGCGCGATCGACGTCACCTCCGGGGTCCCGACCGGTCAGGTGTTCAACACCGACTCCACCGGGTTCGTCGTGCACAACGCCGCAGGCGCCTCCGCACCGGCGCTCTTCCTCTTCGCAACCGAGAGCGGCGCCATCGACGGCTGGAACCCTTCTGTCGGGGCGACCGTGACGGAGGTCGGAAGGGACAACGGCGCCAACGCTGTCTACAAGGGCCTGGCGATCGCCACCGCATCGGACGGCCACACCTATCTGTACGCCGCCAACTTCCGCTCCGGACGAGTGGAGGCCTACGACGACACGTTCACACCGGTCGAGCTGCCGGGCGGCCTCTTCGTCGACCCGCGCATTCCTGCCGGATACGCGCCGTTCAACGTGCAGGAGCTGGACGGCCAGCTGTACGTCACCTACGCCAAGCAGGACCCCGGCCTCGAGGACGACGTCGCGGGCCAGGGCCATGGCTTCGTCGACGTGTTCACCAACGACGGTGCCTTCGTCAAGCGGCTCGTCACCCGAGGCGTCCTCGACTCGCCGTGGGGTCTGGCCATGGCCCCGGCGGACTTCGGGCGGTTCAGTGGCGACCTGCTGGTCGGCAACTTCGGCAACGGCCGGATCAACGCCTTCAGCCCCACGAACGGCCACTTCGAGGGTCAGCTTCGCGGCTCAGACGGGCAGCCGATCACCATCGACGGCCTGTGGGCGCTGATGTTCGGCAACGGCAACGCCGCCAAGACCAACGAGCTGTTGTTCAGCGCAGGTCCGAACGACGAGTCGAACGGACTGCTCGGGAAGATCGTCGCCACGAACTGACCGACGTCCCTTCCAGCACCACTCAGATGGGGTGGCCGGACCGGGTCCGGCCCCCCCCCCACGTCGTACACCCACGTCACCTCGCCGGCCGACGCTCGGTGGGCCGGGTCGGGTGACGCCATCACATCCCGCCGTGGAGGCGTTGAACCCTCTTCCCAAACCCGTCGTATACAACATACGTTGGTGCGAACGTCAGCGTCTCGGAAGGCATCCCCATGTCGAACCCCCGTGTGGCGACCCTTACCGCTGGTCTCTTGGTAGCCGCTTCGGTGGCGGCCTGTTCCTCAGTCGGGTCGAGCTCCCCCAGTGCCCAAACCACCGACGTCGGCTCCAGCGCCGCCAACGTCAAGGACGGCGGCACCCTCACCATGGCTCTGTCGGCAGAGCCGGACTACCTCGACCCAACGTTGGCCGGGTCGTTCTACAGCCGCTACGTCTTCAACGCGATGTGCGAGAAGCTCTACGACCTCAACTCCGACATCCAGATCGTGCCCCAGCTGGCGGCCTCGATGCCGCAGGTGAGCGACGGGGGCAAGACCGTGACGATCAAGCTCCGCGAGGGCATCAAGTTCGCCGACGGCACCACCATGGACGCGTCGGCGGTGAAGACCTCCCTCGAGCGCGACCTGAACAACCCGCAGAGCGCTCGCGTGACCGAGCTCGGGCCGATCACCTCCATCCAGGCCGAGGACCCGAGCACCGTCGTGATCCACCTGAAGACGCCGTTCGCGCCGCTCACCGCCGCGCTCGCCGACCGGGCCGGCATGGTCATGAGCCCGACCCAGCTCAAGAAGATGGGCGACAAGTTCAGCAACGACCCGGTGTGCGTGGGCCCGTTCAAGTTCGCCCAGCGGGTCCCGCAGAACTCCATCACCCTGGTCAAGGACCCGAACTACTACGACGCGGACAAGGTCCACCTCGACAAGATCGTGTACCGGATCATCACCGACTCGAGCATCCGGGCAGCCAACCTCAAGTCCGGTGACGCCCAGGTCGCGGACACCGTCAGCACCGACGACGTCTCCTCGATCCAGTCGGACAGCAAGCTGCAGCTCCTGCAGTCGCCGTCCCTCGGCTACCAGGGCATCACCTTCAACATCGGCAACGTCAACGGTGTCGGCAAGCCGCCGGTGCAGATCCAGGCGCCGTACGCCCAGGACCCGCGCATCCGGCAGGCCTTCGAGTACGCCATCGACCGCAACACGCTCGTGAAGACGGTCTTCAACGGGCAGTTCGACACCGCCTGCGGTCCCATCTCACCGGAGAGCCCGTTCAGCAGCCCGGCGGTCCAGAAATGTCGCTCCTACGACCCGGCCAAGGCCAAGCAGCTGCTGCAGGCCGCCGGCGTGCCGGTGCCCTACAAGCTGACGATGCTGGTCACGAACACGCCCGACACCCTCCAGCTCGCCCAGGCGCTGCAGGCGATGGTCAAGCCCAGCGGGTTCGACCTCAAGCTCCAGCCGCTGGAGTTCACCACGCTGCTCGACCAGGAGGACCAGGGCAAGTTCCAGATCCTGCAGCTCGGCTGGTCCGGCCGCGTCGACCCGGATGCCAACATCACCAACTTCATCGGCACCCAGGGCTCGCAGAACGTCGGCGGGTACAGCAACCCGAAGGTCGACCAGCTGCTGGCCCAGGCGCGGGAGACCCAGGACGTCGCCAAGCGAGCCCAGCTGTACGGCGAGGTGCAGACCCAGGCCCAGAAGGACGACCCGATCATCTACCTGTACCGGCAGCGCAACCTGACGGGAGTGAGCAAGGACGTGTCCGGGGTGCAGGTCTACCCCGACGGGATCATCAGGGTGGCCTTCGCCGGCTACAAGAAGTAGCCGCCGTCGATGAGCCGCTACCTGCTGCGCCGGCTCGGGCAGTCCCTGGTGACGCTGGTCCTGTCCACCATCGTGGTGTTCGCGGGGATCCGCGCCCTGCCCGGCGACCCCGCCCGGGCGCTGGCCGGGGAGCAGAACGACCCGGCCCAGGTGGCGGCCATCCGGGAGAAGTACGGACTCGACAAGCCGGTATGGGTGCAGTACTGGCACTACCTGACCCACATCCTCCACGGTGACCTCGGCACCTCGGTACGCACCGGCATCCCGGTCCGCGAGATGCTGGCGAGTGCGCTGCCGGTGACAGCGGAGCTCTCCCTGCTGGCGTTGCTGGTCGCCTGCCTGATCGGGATCCTGACCGGCGTGGTCGCCGCCACCCGGCGCGGCACGATCGCGGAGTGGCTGGCCAACGGCTTCGCCCTGCTCGGGCTGTCCGTGCCGAACTTCTGGCTCGGGCTGATGGCGATCCTGTGGCTCTCGGTCGCGCTGGGACTGTTTCCCGCCTCCGGCTACGTGCCGTTCCGGGAGGATCCCCTGGCCAACCTCCAGCACATGGTCCTGCCGGCGCTGGTGCTCGGCATCCAGCTCGCCGCGGTGATCATGCGCCAGACCCGGTCCTCGATGCTGGACGCGGTCGAGGCCGACTACATCCGCACCGCGCGCGCCAAGGGGCTGGGCGAGCGCAGCGTGATCTGGGTGCACGGGCTGCGCAACAGCCTGATCGTGGTGGTCACGATCGTCGGGCTGCAGCTCGGCGCCCTGATCTCGGGAGCGGTGGTGACGGAGCGGATCTTCGCCCTGCCGGGCTTCGGCAAGCTCACCGTCGACGCGGTGTTCCAGCGCGACTACCCGGTCATCCAGGCCGTGGTGCTGGTGACCGCCACGGCGTACATCGTGATCAACCTGCTGGTCGACCTGCTCTACTCGCTGATCGACCCGCGGATCCGCGTCGCAGGAGAGGCAGCCTGAGCATCTCATGACCATCGCCGACACCGTTCCGTCCGGGAGCGCACCCGGAGAGCGGCCCGAGCCTGCCGCGGCTCCGGCCCGTCCCCGCCGGGCCCGTGTCCTGCGCCGGCTACGCCGCAGCCCGCTGGCGATGACCGGGCTCGTCGTGCTGACGATCGCGGTCCTGGCGGCAGTGTTCGCGCCGCTGCTCGCGCCGTACGGCCCGGACGAGGCGCACTTCGACGCCGTGTTCCAGCCGCCGGGCTCGCCCGGCTACCCGCTCGGCACCGACAACCTCGGCCGCGACATCCTGTCCCGGATCCTGTACGGCGCTCGGGCGTCGCTGCTGGTCGGCGTCCTGTCGGTGGTGCTGGCCCTCGTCGTCGGGGTCCCGCTCGGACTGGTGGCGGGTTACTTCTCCCGGTTCGACGGGGTCATCTCACGTCTCACCGACCTGGTCCTGGCCTTCCCCTTCCTGATCCTCGCGGTCGGGCTGGCCGCGATCCGCGGAGCCTCCCTGAGCAACGCGGCGCTCGCGATCGGGATCGCCCAGATCCCGGGGATCATCCGGGTCATGCGCTCCGAGACACTCCGCCTGAAGTCTCTCGACTTCGTCGCCGCCGCGGTGGCTGAGGGGGCCAGCGATCTGTGGGTCGTGCTCCGGCACATCCTGCCCAACGCCGTGAGTGTGCTGATCGTGCAGGCGACGGTGGCCATCCCGGCGGCGATCCTGGGCGAGGCGGTGCTGTCGTTCCTCGGCCTCGGCATCCAGCCGCCGTCGCCGAGCCTCGGCACCATGCT
>JAFMQY010000051.1 GCA_017354415.1 Nocardioides sp.
AGGTGAGGGCTGCGCCGCTGGGTTGTTGTTCAGTCGGCGCGGCGGTCGGTGCGACGTCGCCGGGCGCGGGCCGCACGACGTCCGAGGCGCCGCTCCTCGGCGTCGGCGACTCGGCTGGCGATCAGTTCCGGGGCAACACGGTGGGGCAGTTGCGTCAAGGGCGCTCCTCAGGTGAGTTCTCTGGGTGGTGCGAGTGGTGGTGCCGGCGGCGTCGGAGTTCGCCGGCGGACGCGGTCGGAGACAGCTCGAATGGCTCTCCGGATAGCCGCGGAAATGTGGGAGAATTGCGGTCGGACCGGTGTCGTGATATCTTGCCTATTGCGCCTTCCTTTTCGGTCATCCGAATGTTGCGGACAAACGCAAGAACATACCGAACTTTCGCCCTCGTGTCCACCCTTTTCTCTGGTGGATCGCAGTGCGCCTTCGATGGTCGGCCGCTCCGGCCTGTACCGGCGGATGGCTCGCCGTGCGCCGTCGTCGCATCTCCGCGTCGAGCTCGGTGCCTGAGGCCGTGGGTGGAGCCATGGGCTTCTGGTGTCGGGGGCGGCGCGTGGCAGGCTCCAAGATGTGGCGGAGCGACCAGAGGTTCCCGAGTGGATGGTGCAGCGCATCGGCAAGGTGCTCGGCTCGTTGCCCAAGTGTCGTGAAGAAGAGGCGTGGGTCGGGATCAGGTGGCGGGTGGGGCAGGCGACCGTGGCCCACGTCTACGGCGGCGAGGACCAGTCACTGCGCGTCACGTTCCGCGCCGAGCAGGACGAGGTGATGGCGTTCGGAAACCTGGGAGATCCCTACTTTCGGGCGGGATGGGGCCGCAACGTCGTGGGTCTACTGCTCAACGACGGCACTGACTGGGAAGAGCTGCGTGAGCTCCTCACCGACTCCTACTGCATCCAGGCTCCGCGTCGCCTCGCCGAGCTCGTGCACCGACCGCCGCGGCGGACCCCCGACCTTGGTCCCTGAGCTGAGATCAGCGGGATGCACCCTTCCCGCTCACGGACATCCGAGGGCGTGACCGTCGCTGACGCCGGCTAACTCGCGTCGCGCTGCTCCGGTGCCCGCGAACCGAACAGTCGGCGCCACCACGAACGCCTGGCAGAGCCAGATGGTCGGATCGTCCGTTCCCACTCCGCTTTGGTCAACATCTTCCCGGCCTTCCACTGCCTCGCGACGCAGTCGGTATGCGCATGGCGGCGACGCTCCCGGTCGCCCTCCGGAAACAGCAGCGTGTTGGGATTCATCGCCCACAAATAGCCGTGGCAGATCGGGCACGTGTAGGTCTTCGCCTGCGCACCTCGTGCCGGGCGCATGTCCCACCAGCGCACGGAATCCGCCATTGAGCAAGGCTACGACCCATCGGGGCGCGCGCCCACGCTCGGGTGAGGCCGATGCCCGGGCCCTGCCTCAGAAGGAAACCGGTGCACTCTCGGTCGGAAACTGGAGGGAGCGCCACTCCCGGCGGGTGCAGCTTGCCGGTGCTGCGAGCAGGTAAAGGGGACGGTCGATGGGTGGTCCTAGCATGTGCGCGTGCCCCAGAGCAGCCGCGGACCCACCGTTGAGGATGTTGCACGTCTCGCCGGAGTCTCGCGGGCCACGGCTGCCCGTGGGCTGGCCGGCGCACCTCGGGTGCGGGCTGAGACCCGAGAGGTCGTATTGCGAGCCGCCGACCAGTTGGGCTACGTCGCGCACGGGTCCGCCAGCGCGCTCGCCGCGGGTCGTGGCACCCACGTCTTGATCGCTCCCGTGACGCCACACGGAGTCACCCGGCTGGACCCGTGCCCCTACCTCGACCGCGTCGTCCGAACCGCCGCCCAGCTCGGGACGACGCAAGGGCTGGGCGTCATGCTGCGCGCACTCCCCCTGGACGACGACCGCATGCTCGACGCCCTCGGCCGCGACCGGGATATTGCCGGCGTGGTGCTCGTCAACGCCCACACCAGGCTGTTGGAGCGGATATCTCACCGGTTGCCCGGACGCGTGGTGTCGATCGGCGCCGGGTCCGCCGATGTGCCCCTCGTGGACGTCGACACCCACGCGAGCGCTGCCGCACTCACCGCCCACTTGCTCGAGGCCGGGCTGCGTCGCGTCGTTCTTGTCTCGGGGCCGACGCGCATCTCCTGCACGTCCCGGCAGCGCCTGGCCTTCGCGGAGGTGATGACCGAGGCCGGGCTGCCGGTCCGGATCGTGCCCGTTCCCTTCACCGGGGCCGGTGGCCGCGCCGCCGGTGAGGCTCTGCTCCGGCGTTGGCCCACCACTGAGGCCGTCGTTGCCAGCTGCGACGAGACCGCCCTCGGAGTCATCGAGGCCCTCACCCGGCACGGGCGGAGAGTCCCGGACGACGTCGCCGTCACCGGCTTCGATGACCTCCCGCTGGCGGCTTACGCGGGGCTCACGTCGGCCACTCATCCCGTCGAGGAGATCGCGGCGGCGGCCGTCCGCCGAGTGCTCGGCGGCACCGGCGGTCCTCTCGAGCAGTGGTTCGCCACGGAGCCCGTTCTCCGCCGGACCGCCTGAACCGATCCGACGTCACCCGCGACCGTCGCTTCACCGCATCAGGTGACGTCACCGCGATGTCTTCCGCCGAGCGTGCGAACGCTCCGGCGCAGTGAAGTTCACAAGCAGCGTGGCGATCGCCTCGGGCGCCTCCAGCATGGGGACGTGCCCGACGTCCGGAAGGAGTTCGACCCGCGCATCCGGTACCGCGTCGTACTGGTGTGCCGAGGCCGAGTCCCAGCGAGGGTCAGCGACCCCGAACAGCACCAGCAAGCGGAGGTTGAGGCCCGCGAGACGATCCGGCACGCTCCTCTCGACGATGTAGGCCTCGTTGTGGCGCAGCACCGCACGCATCGAGCCGTACGTCGTGCGCATGAGGTCGGCGACCGCGTCGTCCGGGACCTCGACAGGTCGGGCGCACGTGCTGGCGATGCTTCTGCGGATCATCGAGTCAGAACGAATCCGCCATACGAGCGGGCCAAGGGGTGGCGTCAAGATGGCCCGGAGGATGATCGAATCTCCGAGGAATGCGTCCATGCTCGGACCGGTGCTGATGAGCGCCAGGGAGCTCACCAGGTCGGCGCGTTGTTCGGCGAGGGCGGTCGCGACGTAGCCACCGCTCGAATGCCCGACGACGGTGAGCCGACGAAGACCGAGCGTGTCGAGCACGTCCGCCACTCTCTCGGCCTGCGCCGGCACGTCGTACGACGGCGGCGGCGGGGACTGGCCGCAGCCCGGGAGGTCGACCCGGATGACGTGACGGCGGGCCGCCAGCGCGGGGATCACAGGTCCCCAGCTCGCGCCCGAGGCCCCGGATCCATGGATGAGCAACAGAGGTGGTGCATCTCGGGGCCCGTCGTGGACGACGTGCATCTCAGCCGGCCCTGGTCGGCGCCTCATCGGTCGCTCCAGGGTTGGAGCTTCTCGGGATTGCGGACGGCCCAGATCCGGGTGATGCGGTCGTCGGCGATCTCGAACGAGAATACGGTCTCGATCCGCGTGCCGTCGGTGCCGACGAGCCCGGGCTGACCGTTGACACTCCGCTCGAGCAAGGCGTGTCCCTCCGCGTGCTCGGCCAGTCCGACGAGGAAGGCAGCCACCGTGTTGCCGCCCTCGATGGGAACCGGTGACGCGGACGCGCGGCCGCCGCCGTCGGCGATGATGGTCGCCGTCGGATCCAGGAGCTCGACCAGGGTCTCGATGTCCTTGGCCTCCCACGCGCGCTTGAAGTCACCGATGATGGCGGCGCGGCGGTAGGCCGGCACGGCCGTGTGTTGCGCGTCCCGGATTCGTCGACGTGCCCGCGAGGCCAGTTGGCGGCACGCCCCAGGCTTGCGTCCGACGATCTCTGCAACCTCCGCGAAGGGGTAACGGAAGACGTCATGGAGAAGAAAGGCGACGCGCTCAGCCGGTGCCAGTGATTCGAGCACCACCAAGAAGGCCATGTCGACCGATTCATCCAGTGTGATCCGGTCGGCAGGGTCGCCACTCGGATGGCCGGTCTCGCGACCAGACCATTCCCTCCCGTCCGGGAGTGGTTCCGGGAGCCATTCACCCACGTACTGTTCCCGCCGCACGCGAGTGGACCTGAGTACGTCGAGACAGATCCGGCTGACCACGGTGTTCAGCCATGCGCCCGGGGATGCGATCGCGGTCTGCTGCTCGAGCGAGAGGGCGTACCAGCGGGCGTATGCCTCCTGGACGGCGTCCTCGGCTTCGGTGAGCGACCCGAGAAGGCGGTAGGCGAGATTGTTCAACGGGCCACGCTCTTCGATGAGCACCCGGTCGGAGTCGGGATGACCTCTGTCCGGTGTGTGAGGAGTGTTCACTGGCCTCGACCTCCTTGGTTCCAGGATCCTCAAGACTTCGACGGAGCAGCAGCGCCGTTCGTGACCTTTCCGATGTTCGTCCCAGCTCACGGCGCGAGGCCCGGTGGAGACTCGAGGTGGCTCTGTCATCGTCGTCATCGTCGCGGGTCTCATCAGGACACAGGTTCCGGCTCTGTGGTCCTGCTCATCGCCTGACTCGTGACGGCGGCTTCGGCGCCTTCGACGTTGAGTCGGGGGAGGAACCGTTCCACGGAGGAGGGCATCTTCCAGTTCAGGCGGCCCAGCAGCAACATCACCGCGGGTAGCACCAGGGTGCGGATGATGAGCGCGTCGATGAGGACTGCGCTGCCCAGCCCGAGTCCGAAGATCTTCAGGAGCCGGTCGTCACCGAGCGTGAAGGCACCGAAGACGAACATCATGATTGCGGCGGCAGCGGTGATGATCCGTCCCGTCTGAGCAAGACCACGGGTGACCGCGATGGTGTTGTCACGGGTCTCCAGCCAGATCTCGTGCATGCGGGCGACGAGAAAGACCTCGTAGTCCATGGACAGCCCGAACAGCACCGCAAAGACGAGTACCGGTATGAAGGGCTCGATCGGGCCGGTGGAGTGGACGCCGATCGCTCCCTTCAACCAACCCTTCTCGAAGACGGCTGTGACGACCCCGAAGGAGGCGGCGACCGAGAAGAGGTTCATCAACGCGGCGACGACTGGGACCACCAGACTGCGGAAGACCAGTGCCAACAGCAGACACGAGAGTCCGATCACGACGCCGACGAACAACGCCAGATGGCGTGCGATCACCTGGGAGAAGTCCTCGTTCACCGCCGTGATGCCTCCGACGCGGACATCGAGTCCGGTCCCGACGCTCGCCTGGGGGATGACGTCGTCGCGGAGGTGCCGCAGCAGAGTGTCCGTGGCATCCGACTGTGGCGACGTGGTCGGGACCAGCTCGGCAACCAGAACGGCGTGCCCGCCAGCCCCCACCACGACTGGATCGGTCACACTGGCGACTCCCGGAACCGTTGCCAACCGGTGCATGACGCCCGTGAAGGCGTCACGGTCGCCGGCGCCGGTATCCGGTGTGGCCAGCGTGAAGGGGCCATTGAACCCGGGGCCGAAACCTTCGGCCAGCAGGTCGTAGGCGCGGCGACTGGTGTTGACCGTCGGCTCATTGCCGGCGTCCGAGAAACCGAGGCGCAGCGAAAGCGCCGGGAGCGCCAACGTCACGATGACCAGCATCCCGGCGGTGGCGAGGGTCCACGGGGAGCGGCGTAGCCGTGCCGACCAGGCATCCCAGAGCCGGGATCCGGAGCCCGTTGCGTGTCCAATCGCGCGCCGCTGGCGGCGAGCGAGCACCCTGTGACCAAACAGGCTGAGCAGGGCGGGCTGCAGAGTGAGCGCGGCTAGAACGGTGACGATGACCGCGATGCTGGCCCCCAGCCCAACGCCGTAGAAGACCTTCAGGCCCAGGGTGAACATGCCGAGCAGCGCGATGCAGACGGTGAGACCGGCGAAGAGCACCGCGCGACCGGATGTGTTCACCGCGGTGACGGCCGAGTCCATCAGGGTCCGTCCGGCGAGCAGGCCGGTGCGATGGCGCGAGACGATGAACATGGCGTAGTCGATGCCGACCCCCAGACCCAGGAGCGTGGCGAGGTCGGGTGTGAAGTCGGCGATCGAGACCACGTTGGAGAGCATGTCGACGATGGCCAGGCTCGTTCCCAGGGACACGATGGCGGTGACCAGTGGTAGCCCCGTTGCGATGAGAGAGCCGAAGGCGAGGAAGAGGACGACGGCCGCAGCGATGACGCCGATGCCGACGCCTCCCACACCCGGCTGGGCGGCCTGGGAGATCGCCTCGCCGCCGAGCTCGATCTGGAGGCCTTCACCTGCGGGGGCCCGTGCGGCATCGACGACCCGCTGCACCACGTCTGTCGGGAGGTTCTCAGCCAGTTCGTCGAACTGGACGGTCGCATATGCGATGCGGCCGCTGTGGCTGATCTGGCTGCGTCCTCGAGGCGAGAGTGGTGAAGTCACCGCGGTGACGTGCGGAAGCTGTGCGACAGACTGGACACTGAGCTTGATCTGATGCTCGACGGCCGGATCGGAGATAGACCCGGAGCTCACCGCGTAGACGATGCGATCGGTGTCGCCGGCCTGCGCCGGCGCCGCCGCGTCGAGCCATGCCTGAACCTGCGCGCTGTCGGTATGAGGAGGCTCGTAGTGCTGCGAGTAGTCGGTGCCGACAGCGGTGTCGAGCACCCGGAAGCCGGCGAGTGCGAGCAGCCACAGCCCGATCACCACCCACCGACGGCGGAAGGACCAGCGAGCGAGTTGTTGCATGTGTAGGTACCTTTCTGGGCCTGCGCCACTCGGTCAGGTGACGGCAACGGTCGGTGCCTGAGCCGGAAGGGCTGGCACCGGCTGACGCGTCGCGTCGCGCCGAGCCGCTCGCGACCGTTGTCGGGTCGACGGATGGACGCGCCCTTGTGTGACCGGCAGCCTCAGAGCTGGTGGACGGGCGCCCTGCGGCGCCGGAACGTGTTCATGGCCGGACGTGGGTTCGACGGGCCAGGCAACCGCTACGCGCGGAGCGGCCGACGTGACATTCCGTCGGAGTCTCCCGTCGATCAACTGGGCCGCCGACAGCCGCGCGCGGCTCGCCCGGTGCCATGGCGGGCCCACAGACGCGTCGGCGAACGCCGATCACCACATGAACGAACCCAAGGAGCACGACATGCACAAGATGCACGAACTCGAAGACTTGGCCGACTTCATCGAACTGGAGCGACTGCGCCGGGAGTTCACCGACGCCGTCATGATGAACGACCACGAGCGGTTGGGGTCGCTGTTCACGCCCGATGGAGCGCTGCGGATCCCGGAGGCTTCGGTCAGCGCCGTCGGCCCGGCCCAGATCCGCGCCCTAGGCGAGCGGCGGGAGTCGTTCGCGGCGTGCTTCGTCCAGAACATGCATCCCGGCAAGGTCGAGGTCGAGGGGGACACCGGGTCCGGCCGGACCTTCATGTACGAGCTGTTCCAGCTGCGTGACGGAACGTCCCACGTCAACCACGCCGTCTACCACGACCGATACCAGCGCACGTCGGACGGTTGGAAGTTCGCCGAGCGGGTCTACGAGATCAGGTATCTGGACACCACGCCCCTCGCCGGCGGCGTGCCCCATCGGGTTGACGATGTCGACCACCCCGCATGACTACTGCACCCGCTGACTCGTGTGGTCGGCCACGAACTGACTCATGCATCGGTCTCCCGACCTCCATGGCGCGAGCCTCGACCCGGGACCGTCGTGACGCCGGATCCGGGTCAGGGCTCGATCAGGCCGACCGGAATCGCGTAGCGGGTCGGCTCGGTGCGATCGCGCATCCCGAGCTTCTGGCGGTCCAGGGGCACCAGGGAGGCCCGGACCAGGAACGCGTTCGTGACGATCACCACCGCGAGCCCGACGACGAGCACCAGGAGCTGCGAGGGCAGCGTCGGCGACACCACAGTCGCCGGCGAGAGCGCGAGCACCGCGGTCGCCAGCGTGAAGAGCACCGCATTGATCAAGATCACGCGCGAGGACGGCGAGAAGCCGTGCGCCATACGCCCACCCTCACCCACCCTCGAAGCACCTGTCCATGTCGCCCGCCTCCCCCTCGCGGTATGGGGTCAAGACCCCATGTCGCCCCGACACCCGCGCTCCGAGACTGAAGGGGCGGGGCCCTCTCCTGGGCCCGCCGGCAAATCGACACCTCGGGAGCCCTGATGGTCTACCTCGTTCAGATCCAGTTGCTGATGACGACGGCCGCCGCCCGTCGCTGCGGCGGATCTTGTAGGTGAGCCACATGAGCAACTCCACTGATCAGACCACCCACGTGTATCGCCTCGTGGACCGCCAGGGCCAGGTTGTCGACGTTCAGAGCCTTCCCACCGATGGCGAGGCGCTTGCCTGGGCTGAGGACGTCCGCCGCCACCAAAGCCCGCGGATGTGGATCCGTCGGGTGGAGCGGAAGGCCGGCGATGACTGGCTGTTCGTGTCGCCTTCTGGCGAGTGACGATCTTGGGACCAGCCGATCAACGGCTCGGCCGAGGGGGCCGTGGTCGTGCTGCTCGCCCTCGTCGGTGTGATCTCGAGCGTCGTCTCCACGGTCGAACAACGGTGATCCCGGCCGGCTGAGCCACGCACGCCATGCGCCTTTGCCGCTACCGTGCGTGAGGACACTGCTGCTGCGCACGATCAGAGGGGGATGGACGCGAGAATGATCGAGCCAGAAGAGGGAACCGGGGCCGTTCTGAGCGACCTGCTGAGGGATCTGGGGAGAGCCCTGCACGGTCGGTTGCTCCTGCCCAGCGATCCGGCGTACGAGGCAGCGCGATCGATCTTCAACAGCATGATCGACCGGCGTCCGCTGGCGATCGTGCAGTGCCACGACGCCTCCGACGTGTCTACGGCGGTCAGTACTGCCCAGCGTCTGGACCTCACGTTGTGCTTGCGGTCTGGCGGCCACAACGTCGCGGGCAATGCCGTCCGTGATGGGGCGCTGATGCTGGACCTCTCGCAGATGAAGGGCATCGACATCGACACCGACCGGAGGACGGTACGAGCCGACGCCGGTCTGACCCTGGGCGAGTTCGACCGCGCCAACCACGCAGCAGGGATGGCGAGCCCGATGGGCGTGGTCTCGATGACCGGGATCGCCGGTCTCACCCTCGGTGGCGGGCTCGGCTGGCTCAACGGCCGGTACGGCCTTGCCTGCGACAACCTGGTCGCCGCGGAGGTGGTCACCGCCGATGGTCAATGCATCCGGGCCAGCCGGGACGAGCACCCCGAACTGTTCTGGGCGCTGCGCGGAGGCGGAGGCAACTTCGGAGTTGTCACGTCATTCGAGTACCAGCTCCACCCGGTGGTCCAGGTCCTCGCCGGCGGGCTGGTGTTCGCCTGGGCGGATGCGCCACGCGTGCTGCGCTTCTACGACGAGTTCGTGAAGGCCGCCCCCGACGAGCTGTCGACCGCAGTGTCGCTGTGGGTCACCGAAGAGGGCGAGCCGATGCTGTCGTTGGCGGTGTGTTACTGCGGGCCCTTCAACGACGGTGAAAGGGTCTTGGCTCCACTCCGCACCTTCGTATCGCCCGTCACGGACGACATCCAGCCGGTCGACTATCCGGCCTGGCAGTGCCGCCCGGACGCCGGGTTCCCCGACGGGCGCCTGCACTACTGGAAGTCCGGCTTCCTGCGGGAAGTCAGCGACCAGACGGTCGAGATCCTGATGGGCTTCCTCTCCCAGATGCCGTCCGCCGCGAGCGGAGTCGGGCTCCAACAGATGCACGGGGCCGCGAGCCGCGTCCCATCGTCGGCAACCGCATTCGCGCATCGTGCCGAGCAGTACGACCTGTTGATCCTCTCCCAATGGGACGATCCCGCGGAGTCCGACCAGAACATCGAGTGGACCCGTTCGCTGTTCGAGGCCCTGCGACCCCACATGGCCGGCGTGTACGTCAACAACCTGGGAGACGAAGGATCCGAGCGTGTGCGCGCCGCTTACGGCGCGAACTACACCCGACTCGCCGAGATCAAACGGGCCTACGACCCCAGGAACGTCTTCAACGCCAACCAGAACATCGTTCCGGCCGGACCCGGCACCTCCTGACTCCGGGAGACACCCTCGGCACCCTGTGGCCATGTACCAGGTCGAGACGCGGCATCATCGCGCGAACGGCATCGCGGATCTCAGGCCGCCGTCCGCGGGCTCCTTCGGACCGTTGGAGCCGGGTTCTGCCCGGGCGCGAACGCCCGGAACGACGAGGCTCAGCGGTGGCTCCTCAGAGGCGCAGCCCACCTGACCGGCGTGCACCGCATCACCTGGGAGCGGCCGGCCCGGCCGCCGCGCAGCCGCTTCCAGCACACGTGGCGGACCACGACCCACAGTTCAAACCAGTGGCGCAGCCTGCCTCGGCTACGTGGATGGCTGCGACGCAGTACGTCCGCCGGCCGAACCGGCGGACGTACTGGGGTGAGTGATGGAACTGTGGGCAGTGATCAGAACGTCGTGGCTGGCATCTCCGGGGTCTCGGTGTGAGGCGATGCCGGCGTCGTCGTGTCCAACCTGTTCGACCCGCTCCGCACCTTCTCCAAGGCGGCGAACATCGGCTCGTTGAGCGTGCCGTCGGAGGCGGGCTGGAATCCGACCGCTACCGCAGCCACGACTCGCTGCTCGCCGGCGAGGAACGAGGTCGAGATGTAGTCGCCGACCATCGCGCCCTGCGTCGTCGGTGCCACCCAGCCGATCTGCATTGCCGGCGTGACGACGTCCGGTGAGCTCCACGTCGCTCCGTTGTCGTTCGAGGAGACGAATGCTGCCTGGATCTCACAGGTCAAGCCGGTGCAGGCGGCGTTCTTGTCGAAGTAGTAGGTCACGGCCAGCTGGGTGTGCGACCCGGACGTGGTGCTGTTGACCGCCAGCCCCGGAATGAAATGGTCGACGCCACTGCCGACCGGATCGGTCGGGATCCGCGCGACCGGCGACCAGGTGGTGCCGTCCGTGGACGTGCTCAGGACGATGTCGTTCGCCGTGCCGCCCTCGAACCGCGAGTCCTGCCAGACCACGTACACCGTGCCGTCACCGCTGATCTCGGCGGACGGGAGGGACGAGGTACGCACGCCGGCGACCCGGTGTGAGGTGGATGTCGAGATCTGCACCGAGGCGTTCCAGGTCGCGCCGCCGTCGTCAGAGGTGAATGAGCCGATGTGTCCGTTGATCTCCTCGAACGGGACGACGACCCGCCCGCTCGGCTGAACGACCGGCTGGCCGCCGAGGCCGTGGATCTGGTCCGCGGTCGTCTGGGGCGCGCCCCAGGTGAGCCCGCCGTCGGTCGAGGTCGACATCAGCTCGAGGTCGCGGCTGTTCGCGTTGTCGAACTCGGTGTAGCAGTTGCCGAAGAACGGGCTCTGGCGGTTGTTGTCACACGTCGACCAGTTCTTGTCGTAGAACACACCAGTGGCAGCGACCGTGACCGGCGCGCTCCATGTACGGCCGTCGTCCGTCGACCGGCTGACCTCCACATCCACAACGCCACCGCCGGAGAAGTGGGCACCGAGCCAGGAGATGATCCAGGTGTGATCCTTCGCGTCGTAGGCGACCGAGGCGTCACTTGCAGAGAAGAACGGCCCGGGCTGCGTGAGCGACTCCCTGCTCGTGCCTGGCAGGAAGCCGTGGGTCCATGAGACACCGCCATCGTCGCTTCGGCTGAATCCGATGTCGGTGGCTCCACCGTTGAACACCCGGCCGACCTGGTAGGTGGAGATGACCGTGGATCCCCAGGCGAAGGTGTCCGGTTCGACCTCGGTGGCGTGCTCCCCGCTGGGGGCGTTGGCGGCGGTGTTGGGGTCTGAGCTGATCTGGGTGAGACCGGGCAGCGCCGCTTGGGCCTGGGCGGGGATCAGCAGGCTCGTCGCGAGTCCGGCCACGGCAGCGAACCCGAGCCACACCTTTCGTCGTGGCGAGCGTATGTGACACGCACTGGTAGAACGCATAACGCAACTCCTTTGCGAGGGCTGCGGGACCCGAGGATGCAATTCCGATCCCGGACGAGCACCTATTGAATTAGCCGCAACCAACGATCTGTGGTTGCGCGGGAAGCAGGAGATGCCCCAGTGAACCGAGAGAGAGATCGACGTGTCGAGGGTCGGCGTTCGCCGGCTCAGGACGGGCATCTCCCAGATGCGACCTCCCACAGTCTCGACCAGACGGCGATCATGCTCAAGGCCCGAGGCTTCGCTATCGCCGCCTCGACGTCTCCTGCCCGCGTCTCGTCATCGTGTGCGGCTCGGAGTCGGGGCTGCACCGCTCCTGCCACCGGCGACGTGTCACGAGCGCGGCCAGCCCGGCGCCGACCGTGTTGAGCAGGACGTCGTCCACCAACGACACCCTTGCGCTCGAGGCCCGCCCGGGCGGCGGACTCCGCGTCGCGGAGCACCTGCGTCCACCGGCGCCACAGACGTGGGTGTTGGTTCACGAGCCACCCGAACGCCGAGCAGCAGTCGCACGTGATCGCACGGCGCTCGCGCGACGCCCCGGGGGACGAGCGGCCACGTCCTTCCGGCGCATCACGCCGCACTGACAAAGCCACAGCCGTGCTCCATGACAGCCCTGAGACCAAGTACCCGCAAGCGGTCAGGCTCCGGCTTCGGCGGCTCCCGACGGCAATTCGACATCGACGAAAGTCACGTCGGGAGAGGTGAGGCACCGGCCCGCGGGTGCGGGCCGGTGCTCTCGTTGAGGCGTGCGTGACGCCTCGGCGGACGGGGTGGTTCAGGCCTCGATGGCCGCGGTGTCCTGCTTGGTGCCGCTGACCTCGATCTTTCGCGGCTTGGCCTTCTCCGCGACCGGGACCACGAGGCGCAGGACACCGGCCTCGTAGTGTGCCTCGATGTTGTCCAGGTCGAGGTTGTCCCCCAGGACCAACTGGCGGCTGAAGGCTCCCCGGACGCGCTCGGCGGCGAGCATCTCCCAGTCGCCGTTTCGCGATACCCGCTCGGCCCTGACGGTGAGCACGTTGCGCTCGACGTCCAGGTCGATGCTCTCCGGGCTGACGCCGGGGAGGTCGAACTCGATCACGAACTGGTCGCCCTCGCGCCAGGCATCCATCGGCATCACCGCCGGCCGGTTGGTGGTGCCCCAGGTCGAGCCCAGGAGCTGCTGGGTGAGTCGGTCGAAGTCACGGAAGGGATCGGTGGTGCGCAGCAACATCACGGTGCCTCCTTGCATCTGGTTTGACCATTGGAACTAGCTAGCTGCCGGCGCCCTCGCCGGCGTCTCGGTTGTCGTCTCGGTTGTCGTCTCGTCTGTCGTCTCGTCCTTCGTCTCGTCCTTCGTCTCGCCTGTCGTCTCGGTTGTGGTGCTGTTGTCGTCTCGGGTTGTCGTGCGTGCTTCGTCGGGATCGTCGCCGTGCACCGCTGCCCGGGCGGATGCCGGGGGGGTCGGTGATGTGGCCGGTGTCCGGGATGGCGGCTCGGGTGGCGTCTGGGTGTCGGGCGGGATGATGGGCATGTTCTGCCAGGCTTCGGCGAGGTCGCTGACGCGCAGGGCCCGGGTACGGCCCGCCTCGAGGGTCGCCAGTTGCAGCGCGTCCCAGAACTCTCGGTGCTGGTCGCACGACAGTACGGCGGTCACGTGTCCGCGGATCGGTGCCCGGTGGTGGTCGGCTGCCACGTGGACGAAGCGGCATCCGGAGTCCAGGGCTCGCCACGCCAGGACGGTCGGGTCGGTCAGCACACTTGCCCAGGCGATGAGTTCCGAGGGGCTGTCGACGGTGGCTGTGAGGTCCCCGCACACATCGAGCTCGCGACTGATACGCATGAGAACCGCGAGTTCGCGAGTCTTGGCCGAGGGGTACATCGTGTGGTCTCCGTTCTGGCTGGTGGGTCTGGATCTCCCGGTGAGTTCCCATGGCGCCGGCCACCGTTCACCGACGCGGTGTACGGGCGCCGGAGGCTCGGATTCGTGTCTGCTCGCCAGAGCCGGCTGATGGTCCCCGCCGGTGACGAGGCGGGCCATGAGCGTGCGGATAGCCGCACCGGCTTCGAGGACTGCGCCGAGCCGTGGCCGCCGCCACCTGGTGTGGTGGGGAGTCGTGCCCGCGGCGCGCATGATTCCTCCTTCGAGTCGCTCGTGGCCCGCCCCGCGCTGAGAGGGCCTCGTCGTATCCCTGGTGAGGGTGAGGGTTGCTTCCGAAGGCGGCGTCAAGCCGGTCCAGCTCGGGGGGCTCGCGCAGGATCAGCTCGCGATCGAGCCGCCCGTCGAGCGGTCCAGGGGTGCGCACGTCCGACGGGCCCTCGCCGCTCTACACGACGGACGCCCTGCGCCCGGCGTTCATGGGCAATAGGCACGCTACGTTCTGACCTGTCGTCACCACGATGCACGCAGCGTCGAGGCGGTGGTTGATGGCGAGAGTGCCCGGTGAGACCGAGCTGTCCGGCAAGGATGCCGGGATCGCAGCAGGCAGCCTTCGAGTTCACGAAGGAGTCGGCGGTCTCGCCTCGGTCGCTCCACTGCGCCAAGCTGTGCGAGCCGGGTGCACGCAGCGGGTCGGTACCCATCAGCATCGCGATCGTCCTCCTCTCATCACCACGATCTGCTGACGACAAGTGAGGTAACCTGT
The DNA here is from genome assembly GCA_017354415.1 of Nocardioides sp. Classification (GTDB taxonomy): domain Bacteria; phylum Actinomycetota; class Actinomycetes; order Propionibacteriales; family Nocardioidaceae; genus Nocardioides. Next base: position 14,477 of record JAFMQY010000051.1, read on the forward strand.
ACCAACTGTTTGAGATTATGAACTCGTGCTGGCATAGTTTCAAGTGGAAGGAACCGAATCTTCGGTAGATGTGGAAGGTGGAGTGATGCACGAACCGCGGGCTCGGGACGGGTCGGTGCGGGCCGCGCGTGCGCTTCTCGGAGTCACAGCAGACGCAGACCCACCGCAGGTTGCCCGTGCCTACCGGCGCCAGGCCCGCCACCTCCACCCCGACATCAGCCTCGAGCCAGACGCAACCGAGCGGTTCTGGGCGCTTCAGGCCGCCTACCACCTCGCCCTGGACGCTGCACAACCCAACGCTCCCCAGGCGCCGGCGGCTCCACCGCCGGTCGCGGCACGTGTCGAGCACCGCGACCCAACGGTGGTGCTCGACACCACACAGACTCGGGGCGTACCGGTTTCCACCGACCCCGGCCGCCGACACGGCGCCTGGGTCGTCGCCGGACCGGTTCACGTCCGGCCCCCACGCCGGCCCGGTCCAGGCGCCGCACCAGGGTCACCGGTCGTCCCGTCATGAGTGACGTGGACTCCGGTCACGCCGTCTACTCGATCTCGGTCGCCTCAGAGCTGAGCGGGGTCGATCCGCAGATGCTGCGGACCTACGAACAACGCGGCCTGGTCAGGCCGTTCCGTACCGGCGGCGGCACACGCCGGTACAGCCGAGACGACATCGACCGGATCGCCGACATCACCACCCTCCTCTCCGAGGGCCTCAACCTGGCCGGAATCGGACACGTTCTGAAGCTGCGCGACAAGACCAACGTCCTCGCCACCGAGCTGAGCGAACTCCAAGCAGCCAGCGAACCAGACCGCCAAGAACTCCGCCGACTTCGTCGCGAGAACCACGACCTCAAGGCAGAACTCGTCCGGCGCGGCCGGCCTGACACGTCACCAACCCAGCGTGGAAAGCCCAGCGCCTCCCGGTCCGACGATGGGAGCCTCGAGGGCTGACGTAGTCGCCCTCTGCCGTGGCCCGAGTCCGCCCCGGCGCGGCAGACATCGCCGTCACCGCTCCCCGACCGCCCAGTCATACCCCGGTGACAGCCGACCGGCCGCAGACCTGGCAACGCTTACCCGAGAAGTAGGTGTCCTTCCCACTCCAGACCGGTCCGAACCTGGAAGCTCGCCGACTCCGGATGCGGGGCCGACGATCTGACCTGAGAGGCGGCCGGTACCCATTGCGTTCGGTGGCGTACGTTGGCTTGATGGTTGTCGGCAGCACGCCGGAGCGCTCTTCAGGGTCGTCTGGGGCGTTCGACGTCGTCGTTCTCGCCGGCTCCCTCGGCGGTCTCGAGGCGACCTCGCAGGTACTTGCCGGCCTCCCAGCCGACTTCCCGGCGGCGATCCTCGTCGCACTGCACCGGGCGATGCCGACAGCCACCTCCACGCCCGACGACCTGTCTCGGATGATCGCTCGGAACACCTCGCTCCGCGTGGGACCGACGTCTGACATGGGGGGACGCATGGAGGCCCTGGAACCAGGGGTGGTCACGGTCCTTCCGCCCCACACGCGACTCGCGGCGGAAGGCGCCGCATGGACGCTGGCCCCCGTCGCCGGAATGCGCACTCTCGACCCCACCCTGCAGGCGCTCGCGGAACGGCATCGGCAGCGGTGCTTGGGAGTGATCCTCTCCGGACGGCTCGACGACGGCGCCCAGGGAGCGCGGGAGATCAAACGGGCCGGCGGTCGGGTCATCGTCCAGGACCCGACAGAGGCCAAGGCGCCCTCGATGCCGCTGTCGGTCCTGGCCACCGGGAGCCTCGACTTCGTACTCCCACTCAGTCGGATTGCGGCCGCGCTTGTGGCCTTGACCATGGCTCCCGGAGGCGCCGACCTGTTGCGGACCCCCCGCTCGGCATGGGCAGGGTGACTCACCTCCACTCAGCCCCCCAATGACAACGGCCCCGGGCAACTGCCCCGATCTCATGAGCCCATCCACCTGGGGTACTGCTTCCTTGGAGGTGACGGTGGTGGTCGGATCAGTTGCTGCGGAGAACCAGATCCTGGCCGGTCTGCCCGAGCCTGAGCTCGCCCGGATGGTCGACCTGCTCGAACCGGTCGACGCCGCATTGAGGGAGCCGGTCTACGAGCCGGGCCAGCCGATCGAGCACTTGTACTTCCCGGTCGGGGCGGTGTTCTCGCTGGTCGCCGGCCGGGAGGGCACCCGGGTCGAGGTCTCCACCATCGGCCGGGAAGGGGTCGTGGGGCTACCGGTCTTCCTGGGCGCTCGGCTGTCTGCTCACCATGCCTTCTGCCAGGTCCCAGGAGCGGCGTTGCGGATGGAGTCCGCGGCGATGGTCGAGTTCCTCACCACGTCCGACGGCGCCTTGCACGAGCGGCTCCACCGCTATACCCAGGCCGTGATCGTGCAGCTCGCGCAAAGCGTCGCATGCAACCAGCTGCACCGCGCCGAGCAGCGGGCCGCGCGGTGGCTGCTCATGACTCGGGATCGGGTCGCCACCGACACCTTCCCGCTCACCCAGGAGTTCTTGGCCCAGATGCTGGGCACCCGCCGGGCGACTGTCTCGGAGGTCGCGCAACGGCTGCAGAACGCGGGTCTGATCACCTACCGCCGCGGCGTCATCACGATCCGAGATGCTGCTGGCCTCGAGGCCACCTCGTGCGGGTGCTACCGGCTCGTCACCGACGAGTACTCCCGCCTCCTCTGACTCACCCCTCGTGATTCGTCCTACGGCGCTCCGGAGACGCCCCGCAATGACGTTCCGATGCCGACTCGCCTCGAGTGGTCCGTGTCGAGCGAGGATGCTCCGCTCTTACTGTCAGGGCACGTCACGAGCTTGCGTCACCGATGCCCGTTCGTCGTGTGCCAAGCCTGGAGCGTTCATGCTGCCACCCCATGACACGCCTTCCTCAGACGGCTTACCGCCAGGCGGCGAAGGCGCTGGGAGCGTCGGCCAGCGCTGGCCGCAGGTCCGGGTAGTGGCGCAGCAGCACTGTCTTCATGGAGCTCTGGTTGACCCAGTCCGTCCCTGCCTGGCTGTAGACCTCCGGCGTTAGTAGTCGGTGAAGAACCGGTCGCTGTTGAGCCGGCGAGAGGCCATCAGGATGAAGATGCGGAAGGCGGTGTCGCTGAACGCGAAGCCCCGCGGTCGACGCTCGGCGTACATCCCGACCTGCAGGTCGACCTGGTCGATGTCGCCGTCGTACAGATCGTGGATCTCGCGCGCCCACCCGGGGTTGTCGGTGAGCTCGTCGAACGTCGAGACCGGTTCGAGGTGGATCAGCCGCCGGAAGTCGTTGTAGCGCGGCACCCCGAGCTCCCGGGAGCGCAGGATGTCGGTGGCCGCCAGGTCTTGCAGCGTTCGTCCGGGCGAACGAACTCCTGCATGTAGCGGGGATAGTTGTGCAGCGTGACGAGGCCCGGTGGCAGGGTGCCGAACGAGCAGAGGAGGTCGGTCATGGAGATCTCCGCCAGGACGTCGAGCGCCTTCGGCCGGTGAGGTCGCCGAGCTCGCAACTCCGGATCGTCTGGTCGTCCTCGGCCAGACGCAGGCTCCACTCGTCGCGGATCGGGTGCATCCGGTCTGATCGCTGCGAGCGCGAGCCGTGCCCGCTCCGATCCGCTGCTTTCGCCGTGCGCCATCACCGCTCCCCGATCGTCGAGGAGGCCTCGCCTTGTTCGCCGACCGGTCTCGCGCCAGGTTGGAGGCAAGAGCCCGAATGCCTCACAGGAGTGGGGTCCGGCGGTCTCTGATACGGCAGGGGATGCCTCAGCGCGGGCGACCTGCTCGATGGCCGTCACGAATCGTGGCAGTCATGATTCCAGCGTCCCGACAGAGCCGCCGAGAGGCGGTCGAGCGTTTGGTCGAAACCCGTTCGGGGAACGGCAAGGGTGCTGCTGGCCGAGGCTGTCCCCGGATGGACAGCACAGCGCACACGGGTCCCGTCGAGCTGCCCCTGAGGGCGAGCGGGGGCCTTGGCCTTCTTCTTGGAGACGTGATGCCTGACCGAAGTGCGGATGCCCACAGACGGATCGCCGAGCGCGAGCATGACGTGGAGGAGCGAATGCTGACGGTCGCTCCCGACGTCTCCGACCCCGTCGGTTCCGGGAGGACGGGCGGGCGATCTCGCGCCGCGCGAACGAACACGAGGAGACAGCTGATCGGATCGACAAGGCCGACGGCGAGCGGCCCGCTCACGAGCGCCGCCCCCGACGGCGCTCCGGAAGACCGCGGCCGACGTAGCCCTGAAGGACGTGGCCACGCCCGGTCGTCTACGTCGGGAGCCTGGCCGTGTCGAGGCCCGCCCGGCCCGACGGCGGGCCTCGGGGCTTAAGAGGAATCGTGACCACATCACGGCGCTCGATCAGACGGGCGCTCCAGTTCTCCGGCCTGGCGATCGGTCTGTTGGCAGCCACCGCACTGCTGCAGTCCCCGGCTCCCGCTGCATCGCACCATGGCGCCGCCCCCGGGCTCGCGGCCACGAGCCACGGCGTACGGGCTTCCGGCGTCCACGGCATCGCCTGGTACACCGACGCCAGCACCGACAAGGTCGTGGTGACCGTCGACAAGACCGTTTCGAAGTCCGAGGTGGCGAAGATTCGCAGGTCGGCCGGTGTCGACACGTCGTCGCTGGTGATCCGCCACGCCAGCGGCACGTTCCGCCCGCTGGTCAGCGCCGGTGATGCCATCTACGGCGGCCAGTACCGCTGCTCACTCGGCTTCAACGTCACCAAGGGCGGCAGCTACTACTTCCTGACCGCCGGACACTGCGGCAAGGTGGCGAAGTCCTGGTACACCGACGCCCAGCACCGCACGCTGATCGGCCCCACCATCGGCTACAGCTTCCCGGGCAACGACTACGCGCTCGTGCAGTACGCCAACACGTCGCTGTCGCATCCGGGCGGGTACACCGCAGCCAACGCCTTCGTCGGAGAGAAGGTCACCCGGGACGGTTCCACCTCCGGCGTCCACTCCGGCACCGTCCAGGCGCTGAACGTCACCGTCCGCTACCAGGGAGGCGGCAAGGTCTCCGGGATGATCCAGACCAACGTCTGCGCCGAGCCCGGCGACTCCGGCGGCCCGCTGTACGACGGCACGAAGGCGATCGGCCTCACCTCTGGTGGCAGCGGGAACTGCACCACCGGAGGTACGACCTTCTTCCAGCCGGTCACCGAGGCGCTCAGCGCCTACGGCGTCTCGCTCTACTGATCCCGTCCGCCACGCGGCCCGCCGGTGAGCCGGCCGGCGGGCCCCACTCATGCCTTCCGGTCACGCATGCCCTGCAGCGTCAGCCTGACCGCCACATCTGTCTCCTGCTCGGCCCAGGACGCCCCGACACGCCAGCTGGACCGGCCCGTTGCCAAGACGGCGTCCAGGGCATCTCGCAGCTCGACCGCTTCGTTCCGCGACATCGCCACGGATACAGATGCCTTGGTGAGACTTTGATCCGGTGGAATGACTATCCGCATCTCTCACACCTCGACCACGATTCTCCCACGACGGTGGCAGTCCGCGAGCGGATTGAACAATCGACGGAGCCGCTTCGTATTTCCTCGTGAGACAGGTGCATCGCGCACCTCTCCGCGACGGAAGGGAGTCGGTGGTCAGCATGCTGACCAAACGATGGGTCATCACAGGACTGGTCGTCGTCATAGCAGCCGTTGTCATCATCCTGCTGGTCGTCTACGGCGGCGGAGCCAGCGGCGGCGGGGGCGGCGGTGGATACTGAGCGCCATGTCCGCCATCGACCCCGTTCCAGGGGCCTCGGGTGGCGCCCACCGTCACGTCAGACAATCTGACAAGAGTCTGCCCTGGCTGCAGCACCACGGTCTCGACTGCCCGGCGCCGACGGTGTTGTCGACGGGTGCCCTGCCCGCGGTCCATCACAGATGTGGCTGGACATGTGGCATCGCGGGGTGCAGGAGATACGCGCCCACCCCTCCGTAGCCCGAGCTGCCCACAGGGCAGCACGGTGCATCGTCCGCATGCCTGCGGGCAGTAGCCGGCGACGAAGCACTCGCCGCCCTCGGGCGGGACGAATGCGGCTGCCAGGAGCATCCTCGCTCTGCCGAGGCAGGCGTTGACCTCGGCCCGGGCACGCAGAAGACTCACGTTGACAAGGCCCCACTGGTCAGTCCACAACAAGCGTCGCTTCCCAGACCTGCTCGGAGGTACTGGCATGGCCCATCCGATCCAGCGCCGCAGTCTGCTGCGCACCGCCCTCACCACCGCCGGGGCGGGTGCCCTCGTCTCGGCCGCCCCACCGGCCATCGCCGCCGGCCAGCCCGC